>NZ_NSKF01000036.1:0-29387 GCF_002287015.1 Kocuria sp. WN036
GGCCGGGCGGCCGCCCCGCGCCGGCCGGCGGCCACGGGCCGGCGCCGCCTGCGGCCAGGTCCGGGCGAGCACCTTGTCGACGCTCCCGCGCTCGACACGGACCCCCGGCCGGCCGGCGAAGGCGCGGCGGGCGTCGGCGCTGGTGACCGGCGAGCCCTCGACGGCCAGGACCGTGCCCATCTCCCCCACGGCGTCCGCGAGCGCGGCCGTGAACAGTCCGGCGCCGGCGTAGAGGTCGAGGGCGTGCTCCCCGGGGCGCGCCGCGGCGGCCGCGGGCACCTCCCGGTGCAGCAGGGCGGGGGCGGCGCGGTGGATCTGCCAGAACCCCTCGGCGGAGACCTCCCACCGGTGCGGGCCCACGTGTTCGGCGACCGACGGCCGGCCCGCCCACGTCTCGGGCTCGCGCTGCCCCTCGGCGCGGGCGGTGACGGAGACGTCCCGATCCGCGGTGAGCCGTGCCAGCTCGCGGCGCAGCCGGTGCAGGTCGGCCCCGGCGGCCAGGCTCAGGTGCACCAGCGGCGTCCCGCCGTCGGCGGGGGCCGCGACGTCGACCCGTTCCGCCCCGCGCAGGTCGAGCCGCCCGAGCCGCAGGGCGTCGATGGCGGGGACCACGAGCGGGAAGCCGTCCACCGGGACGACGGCCGCGCTGCGGTGGGGGTGCATCCCGATCCGCCCCGCGGGGTCGACCGCGAAGTGCGCCCGGGTGCGCCAGCCGCGGCCCTGCGGGTCCTCCCCCGGCACGGCCTCGACGACGATCTCGGTCTCGAGCCCGGCCAGTCGGGTGAGCTGCTCGGTCACCACCGCGGCCTTGAGGGCGCGCTGGGCCTCCAGCTCGGCGTGGCCGAACTCCGCGCCGCCGACGGGCGGCTCGCCGCGCCGCCAGGTCAGCAGGGGGTCGGCCGGGGCCCACACGTGCTCGGTCCGCCGGTGGGGGTCCGCCTCGAGGACGGCCACGACGTCGCCGCGCCAGAACCGGGCCTCGGGGCCGCTGTCGGTGAGGCGGACGCGGACGAGCTCGCCGGGCAGGCCGTGGCGGACGAACACCACGCGGCCCTCGCCGGTGCGGGCCACGGTGTGGCCGCCGTGGGCGACGAGGCCCAGGCGCAGCTCGAGCTCGACGGGGGCGGCGGGCTCGGCGGGGGCCGGGGGGTGGGACGGGGTCACGGGCGGGACGCTCTCTGCTCGGGGGCGGACTCGGGGCCCGTGTCCTGGCCGGAGGCGGAGGACAGGTGCCAGGGCACGGAGGCCGTCATGACCCCGCGCTCCTGGTGCAGGCGGGCCCGCAGCGGCCGGATGGCCTGGTTGTGCAGCAGCCGCTCCCACCGGTGCCGCACGACGTACTCGGGCAGGTACACCACGACCAGGTCCCGGGGCGACTTGCGGCGCACCCCGCGCACGTGGTCGAGGACCGGGCCGATGGTGTCCCGGTAGGGCGCGTGGAGCACGGTGACGGGCACCGGGATCTCGAGGCGGCGCCACTCGTCGAGGATCCGGCGGGTGGCGGCGGCGTTCGTGTCCACGACGACGGCCTCGAGGGTCGAGGGCCGGGACGCCCGGGCGTAGGCCAGGGCGCGCATGAGGGGCTTGCGGACGGAGGAGACGTAGATGATGGCGTGCACCCGCGAGGGCAGGGCCCGGACCGGGGAGTCGGGCTGCAGCGCGAGCTCGGCGTCCACGGCGTCGTAGTGCCGCCGGACCCCCGCCATGACCGCGCTGAGGACCACGATGGCCACGATGGTGATCCACGCGCCCTGGGTGAGCTTGGTGACGAGGACGACGACGAGCACCGCCGCGCACAGCACGAAGGCGACCAGGGCCACGGCCCGGCGCACGAACAGCTCGCGGCGGACCCCGGGGTGCGGGCGCATCCGCCGGACGCGCGCCCAGTGCCGGACCATGCCGGCCTGCGTGAGCGTGAAGGAGACGAACACGCCCACGATGTAGAGCTGGATGAGGCTGTTGACGTTGGCCCCGAACGCCACGGTGAGCACCACGGCGACGAGCAGCAGCAGCAGGATGCCGTTGGTGAACGCGAAGCGGTCCCCGCGCGCCTGCAGCTGCCGGGGCAGGAAGGCGTCCCGCGCCAGCCGGGACGCCAGCGTGGGGAAGCCGGAGAAGGCGGTGTTCGCGGCGAGGATCAGCACGCCCACCGTCGCGGCCACGAGCACGAAGAACCACAGGGAGTCGGTGCCGAAGACGGTCTTCGCGAGCTGGCCCAGCACGGGGTCCTGGAAGAAGTCGGGGCCGGGGAGCCGGCCGTCGACGAGCAGCTGCTCCTCCGGGTCGCCGACGACCACGACGTCCGTGCGGTCCGCGAGGTACAGCACCCCGGCCAGCAGGGCCGCCGAGATCGCCCCGAGCACGCCCAGGGTGGCCGCGGCGTTGGCGGCGCGGGGCTTGCGGAAGTAGGGCACCGAGTTGGTGATGGTCTCCACGCCGGTCAGCGCCACGGCCCCGGAGGAGAAGGCCCGCAGCACCAGCAGGGCCCCCGCGAGACCGGCCAGCCCCGCGTCGAAGCCGGCGGCCGGCAGGACCTCCCGGCCGGCGCTGGGGGCGTCCCCCAGGGAGCCGGTGAGGTCCTGGCCCAGGCCCACGAGCAGCAGCGCGGTCAGGACCGCGAGGAAGAAGTAGGTGGGCACGGCCGCGGCCCGGCCCATGAACTTCAGCCCGCGCAGGTTGAGCAGCCCCACGAAGAGGATCCCGGCCACGGCCAGCTCCACCCGCCGCCCGGCGAGCGCGGGCAGCGCCGCGGTGACGTACTGGGCGGCGGTGGCCATGGACACCGCCACGACGAGGGCGTAGTCGGCCATCAGGGCCGCGCCCACGCCCACCCCCGCGGTGCGGCCGAGGTTCTTGGAGACGATCTCGTAGTCGCCGCCGCCCGAGGGGTAGGCGCGCACGTTCTGCCGGTAGGCGGTGATCACCACGGTGAGCACCACGAGCACGGCCAGGCCCACCCACGGGGAGACCGCCACGGCGGTGGTCCCCGCGAGCGCGAGGGTGAGGATGATCTCGTCGGGGGCGTAGGCCACCGAGGAGAGGGCGTCCGCCGAGAACACCGGCAGCGCCGTGCGCTTGGGCAGCACGGCGTCGCTGAACCGCTCGTTGTGGATGGGCTTGCCGACGAGGGCTCGCCTCAGCGCCCGGGGAATGCTCTGCACGGCTCCCCACGGTAGTCCGTCCCGCACCGATTGTCCGCCGCGCCCCGTGCGGGCCGCGCCCCCCGGGGTGACCTAGGCTGAGAGGCATGGCGCATTTCGTGATCATGGGAGTGGGGCGCGTCGGCGTGATGGTCGCCCACACCCTCGAGGACTCCGGGCACACCGTGGCGGTGATCGACCAGGACGACCGCGCCTTCCGGCGGCTGCGCAAGTCCTTCGAGGGCAAGAAGGTCACCGGCCTCGGCTTCGACCAGGAGGTGCTGCGCCGGGCCGGGATCGAGGAGGCCTACGCCTTCGCGGCCGTCTCGAGCGGGGACAACTCCAACATCATCGCGGCGCGCGTGGCGCGCGAGACGTTCAAGGTCCGCCACGTGGTGGCCCGCATCTACGACCCCTCCCGGGCGGAGTTCTACCAGCGGCTGGGGATCCCCACCGTCGCCGCCGTGCGCTGGAGCGCCGACCAGGCGCTGCGCCGGATCCTGCCCGAGCAGACGATCACGGCCGACTTCCGCGAGGCCTCGGGACGGCTGCAGCTGGGCGAGCTGTCCCTGGACGACTCGTGGTCCGGGCTGCACCTGGACGCGATCCAGGAGGCCACGGGGGTGCGGATCGCGTTCGTGACGCGCTTCGGGGAGGGCGTGCTGCCGGGTCCCGACATGAGCTACCAGCAGGGGGACGTGGTGCACGCCATGATGCGCACCGACGACGTCGAGGCCGTGTCCCGCGTCCTGTCCCGCCCGCCCGGCCCGGACGTGCTCGACTTCGCCAACTCCCTGCGCCGGGAGTCCGACGACGCGCCCGGCTCCGACGACACCTCCCGGGGAGGATCCTGATGCGCGTGGTCATCGTGGGCGCGGGCGCCGTGGGCGCCTCGATCGCCCGGGAGCTGCTGTCCCACCAGCACGAGGTGGTGATCTTCGACGAGAAGCCCGAGGTCATCGGCCGCTCGGACCTGCGCGGGGCCCAGTGGATCATCGGTGACGCCTGCGAGCTCTCCACGCTGCGGGAGGGCGGGCTGGAGGAGACCGACGTCGTCGTCGCCGCCACGGGCGACGACAAGGCGAACCTGGTGGTCTCCCTCCTGGCGCGCAGCGAGTTCGGCGTGCCCCGCACGGTGGGCCGGGTCAACAACCCCAAGAACGAGTGGCTCTTCGACGACGCGTGGGGGGTGGACGTGGCCGTGTCCACGCCGCGGCTGATGACCGCGCTCGTGGAGGAGGCGGTCGAGGTCGGCGACGTGGTGCGCCTGCTGACCCTGCAGACGGGCGGGGCGACCCTCTCCGCCTACACGGTGCCGCACGAGCACCCCATCATCGCCACGATGGTCTCCCAGGTGCCGTGGCCGCCGGACGTGACCCTCGTGGCCATCCTGCGCGACGGGGTGCCCATCACCCCCTCGGGGGACGACGTGGTGGAGGGCGCCGACCAGCTGTTCTTCGTCTCCACCACGGAGGGCGAGGCGCAGCTGCGCGCGATGTTCACGACGGCCGGCCGGCACGAGCCGCACCGGAGCTGAGCGCGGCCCGGGGCCTCAGGCGGTGTCCTGCTCCTGGGCGGCGATCTGCTCCGGGGGCCGGGAGACGAGCCAGGCGAGCCACAGGGTCAGCGCGTACAGCGGCACGCCCATGACCAGCCGCGCCACGCCCAGGCCGGTGAGGTTCTCCGCGAAGTACAGGGGCACCTGCACGAGCAGGCGGGCCGCGAACATCGCCATCAGCATGACCGTGGCCACCTGGTAGGCGCGGCGGCGCACCGGGACGTCGCGCCACTGCGCGCCCTCCCCGCGGATGTAGCCGTAGAAGACGCCGAGCAGCGGCCAGCGCAGGAGCAGGGACGCGCCCAGGCCCGCGAACCAGGCCGCGTTGATCCAGAAGCCGGGGACGTAGTAGTCCAGCGCCTCGCCGGTGGCCCGCGCGAACAGCGCGCAGACGCCCACGCCCACGAACCCGGACACGGCCTGGACCAGGCTCTGGCGCTGGACCAGGCGCAGCACGGTGAACAGGGCGGCCGTGCCCAGGGACGCGGCGAGCGCGACCCCGAGGGTGTTGCCGACGAGCAGCACGGCGAGGAACACGAAGCCCGGCAGGATCGTCTCGGCCAGACCGCGCCAGCCGCCGACGGCGTGCAGCACGTCGAGCTGCCCGTTGTCCTTGCGGCGCATGCCCGAGCGCGCGGCGTAGGCGGCCATCGAGCGCTCCACGTCGTGGCCGCGCCCCGGACCGTCCGCGGCGCTGCCGGGCTCCTGGGGATCCGTCATCTGCTGACCTGCTTCGCGATGATCTCGTAGCGCGGGTTGAACATCGAGGGGCGCCCGTCCCGGAAGCTCACCACGCCCACGCAGCGCAGCCGCGTCCCCGCGGTGACGCCCGGCACGGTGCGCTGGCCGTGCCACACGAGGCGCAGCGGCCGGGGGGCGGCCACGCCCTCGTCCCCCGGCGCCTGCGGGCAGTCCGGGGCGAGCAGGGCGGTGTAGTTCTGCGCGCCGGTCACCGGGGGCACGGTCACCTCCACCACGAGACCGGTCGCCATCACCCGGCGCCGGCTCCCGGCGGCGGTCGAGGGGTCGAGGTCGCCCGCGCACACGGGCGCCTCGGCGACCACGTCGATGGACCCCGTCCCCGGTGTCGGCCGGAACTCGCCGGTGCCTGTTCTCGTCACGGCTCAGCCGATCTCGGTGATCTCGGGTCCGCGCCGCGGCGGCCGCACGGGCTCCGGCGCCGGCTCGGGCTCAGGCTCCGTGTCCGGGGCGGGGGAACGGACCGCGTCCTCGGGCACGACCAGCGTCAGCAGCTCCCGGGGGGGCATGGGCCGGTCGCCGCGCACCACCACGAGCTCGCGCACGACCTCGTCGAGGGCCGCGGCCGACTCCGCGGTCACCGCGGCGGTGCCCGTGAACACGGCCCGCACGAACCAGCGCGGCCCGTCGACGCCCACGAAGCGGGCGAGGCGGAAGCCGCGGGTCCCGTCGGAGGCGGTGGCGGGGAAGCGGGTGACGACCTGGAGCCCGAACGGGCCCTCCTCGACCGTCGGCTCGCCGTTGCTCGAGCGCAGCGACTGCACCAGCTCGCGGCGGACCTCGTCCCACAGCCCCTCGGAGCGGGGCGCGGCGAACGCCTGGACCTGGACCGAGCCGCCGTCGAGGTCGAGGGCGACGGCACGGGGGCGCTGCGTGCGCTCGTCCACCTCGAGCCGCACCCCCAGCCCCGGGCGGGGACGCACGAGCACGGCGCCGAGATCGAGGTAGCCGTCCCGGTCCTCCACCTGGGAGACGTCGAGCGGGCCCTGCGGCTCGCGCCGCCGCGCCGCCGCGGCGTCCTCCGCGCTCGGCGCGGCCTCCGGCTGCTGCGGGGCGGCGTCCTGCGCCGCGGCCTTCTTCTTCTTGCGACCGAACATGGTGTCGTTCTCCTCCGCCGGCACGCGGTGCCGGCTCGTGGCGTGAGCTCGTGGGGGGTCTGCTCGTGGATTCAGGCGGTGCCGCTGGAGCCGAACCCCGTCCCGCCGCGCGCCGAGCCGGGCAGCACGTCGACGAGCTCGAAGACGGCCTGCTCGACGCGCTGGACGACGAGCTGGGCGATGCGGTCGCCGCGGCGGACGGTGAAGGGCTCGGCGCCGTCCGTGTTGAGCAGGGTGACCATGATCTCGCCCCGGTAGCCGGAGTCCACCGTGCCCGGGGCGTTGACCACCGTGATCCCGTGCCGGGCCGCCAGCCCCGAGCGGGGGTGCACGAACCCGGCGTACCCCTCGGGCAGCGCGATCGCCACCCCCGTGGGCACCAGGGCCCGCTGACCGGGGCCGAGGACCACGTCCTCGCGCGAGCGCAGGTCGGCGCCCGCGTCTCCGGGCTTCGCGTACACGGGCAGGGGAAGGTCCGGGTCGAGGGCCTGCAGCGCGATGCTGAGCGGGCGCCCGTTGCCCGACGGGGGCCGGTGGCCTGTCGACTGGTCGTTCACAGTGCCCCACTCTAACGCGCCGGACCCCGGGCGCAGTCGTGAGACGCTAGAGGCATGTCCCGTCCTGCGTCCTCCAGTGCGTCCCCGGCCGACGGCCCCCGCGAACCCCGCCGGTCCTCCTCCGAGCGGCCCGGCGCCGAGATCCTCTACCAGGAAAAGCTCACCCCCGCGTGGTGGATGTGGCTGCTCGTGCTCTTCGCCGGCGTCGTCGCCCTCGTCGCGCTCGCCCCCATCGACCCGTGGGTGGCCGGAGCGGCGGCCGTCGTGGTCGGCGGCGGCGCGGCCGTGGCCCTCGTCGCCTCCAGCACCACCATCGTCGTCACCGACGAGTCCCTGCAGGTCGGCCGGGCCCGCATCGAGCGACGGTTCGTGGGCGAGGCCGAGGCCTTCCGCGGCGACGACGTCCGCCGGGTCCGCGGCCCCGAGCTGGACGGGCGGGCCTTCATGAACTTCCGGGCGTCCGTGGGCCCGGTGGTGCGGATCCGGATCACCGACCCCGTGGACCCCACGCCGTACTGGCTCACCTCCACCCGGCACCCGGAGCGGATCGTCGAGGTGCTGTCCGCGCGCCCGTGAGCGCGCCCGCCGCCACCGCACGGAAGAACCCCGCCGCGACGACCGTCGCGACGGGGTTCTTCCGGTCCTCCGGACGAGCTCGGCCCTGCGGGGCTCAGCCCACGCACTCGACGCAGTACTTGACCCCGCCCCGCTCCTCGGCGATCTGGGAGCGGTGGCGCACCAGGAAGCACGAGCCGCAGGTGAACTCGTCCTCCTGGGCCGGCAGCACGACGACGGACAGCTCCTCGTTGGAGAGGTCCGCGCCCGGCAGCTCGAAGCTCTCGGCCGCGGCCGCCTCGTCCTCGTCGACGGTGCCGGACTGCGCATCGGTGCGGCGCGTCTGCAGCTCCTCGATCGAGTCCTCCTTGAGCTCGTCCTCCTGCTTGCGCGGCGCGTCGTAATCAGTGGCCATGTCCGGTCTTCGCTCCAATGCGGGGTCCGAGGGCGGGCTCCGGCACGGCTGTGCGCCGCCCTCCGGGCTCTGTGTCGCGTAGATTGTTCACCATCCGAGGGCAAAAATCCAACCCCGTCCCGGGCCCGCGAACACGCGGCCGGGCCCGTCCGCGGGCGACCTCCGGCCGGGGCGCGCGACGGCCAGTAGGATTGGGGGCGGGTCCGGGCCGGCACGTCGGCCGCGACCGACGGACCCGCCCCGCAGCGCCCGCTCGACGACCCCGAGCGCACCCGAGAACCACCCGGAGGAATGACAGCATGGAGCAGTTGCGCCTGGCAGGTGTGCACGACGACGGTGAGCACCTGGTCGTCGAGGACGAGGCAGGCACCCGCCACCTGTTGCGGATCGACCAGGAGCTGCGCCTGGCCGTCCAGCGCGCCCGGCGGCTGCCGGGCGCCCGCCAGCGGGGAACGGGCCAGTTCGGGCCGCGTGAGATCCAGGCCCGGTTCCGCTCCGGGGCCACGGTCGAGGAGATCGTGGCCGAGAGCGGGTGGGAGGCCTCCCGGGTCCGCCGCTACGAGTGGCCGATCCTCGCCGAGCGGGCCCACATCGCCACCGAGGCCCAGAAGGTCGAGATCGAGGACCGCTCCGCGCACCGCGGCTACCACTCCGTCTTCGAGGGCGAACCCCTCACCCTGGGCCGCGCCGTCGCCCACCGGGCCGCCGACCTCGGGGTGGACCCCTCCTCCCTGGAGTGGGACTCCTGGCAGCGGGAGGACCACCTGTGGGCGGTGGTCGCCCGGTTCTCCGTGGTCGACCGCGCCGCCGCGCCAGCCCACGACGAGCCGCTGGCCGAGTGGCTCTACAACCCGGCGAACCAGAGCGTCCGTCCCACGAACGCGTGGGCGGAGGCCCTCACGGAGGCCGGCACCCCGGACACGCCGCTCGGCACGGGCCTCGGCGTCCTGGACGGTGGCCTCGACCCCGAGCTCACGCAGCTGCGCCGGTCCGCCGTGGAGGCCGACGACCTGCTCGACGTCCTGCAGGCCCGCCGCGGGCAGCGCATCGGGGAGGACGCCGAGGGGGACGACGCCCTCGCCGAGATCCTGGGCCGCGGCATGGGGCACGTCGAGCGGCGGCCCCGCCCCCTGGCCGCACCCGAGGACAGCTCCGTCTTCGACCGCCCCTTCCAGCCGGCCACCCGGTTCCCCGAGCCAGGTCCCGCACCGGAGCCGGCACCGGCCGGTGAGCCCGCGCCCCGGACGGACGGGCCCGCCACCGTGCAGCCCGCCGACGATCCCGTCGTCGAGCCCACCGCGCCCGCTGCGCCCGCCGCTCGCGCCGGCGCCCGGGACACCGTTCAGGAGAGGGCTTCGGAGACCTTCCGGGAGGCCGGACGGGAGCGGGGCGTCGACGACGGCACCGAGCGGTCCGCGGCGCGACCGGACACCGCCGCCTCCCGGGACGAGGCGCCCGCGGCCGGGGACCCCGCCGCCCAGGACTCCGCGCCCCAGGGCTCCGCGACCCAGGACTCCGCGACCGGGAGCTCCCGGGACGACGACGTCCGGGGCGACCGCTCCGCCGGCCCGGCCCCCGCGGTCCCCGGCGAGGAGCCCGAGGACTCCGGCCCCGCCGAGGAGACCGCGCCCGAACGGCCCCGCCCGCGCAACAAGACCGCCAAGGCACGGCGCCCCGCGCGGTCCTCGGTGCCCAGCTGGGACGAGATCGTCTTCGGCAGCTCGTCCGACTGAGCCCCCGGCGCCGGTGCGCGCCGTCCGGCGCCGCCGGCCCGGCACGCGCTAGAGTGCACGCAGCAGGGGACGGCTCCGCGCCGTCCCTCCGGGCTCGTGCGCTCCCCCATCCCGCGCGCGGCCCGGACGGACGACACCACGTCAGGGGCAGCACGACATGGGCAATTCCATCCAGGACGACCTCTTCGGGGACGACGAGCGTGACGCCGCCGCCGCGGACCCCGGCGACCCCGGTGTCCGCGGCGCCTCCGCCGCTCCGGAGGCGCCGGCCGAGCTGGTCCGCGGCTCCGGGCCGGGACGGTTCGTCGCCGGGCTGGTCCTCGGCGCGGTCGTGCTCGTGGTCCTGGTCGGCGCGGGTGCGCTCTACCTGGGCGGCGTCGGTCGCGACCTCTTCGGCGCCGGCCGGGAGGCCGAGTTCATTCCGGCTCCGGCGGTGACCAGCTCGCCGTCCGCCACGCCCACCAGCACGCCCACCGCGTCGCCCACGCCGTCGCGCTCGCGAACGCCCTCCCCCACGCCGAGCCCCTCGGCGGAGGAGCCGGCACCGCCACCCCCGGCCCCGGAGCCCGTGGCGCCCCCGGCGCCGTACGTCCCCCCGGCACCAGTCGTCCCCGAGCCCGTCGTGCCCGAACCCGTGGTGCCCGCCCCGGTCCCGCCGCAGCCCGTGGTCCCCGCGCCCCCGCCGCCGGCGCCGGCCCCGTCCGCACCGGCCCCGGCAGATCCCGGTCCGACCACCCCGGGAGCGCCCGCGGAGGACGACGAGGCCGGCGCGGAGGACGTCGACCCGGACGAGGAGGACGCGGCCGAGGAGGACGCCGGCCCGGCCGCCGCAGAGGCGGGGACCGAGGGGGCCACCACGGAGGACGCGGCCGAGGACGCCTCGCCGGCACCCTGAGCGCAATCCCCCGGCCGCGGTCCACCCGGCGCGGCGGCCGGATCGCCGCGCTGCGCGGCGGCCCCGTGGCGGCTCACCCGGCGTGGCACCCCGGAGGCGGCTCACGCGGCCGCGGCACCCCGGTCGCGGCGTCCCTGCGCCGGCTCGCGGTGGGCGGGCGCTCAGGCCAGGCGCAGCAGCGGGACCTCCCGCTCGGCGCGCGTCAGCGAGCCGTGCTGGCCGACCATGGACAGGACGCTCGGGCGGACCCGGCCCAGGTCGAACAGCGCCAGGGGCTCCCGCCCCAGCACGAGGAGGTCGCCGATGCGCCCGCGCACCGCGTCGCGCACGAGCGCCGGCGGGCCGAAGTAGCCCGCGTCGAGGGCCGCCTCCCGGGAGAGGATCCACACGCGGGACCCGAACTGCTCCCGCCAGGCGGCCACGAGCGCCCGGACGTCCTGCGCCGTCGCGTCCGGCTCCAGGTGCAGCTGCACCGCGCGGGGCTCGCCGGCCGTGTGCCGGACACCGTCCAGCAGCCCCGGGAGCTCGGAGAAGTCGACGCGCGCGTCCCGCGGGACGTCCACCATGCCGTGGTCACCGGTCACCAGCACCGTGGTGCCGGCCGGCACGCGCGCGACCAGACGGCGCAGCGACGCGTCGAGCTCCTCGAGCTGGGCCGTCCACTCCCAGGACTCCCAGCCCCGGGCGTGGCCGGTGCGGTCGAGCTCGTCCCAGTAGAAGTACATGAGGGCGTCGCGTCCCGCCGCGAGCTGGTCGAGCGCGGTGCTGACCCGCGCGGCCGGCCCCTCCGCGGCCACGAACCGGCCCCCGCGCAGGGCCGCGTCGGTGAGCCCGGAGCCGGCGAAGCGCTGCCGGCTGACCGTGACCACGTCCACGTGCTCGGCGGCGCGCTCGAGCACCGTGGGCAGCGGCTGCCACGCCCGGGGGTCCACGGCGGCGTCCCAGCCGCCGAGCTGGTTCACGACCCGGTCCCGGTCGGGGTCCAGCACGTCGTAGCCCACGAGTCCGTGCGCCCCGGGGGCCGCGCCCGTGCCGAGGGACGCCAGCGAGGCCGCCGTGGTCGTGGGGAACGCCGCGTCCAGGGTGGCCAGGCCCTGCGCGCCGGCCAGGCCCGGGGCGTGCCCGGCGCGGGCCCGCAGCTGGGCCCGTCCCAGGCCGTCCACCATGACGACGACGACCCTCCGGGCGGCGGGCAGCCCCAGCGCGTCCCGGAAGCCGGGCACGCCCAGGGACGCCGCGGCCGAGGACATGACCTCCGCGACCGAGCGGCTGCCGTAGCGCGGCGGCCCCGGCAGGTCGGCGGGCAGCGCGGGCAGGACCTCCTGCACCGCCCTCACCGGGCGGCGCCGCTGTCCCGGCCGGTGAACCGGTCGGTGAACCGGGTGCGCGGTGTGGCGGCGGCCGCCCGCCGCGGAGCCGGCGTGCGCCCGTGGGCCGGCTGGGCGATCTGCGCGCCGTCGGTCAGCGGGGAGAGATTGGCCCGGCGCAGTGTGCGCGCGAACTCCCGCGCGCCCTCCACGGCGGTCGGGCCGTCGGCCTCCGCGCTGATCCGCAGCACGATGTCCTCCCGGGCGGCCGTGCCGGTGTAGCCGTGGTCGGCCTGGCACTGGGGGTCCTCGCACAGTGCGGGCGCCAGGTCCACGTGCAGGGTGCCCGTCCACGCGATGGCGAGCGTCACCTCGGAGATCGGGCTGTCCGGCCGGTAGTTGGCCGGCTGGTAGTACGAGTAGCTCAGCGTGACCGAGCGGATCTGCGAGATGCCGACCGTCTCCGTGGAGACCCGTGCCACCACGTCCCGGCCGCCCTCGTCGAACTCCTCGTCGTCCACGTGCGTCACGTGCAGCACGTCCTCGGCGAGCACCAGCACGGTGGTGTGGCGGTGCACCTCCGTCCGGTCGATGTGGGTCTCCAGCTGCACGAGGTGGGAGACCGGGGACCGGCCGTCCAGGGAGTCCTGGACCACGTCGATCACCAGCTGCGGGTAGAAGCCGGCCTTGTTGATGTCCTCGACCAGCCGCTGGCCGCGCTCACCTGAATACGTCATGGGGGCCATTTTCCCCCACGGCCGCGCCAGTGCCCAACACGGGCCCTCAGGGCACCCGGAAGTAGCACCGCTCCTCCCCGCCGCCCACGTCCTCGCAGACCCGTTCCAGCACCACGGGGCTCTCCTCCGGCGCCGGGCTCGGGGTCGTGTCGGCGCTGCGCGTGACCGTGGGCGAGCTCCCGGGACCGGGCACCCGCTCCGCGGAGCCCAGGGGATCG
Organism: Kocuria sp. WN036; assembly: GCF_002287015.1. Lineage (NCBI taxonomy): Bacteria > Bacillati > Actinomycetota > Actinomycetes > Micrococcales > Micrococcaceae > Kocuria > Kocuria sp. WN036. The sequence continues at coordinate 12,972 of NZ_NSKF01000036.1, forward strand.
AGCAGCAGATATCCGCTCAGCAGCGCAGTCATCCCCACGAGGACCACGAACACGCCGGTCACGGCTCGGCCGCCGCGGCGCCGCCCGGTCCGCGCCGGGCGCGGGAGCGCCTCCGTGGCCCTCCCCCCGGCGGGCCGGCGGCCCGCCCGGTCCCGGCCGGGGTCGTTCCCGGTGCCCCCGCCGTCGCCGTCGCCGGACCCGCCGTGCCCGGAGCCGTCGCGCCCGGACCCGGCAGGGTCCGGCACCTCGTCGTCGCCCGACCCGGTGTCGACTCCCCCGGCACCGGTTCTCCCGCTGCCGGTCGTCCCGCTGCCGGTCGTCCCGCTGCCGGCGCCGCCGGCGTCGGCCAGCCCGCCGCCGCCCACCGTGGTCCCGGCCGTCCGCTGCCCGGTGCTGCCGGGAGCGGTGCCGGCGGAGTCGGTGCTCCCGGAGCCGGCGTCCAGGGTGTCGGGGCCGTCCGGGAACCGGCCGCCGGCCTCCGCGCCCGCGGCGGCTCCGCCGCCGAGCCCGGCGCCGGTCGTCCCGTCCGTCCCCTCCGTGCCGTCCCACCCGGTCAGCACCCGGCTCGCCCACGGCTCCGGCAGCGGCTCGAGGACGTCGAAGACCTCGAACGGCTCGCCGTCCCGGGTGCGGGCAGGGTCGAAGCGCCGTCTCGCCGCGCCCGCGGTGAGCTCGTGGAGCACGGTGACGGCCGCGTCGCGGCGCTGGGCGGGGTCCGGGGTGAGGAGGGCGGCGAGGTGCTCCGCGAGGTCGCCCTGCTCCCCCACCACGGCGCGCGCATCGTTGGGCCCCAGGCTCTCCTGCGGCTCCAGCGAGGGGTCGAGCATCCGCAGCGCGGTGATGCCCGCCGCGTAGAGGTCCTGCGCGGGGTTCGGGTCGGTGAGCTCGTAGGCCTCCGGGGGCAGGTAGCCGGGCGTGCCCACCACGGTGCCCGTCCGGGTCAGCCGGGCGTCCTGGACGCGCACGGCGATGCCGAAGTCGGAGAGGAGGACGTGGGGGCGGCCCGTCCCGGTGCTGTCCAGCATGAGGTTGCCCGGCTTCACGTCCCGGTGCACCCAGCCCTGGGCGTGCACGAACTGCAGGGCCTGGAGCAGCTGGGCGAGAACCTCCTCGGTCAGCTCCACCGAGGCGGCCCCGTTGTCGAGCAGCGCGGACTCCAGGGTGCCGCCGTGCACGAGGGGCATCGCGATGACCACGTGCGCGTCCTCCGCGGCCCACCCGTAGGGGGCGAGCACGTGCGGGTGGTCCAGCTTCACCGACTGCTCCCGCGCGAAGCGCAGCAGGTCCGCGGAGTCGCGCTGGCGCAGCACCTTGGCCGCGCACAGCTGCTGGAGCCGGCCGTCCCAGGCCCGCCACACGGAGCCGCTGCCGCCGCGCGCGATCGGGTCGATGAGGGTGTACCGACCGGCTATGGTGTCCGCCACGAAGTCCGGGCCCGCCTAGCTGCGCATGGCCCGGCGCGCGCTGTCCGTCCGCTGCCGGGCGTTGCCGATGCCGACCGAGGCCCCCAGCACGGTCACGGAGCCGCTGGAGACGAGCACGGGGTTCAGCTCCACGCGGGCGATCTCGGGGTGCCGGTCCTTGAGCAGCGCCACCCGGGCGACGAGGTCCTCGAGCCGGTCGACGTCCGCGGCCGGGACCCCCTGGTGGCCGAAGAGCTTGCGCGAGGCCTTGGGCTCGCGGACCATCCGCCGCACGTCCTGGTCGGTGAGCGGCGGGACCCGGTGGGCCCAGTCCTCGAGGAGGTTCACCGCGTCCCCCGCCATCCCGAACGAGACCACGGGGCCGATCAGGGGGTCCTCGATGGCCCGGAGCACCACCGACTGGCCGGTGGGGGCCATGGCCTGCACCTCGAGGTCGAAGGTGCCGAAGGGGGCGAGCGCCCGGTGCATGGTCTCGATGGCCGCCCGCAGCTGCGCGTCGTCCTGGATGTTGAGCTGCACGCCGCCCAGGTCCAGGCGGTGCCGGAGGTTGGGGTCGGTGGTCTTGAGGGCCACGGGGTAGCCGAGCCGGTCGGCGGCGGCCAGGGCGTCCTCGGGATCGGTGAACCGCTCGCTGGGCAGCAGGCCCACCCCGTAGGTCTCCAGCAGCTCCCGCGCCTGGTCCCCGTCCAGCTCGAGCAGCTCGTCGCCGGTGACGCTGGGCAGGATCTTCTCCACGAAGGTCTCCGCCGCCTCCGCGTCGATGCCCTTCGGCTCGGCGAGGCTGCCCTGGTCCTGGGCGCGCCACCGGGTGTAGTCCACGACCTTGGCGAGCGCGCGCAGGGCCGCCCCCGGGGAGTCGAAGCAGGGCACGTCCAGTCCGTCCTCGGCGTGGTGCAGGGCGGAGACCGCTCCGGGCTCGGTGCTGCCCGTGAAGACGACCACCACGGTCTTGCCGTGCTCCCGCCCCACCCGGCCCACGAGCTCGGCCACGCGCTCCGGCGTGGCGCCCGGGATCGGCATCAGCGTGACCACGGCGGAGTCGACGGCCTCGGCGCCGAGGCAGCTGTCGACGGCCGCCCGCAGCGCCTCGAGGGCGTCCTCCCCGCCGTCCGCGGTCCGGACCCCCGCCTGGGTCACCGCGACGTCCAGCCCCAGCTGCATGCACCGGTCCTCCATGAGCTGGCCCAGGGCCAGCGCGTTGGAGACGAGGGCCGTGCGGGCGCCCGCGGGCAGGGGCTGGCCGGCGAGGATCCCGGCCACGTCCATGAGGTGCTCGCTCGTGTCCGCGCGGATCACGCCGGCCTGCCGGAACATCGCGTCCAGGGCCCCCGGCGGGGCCTGGGTGGTGCGCCCGGTGTGGCCGGGCGGCAGCCGGAGACCGGTGACCTCGCTCTTGGCCACGATCACGGGCTTGGTCAGGGACAGCCGGCGGGCGATCCGGGAGAACTTGCGCGGGTTGCCCACGGACTGCAGGTAGAGCCCGCACGCGCGGGTCGCGGCGTCGTCCTCCCAGTACTGCATCATGTCGTTGCCGGAGACGTCGGCCCGGTTGCCGGCGGAGAGGTACGTGGACACGCCCACGTCGTGGCGCAGCGCGGCCGCGTTGAGCATCATGCCGATGGCCCCGGACTGGCTGAACAGCCCCAGCGGGCCCTCCCGCGGCACGGTGGGCAGGATGGAGGCGTTGAAGCGGGACTCCGGGGCCGTGCTGTAGAGGCCCAGGCTCGCCGGGCCGACCACGCGCATCCCGTAGGAGCGAGCGCGGCGCACCAGCTCGGTCTGCCGGGCCCGGCCCGCCGCGCCGGCCTCGGCGTACCCGCCCGTGACCACCACGACGGCGCGCACGCCCGCCGCGCCGCACTGGTCCACGACGTCGGCCACCTGGTCGACGGGCACGGCGACCACGGCGAGGTCCACGGGCTCGGGGACCTCCCCGATCGAGGTGGCGTGGGTCATGCCCTCCCGCTCGAAGGGCGTGGGGCTCACCCCGCTGAGCCGGCCGGCGAACCCGGAGGCGACGAGGTGCTCGACCAGCGCGTGCCCGGCGTGGCCGGGGTCCCGCGACGCCCCGATCACGGCGATCGAGGACGGGGAGAGGAGGTCGGCCATGGAGAGGGCCTCGGCGCGGTGCTCCCGCGCGGCCATCACGGCCAGCGACTTCTCGGTCGGGTCGATGTCGAAGCCGACCACCACCACGCCGTCGTCGAACTTGCGGGTGAGCTCGTAGCCCGCCTCCGCGAACACGCGGAGCATCTTGCGGTTCTCGGGCAGGACCTCCGCGGAGAAGTGGTCGATCCCGTTCTCGCGCGCGGCCGCGGCGAGGTGCTCCAGCAGGATCGAGCCGATGCCCCGCCCCTGGTGGGCGTCCGAGATCATGAACGCGACCTCGGCGTCGTCGTGCCGGTCCGTGCGGTCGTAGCGGCCCACGCCGATGATCCGGTCCGCCAGCACCAGCACGAAGCAGACGCGGTCCCGGTGGTCCACGCGGGTGAACCGCTCCAGCTCCCGGGCGGAGAGGGTGGGCTTGTAGGAGAAGAAGCGCAGGTAGATGGAGTTCTCGGACTGCGACTGGTGGAAGGCCAGGAGCGCGTCCTTGTCCTCCGGGGAGATCGGGCGCAGCTGCGCCGTCGCGCCGTCGCGGAGGATGACGTCGGCCTCCCAGTACTCGGGGTACTGCCCGGCGTCGTCCGTGTCCGCGGTCTCTGGAACCATAGACTTCAGGCTAGTAGACAAACCTGCACCGTCAACGGTGCGTCCCGGTGCGTCCCCGCACGATCTCGAACGCCGAGCCGCCGGGCCCGCCCCGGACCGACCCACGACCGAAGGACCCCCCGCTGTGATGGCACGCCGCCGTGCGCCCTCCCGCCCGTCCGCCGAGGACGAGCTGCCCCCCGACTTCCGGGAGAACATCGTCGACATCGACGTGACCTCCGAGATGGAGACGAGCTTCCTCGAGTACTCGTACTCCGTCATCTACTCCCGCGCCCTGCCCGACGCCCGGGACGGGCTCAAGCCCGTGCAGCGGCGCATCCTGTTCATGATGAACCAGATGGGGCTGCGCCCGGACCGCGGCCACGTCAAGAGCGCCCGCGTCGTGGGCGAGGTGATGGGCAAGCTGCACCCGCACGGCGACTCCGCCATCTACGACGCGATGGTCCGGCTCGCCCAGTCCTTCGCGATGCGCCTGCCGCTCGTGGACGGGCACGGCAACTTCGGCTCCCTCGACGACGGCCCCGCCGCCTCCCGCTACACCGAGGCCCGGATGGCCCCGGCCGCCCTGGCGCTGACTGCCGACCTCGACGAGGACGTCGTCGACTTCGTGCCCAACTACGACAACCAGTTCACCCAGCCGGGCGTGCTGCCCGCGGCGTTCCCCAACCTGCTGGTCAACGGCTCCTCCGGCATCGCGGTGGGCATGGCCACGAACATGGCCCCGCACAACCTGCGCGAGGTCGTCGCGGGCGCCCGGCACCTCGTGGAGCACCCCGAGGCGACGCTCGAGGAGCTCATGCGCTTCGTGCCGGGCCCGGACCTGCCCTCGGGCGGGCGGATCGTGGGCCTCGACGGGATCCGGGACGCCTACCGGACCGGGCGCGGCTCCTTCAAGACCCGCGCGAAGGTCTCGATCGAGCAGATCTCCCCCCGCAAGCAGGGCATCGTCGTCACCCAGCTGCCCTACATGGTGGGGCCCGAGAAGGTCACCGAGAAGATCAAGGAGGCGGCGCAGGCCAAGAAGCTCCAGGGCGTCTCCGACGTCGTGGACCTGACCGACCGCAAGAACGGCCTGCGGCTGGTCATCGAGGTCAAGAACGGCTTCAACCCGCAGGCGGTCCTCCAGCAGCTCTACAAGTACACGCCCATGGAGGACTCCTTCGGGATCAACAACGTTGCCCTCGTGGACGGACGGCCCCGCACCATGGGCCTCCTCGAGCTGCTGCGGGTCTACGTGGAGCACCGGCTGTCGGTGGTCCGGCGGCGCACCGGCTTCCGGCTGGCCAAGCGGCGCGACCGCCTGCACCTGGTCGAGGGCCTGCTCGTGGCGATCGTCGACATCGACGAGGTCATCCAGATCATCCGCTCCTCCGACGAGACCGCCGTGGCCCGGGAACGGCTCATGGCCGTGTACGACCTCAGCCGCGTGCAGGCCGACCACATCCTCGAGCTGCGGCTGCGGCAGCTGACCAAGTACTCGCGGATCGAGCTCGAGAAGGAGCAGGAGGAGCTGCGCCGGGAGATCGCCGAGCTCGAGGAGACCCTCGCCTCGGACTCGCGGCTGCGGGCCCTGGTCTCCGCGGAGCTCGCGGAGGTCGCGGAGGTCCACGGCGACGACCGGCGCACCGAGCTGCTCGAGTCGGAGGCCCTGCCGGCGCCCGTCGCCGCGGCGGCGGCCCCCGCACCGGGGCGGACGGCGGCGGGCGGGCTCGCGCTCGAGATCGCCGACGACCCCTGCTGGGTCTTCCTGTCCACCTCGGGCCAGCTCGCCCGCACGCCCTCCCAGGTCCCGCTGGTGGACCCGCCCCGGCGGATCAAGCACGACGCCCTGGTCTCCGCGGTGCGCGCCACCGCCCGCGGGGAGATCGGGGCGGTCACGTCCACCGGGCGCATGCTGCGCGTCCAGGTGATGGACGTGCCCGTGCTGACCGCCTTCGAGGGCACCCCGAAGCTGGGCGACGGCGTCCCGGTCAAGGACTTCCTCACCCTCGGCCGCGGGGAGCGGCTCGTGGGGCTCGCGCCGCTCAACGCGGTGCTGGCCCTGGGCACCCGCAACGGCGTGGTCAAGCGGGTCAGCCCCGAGTATCCGCTCAACCGCGAGGACTGGGAGGTCATCACGCTCAAGGACGACGACGAGGTGGTCGGCCTCGCCGAGTCCGCCGCCGCGGAGGACGAGCTGGTGTTCGTGACCCGGGACGGCAAGCTGCTGCACTTCGAGGCCGGTGCGGTGCGCCCCCAGGGCCGGACCGCGGGCGGCGTCGCCGGGGTCAAGCTGGTCGCGGGGGACGCCGTGGTCTTCTTCGGGGCGGTCCGCGCCGCGGACGAGACGCCCGTGGTCGTGACCCTCGCCCGCGCCGACGAGGTGCTCCCCGGCATGTCGCAGTACTCGGTGAAGGTCACCCCGTTCTCGGAGTACCCGCCCAAGGGCCGGGCCACCGGAGGGGTGCGCGCGCACCGGTTCCTCAAGGGCGAGACGGGACTGGCCCTGGCCTGGGTGGGGCACGGACCGGCCAAGGCGGTCGCGGCCTCGGGCGTGGCCCGGGCCCTGCCCACCGAGCACGGGCGCCGGGACGGCTCGGGCGTGCCCACCGACCAGGTGATCGACGCGGTGGGTCCGGCCTACGGCTGAGGCTCAGCGGCGGGGCCCGAGCAGCCCCATCTGCTCCACCGCCGCCCGCTCCTCCTCGAGCTCCCGGACGGAGCGGTCGATGCGGGCGCGGGAGAACTCGTCCAGCTCGAGGTCCGGCACGATCGCGGCCCGGCCGTCCCGGCAGACCACCGGGAACGAGCTGACGAGTCCCTCCGGCACGCCGTAGGAGCCGTCGGACGCGACCGCCATGGACGTCCACGTGCCCTCGGGGGTGCCCAGGACCCAGTCGCGGACGTGGCACAGGGCCGCGTGGGCCGCCGAGGCCACCGAGGAGCCGCCGCGCACGTCGATGATCTCCGCGCCGCGGCGCGCCACCCGGGGGATGAAGGTGTCGTCCACCCAGGCGAGGTCGTGGCCTCCCCCGGCCAGCACCTCGAGCGCCGGCCGGCCCCCGACCGTGGCGTGGGTCAGGTCGGGGTACTGGCTCGCCGAGTGGTTGCCCCACACGGCCACGCCGTCGATCTCGTCGACGCGGGCCCCGGTGGCCGCGGCGAGCTGGGCCAGCGCGCGGTGGTGGTCGAGCCGGGTGAGGGCGGTGAAGCGCTCGCGCGGGACGTCCGGGGCGTGCGAGGCGGCGATGTAGGCGTTGGTGTTGGCGGGGTTGCCGACCACCACGGCCCGGAAGTCCTCGGCGGCGCCGCGGTTGACGGCCCGCCCCTGGACCGAGAAGATCCCGGCGTTGGCCTCGAGCAGGTCGGCCCGCTCCATGCCCTGGGACCGGGGGCGGGCCCCGATGAGCAGCCCCACCGAGGCGCCGTCGAACGCGGCGTCCGCGTCCTCGAAGACCTCCACGCCGTCGAGCAGCGGGAACGCCCCGTCCTGCAGCTCCAGGGCGGTGCCCTCCGCGGCCCGCCGCGCCTGCGGGAGCTCGAGCAGGTGCAGGCGGACGGGGGTGCCGGGGCCGAGGAGGTCGCCCGCCGCGGCCCGGAAGACGGTGGCGTAGCCGATCTGGCCCGCGGCACCGGTCACGGTAACGGTGACCGGCCGGGGCCGGCCGGGTGCGGGGGACGGGGTGTGCGGGCCGGTGGCGGTCATGCGGGGTCCTTCCTCGGGGACGGTCGCTCGTCCCTGCCCAGCGTAGCGGCCGCACCAGGGCACCGGCCCTCGGTGCGCCCGCCGTCCCGCGCGCTCAGGCGTCGATGCGCTCCTGGTCCAGGTGCGTGGCGCCCTCGATGATGAAGTCCTTGCGCGGGGCCACCTCGGAGCCCATGAGCAGGGAGAAGGCGTGCTCGGCGGCCTCGGCGTCCTCCACCCGGATCCGGCGCAGCATCCGGTGCCGGACGTCCATGGTCGTCTCCGCGAGCTGGTCCGCGTCCATCTCGCCCAGGCCCTTGTAGCGCTGGATGGGCTCCTTGTACCGCCGCCCCTCCGCCTCGAGCCGGGCGAGCAGGTCCGTGAGCTCGCGCTCGGAGTACGTGTAGACCATCTCGTTGGCCTTGCCGCCGGCGTTGACGATCTCCACCCGGTGCAGCGGGGGCACCGCCGCGTAGACCCGCCCGGCCTCCACGAGCGGGCGCATGTAGCGGTAGAACAGCGTGAGCAGCAGGGTGCGGATGTGCGCGCCGTCGACGTCGGCGTCCGTCATCATGATGACCTTGCCGTAGCGGGCGGCGGTGAGGTCGAAGGTGCGCCCCGAGCCGGCGCCGATGACCTGGATGAGCGCGGCGCACTCCGTGTTGGCGAGCATGTCCGTGATGGACGCCTTCTGCACGTTGAGGATCTTGCCGCGGATCGGCAGCAGCGCCTGATAGTTGGAGGACCGGGCCAGCCGCGCCGTGCCGAGCGCGGAGTCGCCCTCCACGATGAACAGCTCGGAGCGCTCCACGTCGTTCGAGCGGCACTCGACGAGCTTGGCCGGCATCGAGGAGGTCTCCAGGGCGTTCTTGCGCCGCTGGGTCTCCTTGTGCACCCGCGCGGAGATGCGGGACTTCATCTCCGCCACGACCTTCTCGAGCAGCTGCCCGGCCTGCTGCTTGTCGTGGCGGCCGGTGGCCGTGAGCTTGGCGGTCAGCTCCTTCTCGATCACCCGGCTCACGATCTGGCGCACGGCCGGGGTGCCCAGGACCTCCTTGGTCTGGCCCTCGAACTGCGGCTCCGCCAGCCGCACCGTGAGCACGGCCGTGAGCCCGGCCAGGACGTCGTCCTTCTCGATCTTGTCGCTGCCGGCCTTGAGCTTGCGGGCGTTGGCCTCGATCTGCTTCCGGAACGTCTTCAGCAGGGCCGCCTCGAAGCCGGCCTGGTGGGTGCCGCCCTTGGGGGTCGCGATGATGTTCACGAACGAGCGCAGGGACGTGTCGTAGCCGATGCCCCAGCGCAGGGCGACGTCGACCTCGCACGTGCGGTCCAGCTCCGTGAGCTTGGAGCGGCCGTTCTCGTCCAGGACCGGGACGTTCTCCTTGAACCGGCCCTCGCCCTGGAACCGCCACACGTCGGTGACCGAGCTGTCGGCGGCGAGGTACTCCACGAACTCGGAGATCCCGCCGTCGTGCTGGAACACCTCCTCGTGGGTCCCGAACTCCCCCGGTGTGCCGGGCAGGCCCCGCTGGTCGCGCACGGTGATGCGCAGCCCGGGGATCAGGAACGAGGTCTGGCGGGCCCGCTTGGCGAGCTCCTCGTAGCTGAACCGGGCGTCCGCCGTGAAGATCTGCTCGTCCGCCCAGTACCGGATCCGGGTGCCGGTGACGCCCCGCTTGGCCTTGCCGACGACGTCGAGCACCGACCCCTCCACGAACGGCTCGAACCGGGCGTGCGGGGAGGGCCGGCCCTGGTCCACGAAGCGGCCGGGCTCACCGTGCCGGAAGGACATCTGGTAGGTCTTCCCGCCGCGGTCCACCTGGACGTCCAGGCGGGCGGAGAGCGCGTTGACCACCGAGGCGCCCACGCCGTGCAGGCCGCCGGAGGCGCTGTAGGAGCCGCCGCCGAACTTCCCGCCCGCGTGCAGCTTGGTGAAGACGACCTCCACGCCGGTCAGCCCGGTGCGCGGCTCGAGGTCGATGGGGATGCCGCGGCCGTCGTCGTGGACCTCCACGGCGCCGTCGGCGTGCAGGACCACCGTGATCTGGTGGCCGAAGCCGGCGAGGGCCTCGTCCACGGAGTTGTCGATGATCTCCCACATGCAGTGCATCAGCCCGCGGGAGTCGGTGGAGCCGATGTACATGCCCGGCCGCTTCCGGACGGCCTCGAGGCCCTCGAGGACGGAGAGGTGGCGGGCGTTGTACTCGGAACGGGACGGTGTCACGGGGATACGACTCCTGGGGGACGGCGGGATTCCCCACCACTGTAGTCCCGGCGGCGGACACCGCAGGCCCGGGCGCGGGTCACGCGGACGCGACCCCGGCCGGCACCGTGACCTACGCCCGGGGCGAAAAACGGCCTCCGCCGGAATCGATTGTCCGAGGGTCGTGGTTGTATAGAGCAGTACCCCGACGCGTCCACGAGACCCCGGGTACCCGCACCGGCGGCCCCGTGCCCCGTGCAACGAGTACGACCCAGGAGGAGGATCCCGTGAACGCAACATTGGAGAGCCGAGAGCTCAATGCGACCGACCGCTGCGACGCGTGCGGCGCCCAGGCCTACGTCCGAGTGATCCTCGAGTCGACGGGCGGTGAGCTGCTGTTCTGCGCTCACCACGCGCGCAAGAACGAGCAGAAGCTGCGGCCGCTGGCCGCCACCTGGCAGGACGAGACCGAGCGCATCGGTTCCTGACCGGGCGACCGCCCAGGGCGGTCGACGCAGGAGGGCCCCGACACCTGGTGTCGGGGCCCTCCTGCGTGTCCGGTCCTCGCCCCGGTCACCGGAGCGGTGCGCGGGTCCCGGACGTGGTCGCCCCGCGCCCGGAGGATCTCCGGGCGCGGGGACGGCCTGTCAGTCGAGGTAGTCGCGCAGCACCTGCGAGCGGGACGGGTGGCGCAGCTTGGACATCGTCTTGGACTCTATCTGCCGGATGCGCTCACGCGTCACGCCGTAGACCTTGCCGATCTCGTCGAGCGTCTTGGGCTGGCCGTCGGTCAGGCCGAAGCGCATCGCCACGACCCCCGCCTCCCGCTCGGAGAGGGTGTCCAGGACCGAGTGCAGCTGCTCCTGCAGGAGCGTGAAGCTCACGGCGTCCGCGGGGACCACGGCCTCGGAGTCCTCGATGAGGTCGCCGAACTCCGAGTCGCCGTCCTCCCCCAGCGGGGTGTGCAGCGAGATCGGCTCACGGCCGTACTTCTGCACCTCGACGACCTTCTCGGGCGTCATGTCGAGCTCGTTCGCCAGCTCCTCCGGGGTCGGCTCCCTGCCGAGGTCCTGCAGCATCTGGCGCTGGACGCGGGCGAGCTTGTTGATGACCTCGACCATGTGCACCGGGATGCGGATGGTGCGGGCCTGGTCGGCCATGGCACGGGTGATGGCCTGGCGGATCCACCAGGTGGCGTACGTGGAGAACTTGAAGCCCTTGGTGTAGTCGAACTTCTCGACCGCGCGGATCAGTCCGAGGTTGCCCTCCTGGATGAGGTCCAGGAACAGCATGCCGCGACCGGTGTAGCGCTTCGCGAGCGAGACGACCAGGCGCAGGTTGGCCTCGAGCAGGTGGTTCTTGGCGCGCTTGCCGTCGTGGATGACCCAGCGCAGCTCCTTGCGGGTCTGCGGGTCGAGGCTGTCCTTCCCGTCCGCGAGCTTGTGCTCCGCGTACAGGCCGGCCTCGATCCGCAGCGCCAGGTCCACCTCCTGCTCGGCGTTCAGCAGCGCGACCTTGCCGATCTGCTTGAGGTAGTCCTTGACCGGGTCGGCGGTGGCGCCGGCGGAGACGACCTGCTGGGCCGGGGCGTCGTCGTCGTCGTTGTTGGTGATGACGAAGCCGGAGGTCTTCTCGTCCTTGGGCGATGGGACGGCCGGCGCGTCCTCGGGCGCGGCCTCCTCCTCCGCGTCGGCGTCCTCGTCCACGTCGGGCTCGATCACCCCGGCCTCGTCGGTCAGGGCGGTCTCGATGTCGGCGTCGTCGGTGACGACGACGTCCTCCTCGGGCTCCCCGGCGACGGCCAGGGCGTCCTTGTCCGCCGGGGCCGCGGCCTTCTTGCGGCCCGCGGCCTTCGGTGCGGCCGGGGGCTTGCTCGCGGCGGTCCTGGTCGCGGTCGACCGGCCGGCGGTGGACTTCGTCGAGGCGGCCGCGGTGGCGCTCTTGGGAGCGGTGGACTTCGCGGCGGTGGACTTCGCCGCCGTGGTCTTCTTCGCGGCCACGGTCTTCTTGGTCGCGGTCGACTTCGCAGCGGCGGTCTTCGCCCGCGGCGACGTGCCCGTGGTGCCGGACGGCGACCGAGCGTCCCCGGTGCCCGGGGTCTCGGCGGCGGTGTCCGTCGTCTTGTTGCTGGCGGCAGGTGACACTGAGAGCCTTTCGTTGAGCGGTCACGGCGTCCGCCCTCGGGGCAACACGCCTATGACCCTGTCAAGTCCGTGCGCCGGGCAGTGTCCGGCGCGGCGGGCTTGAAGGGTCCTGACAGCCGGAACCACCCGTGGGCGGGATTTGTTCCCGCTCGACCGGACGGACCCGAAAAAGCTCGTCGCACGGGGCTCAGGAGTGCCAGGCGGTGGCACGGTCCCGGGCCCAGAGCGGCACGGGCCGGGCGTCGGCGAGGCGGAGCACGCGCAGCGCGGGCGGGTGTCCGGGGAGCAGCGCCGTGGCCCGGCGCACGAAGTGCGCGGTGTGGGAGCCGCGCGCCCGGAACCGGTTGAGCTGCGCGAGCTCGACCAGCACGCCCGCGAGCACAGCCCGGCCCCGCGCCTCGTCGTCCGTCCGCGCCGCGTCGCCCGTCCCCGCGGAGTCCTCGGCCGCTCCGCCGGCCGCCCCCGCACCGGGCCCCGGTCCGGGCCCCGGTCCCAGCCCTGTGGGCTCCAGGAGCCAGCCGAGCACCTGGAGCGCCCGGTAGAGGGTGTCGAGCAGCGACCAGTGCGGGGTCTCCGCCCACTCGCCGGAGAGCACGCGGGAGAGCCGGACCAGCTCCCCCGCGTCCGGCACGGGCACCCGGGCGGCGGCCGGGCCGGACGTGGTGCCGCCGCGACCGGCCGCCGGTCGGCGGGGCACCGGCGGGACGCCCGGAGGGAGGGGCGCCCGGGTCGGTCCGATCGGAACGCCCGGGGCGTCGGGTCCGTCCACCCGGTCGTCGACGTCGTCGCACAGCTCGGCCCACATCGCGGCGGCCGCGAGGACGCCGTCGAGGTCGTCCGTGGCGCAGGCGGCCAGGAGCAGGTCTGCGAGCACGGGGTCGGCCAGGCTCGCGGCCAGGAAGCCGAGCAGGTCGTCGTCGTGGTCCAGCACCGCGGGCACCGCATCCCCCGGCGCGCCCCGGACCGTGGCGAGCACGTCGGTCCAGACGGACAGTGCGGGCCCGAGGCGGTCCAGGTGGTGCCATGCGTCCGCACCGGCCCGTGCCCAGCGGACCGCGGCCTGCCCGGCGGCTCGGGCGGTGCCGGCGGGCAGCGCCCCGTACTCCTGGTCCATGGCGAGCCGCGGGGCGGCCGCGTAGGAGCTGCCCGAGGCCACGAGCGCGGCGTTGACGGCGCTGTCCTCGATGTCCGCGACGTCCTGGACGTCGGCCGGGTCCTCGGCCGGCCACCAGCGGTCGCCGGCCACGATCCAGCGCGCCGCCACCGCCCGCCCCGCGCGTCGGGCGGCCTCGTCCACGACGGCGAGCACACCGTCCACCGCGGCGGGTGGCGCCGCGGCCCCGGACGGGTCCCCGGGCGGCGGCGACGTGTACACGATGACGAAGACCCGGTCGCTCAGGGTGTCGTGGGCGACGAGGTCGGCGAGCTCGGCGACGAAGGCCTCCCCGAGGCGTTCGTCGGACGGGCCGGCCGGGAGGTCGACGCGCACGCACGCCCCTGCCGTCCCGCCGCCGGCGGCGAACAGGACGAGGGAGTCGGCGGGCCAGTAGCCGAGCGTGTGCGGCACGACGGCGAGCAGGTCGGCCGCGCACCGGACGACGGGGACGAAGGGGTCTCGGATGGGGTGCTGTCTCATGCGCCCAGCCTGGGCACCGGCCGGTACAGGGGCACGCGCCGGGGCGCGGTCTGTGGACGGCCGGCGGGTCGGGGGCCCGGCGCCCGGCGCGGTGCAGTGCCGACGGGACCGGCCGGCCGGTCAGGCGGCGTCGTGCCCGTGCTGCCGGCGCACCCGCCGGACGGTGGCCAGCACGCCCGCGGCGCCCGCCGCAGCGACCAGGAACTGCGCCGCGATCGCGACCCGGAACGCGTCGGGAGCGTACAGCTCGTCGCGGAAGCCCGCGGCGTGGAGCACGTCGAGCACGAAGCCGGTGACGAAGATGGCCAGCACCGAGGCCGTGAAGCCACCGACGTTGACGATGCCCGTGGCGGTGCCCGAGCGGCGGGCCGGGTTGAAGCTGCGGGTGATGTCGAAGGCGATCATGGAGGCCGGCATGCTGATCGCGATGACGCACACGGCGGCCAGCACCACCGGGACGGGGGCCGTCCCGGGCCAGACCAGCAGAACCGTCCACGCCGCGAAGATCACGGCGGTCACCCCCAGCGACAGCCGCACCCGGCGGTGCGGGTGGCGGGCGGAGAGCCCGCCGAGGCCGAGGGCCACGGCCAGGTTGGTCACCACGAAGGAGGTCATCACCAGGGAGATCGTGGTGTCCGACAGGTCCTGGGCGTACTCGAGATAGGGGTAGCCCCACATCAGCACGAACGTGTTGCCCGCGAACTGGGTGGTGAAGTGCACCCAGAAGCCGAGCCGGGTGCCGGGCTCGGCCACGCTCTCCCGGAGCACCCGGCCGGTCCGCCGCAGGCCCAGCGCCGGGTTCAGGACCTCCACCCCGGGGGGCGCGTTGCGCAGCAGGGTCGCGGCGAGCACGGCGGCGAGCAGCGCGAGGGAGGCCAGCGCCGCGAAGGACGGGAACCACCCGGTGAGCTCGAGCAGCCACGCGAACGGGATGACGGACACCAGCTGGCCGAGGTTGCCGACCACGCCCAGGAACTGGGTCAGCGGCGGCACGCGCAGCGCGGAGAACCAGGCGGGGATCAGGCGCATCACGCACACGAAGGTGGTCGCGTCGCCCGCGCCCACGAGCACGCGGGCGGCCACGCCCTCGCCGACCGTGTCGGCCAGGGCCAGCTGGACCTGCCCGGCCGTCATGAGCAGCGCCCCGGCGGCGACCATGACGCGGGAGCCGAAGCGGTCCACGAGCACGCCGACGGGGATCTGCAGCGCCGCGTAGACGAGGACCTGCATGAGCGAGAACATCGACAGCGCGGAGGCCGCGGTGCCGAAGCGCTCGGCCGCGTCGACCGACGCCACGCCGAAGCTGGTGCGCTGCGCCACGGCGCTGAAGTAGGCGAAGGTGCCGATCGCGAAGACCAGGTAGGCGCGGCGGGAGTCCTTGCCGGGCTCGTGGGCCCGGTACCGGTCGGACGGCATGCACTTCGCTCTCGGGGGGACGGGGCCGGGCCGGGACCCGGGACGGCGGGGCCGCCCCGGACGGCGCCGGACCGCCCCGCGCGCCGGCCGGGCTCAGTCCTGGTCGTCCTCCTGGGCGGCGAGGAAGGCCTCGGCCGCGGCGCCGATCTCGTCGGCGTCGGGGAGCTCGGACTCGTCCCCCACCAGCAGGGAGCGCGGGACCGAGGCGTCGACGACGTCATCGTAGCGCTGTTCCAGTCCTGCCACGACCGCCTGCACCTCGGGCGAGGCGCCGACCTGCTGGTCGATCTGGCGCTCGATCTCGCGGGCCGCCTCGCGCAGCTCGTCCGAGGGCAGGGTCAGCGAGGTCACGGCGCTGATGTGCTCGAGGGCGGCCACGGCGGCGTGCGGCAGGTGCGCCTCGGCCAGGTACTGCGGGACGTGCACGGTGAAGCCGATGTTGTCGATCCCCGCCTCGCCCAGCCGGATCTCGAGGAGCTGCGCGGCCGACGAGCTCATCTCCACGACCGGCTTCCACGCGTGCTCGGCGGGCAGCAGGTCGGCCCGGTTGCCGTGCACCGAGACGATGAACGGACGGGTGTGCGGGACGGGCATGGGGATTCCCGAGACGATGGCCACGAGGGACACGTCCATCCGCCGGGCCAGGCCCACGACGGCCTCGGTGAACCGGTTCCACTGCAGATCCGGCTCGGGGCCCGTCAGCAGCGCGAAGCTGCGCCCCAGACCGTCCGTGACGAGCCGGAGGGACAGCTCGGGGGTCTGGAAGCCCTCGAAGTGGTCCTCCACGAAGCTCACGTGCGGGCGGCGGGCCCGGTAGTCGTAGAGCTGGTCCAGGTCGAAACGGGCCACGACCTCGTGCGGGAGGGCCTCGGTGATGGTGTGCTCGATCTGCACGGCCACGTGCCCCGCCTCCGCGTAGCCGGACAGGGCGACGATCAGCGGCAGTCCGCGAACCCGGGCGTCCTCGAGCAGAGCGGGGTTGCTCAGGTACAGCGAGGTGGGGTCCAGCACAGCTCTTCCTCCTGGGGTGGGTCGGTTCCGGGCGTCCGTGGGGAGACCGGTGGGAGCACGCCTGCGACGGCGGGCCCGGATCATGTCAACCGTCCGCGGGCACCGCGTTATTCCCCGCCGATCCCGCGGGGCCCGCCCCGTGCGTCCGGGCCCCGGCGGCGCGCCGGCCGAGGATAGGATCGACAGCACGCCTGCTGGGCCGGTCC
>NZ_NSKF01000037.1:0-29291 GCF_002287015.1 Kocuria sp. WN036
GCCGCCGGCGTTCCGGGCTTGAGACCGTCCTCGACGTCGGCTCGGCGCATCCAGTTGCGCAGACAGGATTCCGCGATGCCGAAGTCGGCAGCGATCTGCTTGATCGTCTGCCCGGGTTCACGGCTGCGCGCGACGTTCACGACGTCGTCGCGGAACTCCTTGGGATAGGGCTTGGGCATGGTGTACATCCTTCCATCGACGCCTCTCAGCGCCACAGATCAGGTGTCACCGAACCGTGCATCAGTCCCCTGCGCGAGGCTGCCACCCTGACCGCCGTTCAGCGCGTGGCCGAGGCGCACACCACCCGGGGCCTCTATCCCTGATCGGCTGGTAGGCCGAGTGTGGCCTGCCGAGTCGGCTACCAGCTACGTCCTGGTCAAGTAAGTGCGCAATCCGACCTACACCTCGGGGAACACTCCGTACCGGCACGCCATGGCATGGCACGATGCTTGTCTCCGGCAAGCTGGGAGCGGAGGTTGGCATCGCCGAGAACCGGCGCGCCACCGAGGTCACCTCCGCTCAACCGCCTGACGACCCCTGTCCCAGCATCCCAGCTCCCTCGAACGGATCAGCTCGATCGTGAACCTGACGGTGCGCATCACCTCGGCCGGGGAAGTCCGCGACCGGTTCTCACTCGCCAAGGAGGTCTCCGGCGGCTGGAGGAGGTTTTCGGCGTGGCCGGCGGGGACACACGTGCTGTGTTCAGGGTCTACGAGCTCCCGCTCAGGGTCGCGGTCGAGTGACCATGATGGTTGAGGCGTGATCGGCGGTTCAATGTGAAGAAGCGGGGCCGGGAGGATTCCCGGCCCCGCTCTCGTTTCGTCTTTCTGCGCGCTCTACTGTCATTCAGGTCTGCGCGGGGATACTAGCTCCCGCGCCTCAGGCCCGGCGCACGTAACCCAGCTGCTTGTCCACCTGGTTGACCAGCTCCTCGCCGGTACACCAGCGAGTGAGGTTCTGTACGAACTGGTCCGCCAGCGTGTTTCGCCAACCGACGACGTCCCCGCTCATGTGCGCGGACACATGCACGTTGTCCATCTGCCAGAACGGATGCTCGACAGGCAACGGCTCCTCATCGAAGACATCCAGCGACGCGGCCGCAATCTGGCCCTCTCGCAGGGCCTGGACCAGGGCCGGCTCGTCAACCAACGCGCCCCGGCCCACGTTCACCACATGGGCGGTGGGCTTCATCCGGGCCAGCACATCCGCGCCGAGCAGACCGCGGGTGTCCTCCGTCAGGGGAGCGATGAGCACGAGGTGGTCCGCCCATCCGGCGTGCTCGGCCAGCTCCGCGCTGGGGACAACGGTCCCGAAGTCCGCGTCCTCCCCCCGCGCAGTGCGCCCGGCACCTCGCACCTCCAGGCCGAGGGCGCGCAACAGCCGGGCCGTGGCACGCCCGATCCCGCCCGTACCGACCACGAGCGCGTTTTGCCCCGCGCTGCGCCTTACCTCGCGATGCTGCCAGACAGACCGGCGCTGAAGCTCCTTGCTGGTGTGCAGCTGCTTGTCGTGAGCGAGCACCGAGGCCAGGACGAATTCCGCGATGGGCCCGTCGAAGGCGCCGTGGGCGTTGGTGACTTGGACGGAGGAGTCCCGCAGCTCGTCGAAGAGCAGGGAGTCCACGCCCGCGGCGGCCACGTGGACCCACTCCAGGGAGTCGGCGTAAGACCAGGCGTCACGCAAGGCTGGGGAGAAGAAGTCCCAGACGAACAAGACCTGGGCCCCGGGCAGGGCCCCAGAAAGACCCTCCGCATCAGTCCACACCACATCGGCGTGATCCTCGAAATCCAAGGCGTTGTAGGGGGCGCTCGTGCCGGGTGCCGTGAGCGCGACAACTTTCGGGCGACGCTGAGAGGGCTGGGACTGCGCTGTCTCTTCCATGGGCCCACTGTAAGACCCCGGACGATTGTTGACAATAAGTCGATCCGTTGGGAAGAATGTGAGCCATGACATCTCTGAGCCCCGTACTCAAGCAGGCGACCCCCGTGGTCGTGGACCACGCCCTGGGCAGCTGGATCTATGGCACTGACGGCCGGGACTACCTGGACTTCACCACCGGCATCGGTGTCACCAGCACCGGTCACTGTCACCCCAAGGTGGTGGCGGCTGCTCGGGAGCAGGTCGGCAAGATCATCCACGCCCAGTACACGACCGTGATGCACCAGCCTTTGCTGCAGCTCACCGAGAAGCTCGGCGAGGTGCTTCCGGAGGGGCTGGACTCCGTGTTCTACGCCAACTCCGGCTCCGAAGCCGTCGAGGCCGCCATCCGTCTGGCGCGCATGGCCACGGCCCGGCCGAACATCGTCGTCTTCCAGGGTGGTTTTCACGGTCGCACCGTGGCCGCGGCCTCCCTCACCACGGCCGGCACGAAGTTCTCGGCCGGATACGCGCCGCTGATGGCCGGGGTGCACATGTCGGCGTTCCCCTACGCCTACCGCTACGGCTGGGACGAGGCCACGGCCGTGGCTTTCGCCCTCCAGGAGCTGGACTACCTGTTGAAGACCCGCACCGCGCCCAACGACACGGCGGCGTTCCTGATCGAGCCCGCCCTGGGCGACGGCGGCTACCTGCCAACCCCGCCGGCCTTCATGGAGGGGTTGCGGGAGCGCGCCGACCGGTACGGCATCCAGCTGATCTTCGACGAGGTGCAGGCCGGCGTCGGGCGCACGGGCAAGTTCTGGGGCCACCAGCACTCCACCGCCACTCCGGACATCATCATCACGGCCAAGGGCGTCGCCTCCGGCTTCCCCATTTCGGCCATCGCCGCCTCCACCGAGACCATGTCCAAGGCCTGGCCGGGCTCCCAGGGTGGCACCTACGGCGGCAACGCGGTCTCCGCCGCCGCCGGCGTGGCCACCCTCGAGGTGGTCAAGGAGGAGGGTCTGGTGGAGAACTCGCGGGTGCGCGGCGACCAGTTGCAGGCCGGGCTGATCCAGATCCAGGAGCGCTTCCCCGTGATCGGCAACGTCCGCGGCCTCGGCCTGATGCAGGGCATCGAGTTCACCGCCCAGGACGGCACCCCGGACGCCGCGACGGCCGCGGCCGTCCAGCAGGCCACCACGGAGCAGGAACTGCTCACCCTCACCTGTGGGCCGGAGGGCAACGTGGTGCGCCTCATCCCCGCCCTCGTGGTCACCGAAGAGGAAGTTTCCCTTGGGCTGGAGCGCTTCGAGGCCGCTGTGGCCGCTGTGGTCGGTGCTGTCCCTGCGGGCACGACGGGAGCCTGAAAGCACGCATGAGCGAAGCCACCGTTCCCGCCCTCCCCGACGTCGTAGCCTCTGGCACGGCAGCTGCTGCCGCCCGCAGGGAGGCCGCCGTCGACCCCGCTGTGCTGGGCCTCCTCGCCGCGGCGGGGGTAGCGGCGGACTCCTCGCCGCGCCGGCTGGCCGAGTACGCCTATGACGCCTCCAACTATCGGGTGCCCCCGCTGGCGGTGGTGTTCCCACGGACCGTGGAGGAGGTGCTGGCCGCGGTGGCGGCCTGCCGGGAGACCGGTACTGCGCTGATCGGTCGCGGCGGGGGCACGTCCATGGCGGGCAACGCCGTGGGCCCCGGGGTGGTGCTGGACTTCTCCCGCTACCTGAACCGCATTCACGGCATTGACGAGGCCTCGGGCACGGTGGACGTGGACCCGGGCGTGGTCCTGTCGGACCTCACTCGGGAGGTGGAGCGCGCCACCGGCAACCGTTCCACCTTCGCCCCGGACCCCTCCTCGAAAAACCGGGCCACCGTGGGCGGGGCCATCGGCAACGACGCGTGCGGCAACCACTCCGTGCGCTACGGTCGCACTTCCGACCACGTGGTGGAGATCGACGTTGTCACCACCGACGGCGCGCGGCTGACGGCCACCACCACGGGTCTGCGCGCCACCGATCCGTCCGACGACGCGTCGGCCGCCCGTGCGGCCGAGCTGACGGAGTCGCTGACGCGGCTGGCGCGGGAGAACCTCGCCGCCTTCCGCGTCGAGCTCGGCCGGATCCAGCGGCAGGTCTCCGGGTACCACCTGGAGAACCTGCTGCCGGAGAAGAAGTTCAACATGGCCCGCGCGCTGGTGGGCTCGGAGGGCACCTGCGCCGTGGTGGTCCGCGCCCGGATGAAGCTCGTACCCAAGCCTGCCAGCGCGCTGCTGGTGTGCCTGGGCTACGAGGACGTCGTGGAGGCCGCACGGGACATCACCACCATCCTCGAGTTCTCGCCCGCCGCGGTGGAGGGCACCGACGAGGCCATCGTGGAGACCATGCGGTTCCGGCGCGGAGCGGGCTCCGTGCTGGGCCTGCCCGCCGGACGGGCCTGGTTGTTCGTGGATCTCGACGGATCCGAGCCCGAGGCGGTGGCCGCCGAGGCCGACCGCCTGCTGGCGAGGCTGGCCGAGAACGGCCGACTTGTGGAGGGTCGGGCCGTGCCCGACCTCGTGGAGCGCGCCTCGCTGTGGCGCGTGCGCGAGGACGGGGCGGGTTTGTCATCCCGGCTGGCCAGCGGCGGGGAGTCCTGGCCCGGTTGGGAGGACTCGGCCGTGGCCCCGGAGGACCTCGCGGACTACCTCGCGGACCTGCGCGTCCTGCTGGCCGAACACGACCTGGACGGGGTGATGTACGGCCACTTCGGCGCCGGGTGCATGCACATCCGCATCACCTTCGACTTGCGCACCGAGGCCGGGCGGGAAGTCTTCCGCCGTTTCACCCGCGAGGCCGCCGAGCTGGTGGTCCGCCACGGCGGGTCGCTGTCCGGCGAGCACGGGGACGGGCGCGCCCGCTCGGAGCTGCTGCCGATCATGTACTCCCCGACGGTGCTCGCGGCCTTCGCCCGGTACCGCCGCCTGTGGGACCCGTCGGAGATCCTCAACCCCGGCTCGATGACGGCCCCGGACCCGATGGACGCCCACCTGGCGCTGGAGGGCATCCCGGCGCGGGAGTGGCGCACAAGTTTCGATCTGCGCCCGGTCGGCAGTCACGGCGGCGGATCGCTGGTGGAGACCGACGATCCGGCCACCGCCCATGGCGCGGGCACCGACCCGTGGGTGCACGCCGTCCAGGGCTGCATCGGCGTGGGTCGCTGCCGCGCGGACACCGGGGGGGTGATGTGCCCCAGCTACCGGGCCACCCGGGACGAGAAGGACTCCACCCGCGGCCGGGCGCGGGTGCTCCAGGACATGGTCCGCGGTGCGGCCACCGTGCAGGAGGGCTGGCGCTCGGAGGAGGTGCGGGAGGTCCTGGACCTGTGCCTGTCCTGCAAGGCCTGCGCCACCGACTGCCCGGCCGGGGTGGACATGGCCACCTACAAGTCCGAGTTCTTCGACCACTACTACCAGGGCC
Organism: Kocuria sp. WN036; assembly: GCF_002287015.1. Classification (NCBI taxonomy): domain Bacteria; kingdom Bacillati; phylum Actinomycetota; class Actinomycetes; order Micrococcales; family Micrococcaceae; genus Kocuria; species Kocuria sp. WN036. The sequence goes on from NZ_NSKF01000037.1 coordinate 5,313, forward strand.
GACTCCGTCCGATCTCGCACTTCTCCCTGGGCTGGTTGCCGCGTTGGCTCAAGCTCACCGGGCGGATCGCCCCGCTGGTCAACGCGGTACTGGCCACGCCCCTGGCCAAGGTCGCCGCCGTCGTGGGTGGGCTCACCACTAAGCGCACCATGCCGCGCTTCGCCGGGGCGAGGGAGTGGCGCCGGGAGGTCACGGCCGCCGGCGCGCAGCAGCCGGGCGCCGGTACCGCGCTGCTGTTCGTGGACACCTTCACCCGGGGCTTCCGCCCCGAGGTGGCCGGTGCCGCCGCCCGCGTGCTCGCCGACTCCGGGGAGACCGTGGAGTGCTCCGCCGACGCCTGCTGCGGGCTCACCTGGATCTCCACCGGCCAGCTGGGCACCGCCAAGAAGCTGCTGTCCCGGGCCGCGGAGGCCCTCGACGACGGCACGGACCGCCCGATCGTGGTCGTGGAGCCCAGCTGCGCCGCGGCTCTGCGGAAGGACCTGCCCGAGCTCGTCCCCACGGAGCAGGCGCGGCGGGTCGCCGCCCGGGTGCGCAGCTTCGCGGCGCACACGGCCGAGCGCGCCGCGGGCGGGTGGACCCCGTCCCCGGCCCGCCCCGTGCCCGAGCAGGTGGTGCTGCAGACCCACTGCCACGAATACTCGGTGTTCGGTGCGGCCGGCCAGCGTGCCGCGCTCACCGCCGCGGGCGTAACCGATGTGGTCGACGCCGCCGGCTGCTGTGGCGTGGCCGGCAACTTCGGCTTCGAGAAGCAGCACTACGACGTCAGCATGCAGGTCGCCGAGAACGCCCTGGCACCGGCCCTGCGCGGCACGGGGGCCGAGACCGCCGTGCTCACCGACGGCTTCTCCTGCGCCATGCAGATCAACCAACTCGACGCCACCAGACCGGGCCTGCACCTGGCCCAGATCCTGGACCCGGGCCCGCCGCAGCCGGCCGCCTCCGACAGAACCCGCTCCACGACCCCGAAAGAGGACACCCCATGACCACCAATGTCAACGCCTCCCGCACCTCCCAGCAGGCCCTCGACGCCGTCGGCAAGGTCAGCACCGGTCTGTTCATCGACGGCCAGTGGTGCGAGGCCGCCTCCGGCAAGCGCTTCGACGTCGTCAACCCGGCCACCGAAGAGGTCATCGCCACGGTCGCCGACGGCGGCACCGAGGACGCCCAGCGCGCCATCGAGACCGCCGGCCGCGCCCAGAAGGACTGGGCGAAGACCCCGCCCCGGGTGCGCAGCGAGATCCTGCGCCGCGCGTATGACATCATCATGGACCGCCAGGACGAACTGGCCCTGATCATGACCACGGAGATGGGCAAGCCCTTCGCCGAGGCGAAGGGTGAAGTGGCCTACGCGGCCGAGTTCTTCCGCTGGTTCTCCGAGGAGGCCGTGCGCATCGGCGGCGACCAGACCACCACCGGTGACGGCAAGAACCGGATCCTGGTGTCCAAGGAGCCGGTAGGCCCGTGCGTGCTGGTCACCCCGTGGAACTTCCCGCTGGCGATGGGCACCCGCAAGATCGGCCCGGCCATCGCCGCCGGCTGCACCATGGTGTTCAAGCCCGCGAACCTCACTCCGCTGTCCTCCCTCGCCCTGGTGGACATCCTCGTGGAGGCCGGCCTGCCCGAGGGCGTGCTGAACGTGATCTGCACCTCCAAGGCCTCCTCCGTAGTGGGCCCCTGGATGTCCAGCGGCATCGCCCGGAAGATCAGCTTCACCGGCTCCACCGAGGTGGGCGTGCGCCTGCTCGAGCAGGCCGCCCAGCACGTGATGCGCTCCTCCATGGAGCTCGGGGGCAACGCCCCGTTCGTGGTGTTCGAGGACGCGGACCTGGACCGTGCCGTGGAAGGCGCCGTCGCCGCGAAGATGCGCAACATGGGCGAGGCCTGCACCGCCGCGAACCGCCTGTTCGTCCAGCGCTCGATCGCGGACGAGTTCTCGAAGCGGCTCGCCGCGCGCCTGGGCTCGCTGTCCGTCGGCGACGGCGCGCAGGACGGCACCGACGTCGGCCCCCTCGTCGAGGAAAAGGCCCTGGCCAAGGTGCAGGAGCTGGTGGACGACGCGGTGTCCAAGGGCGCCACGGTCGTCTGCGGCGGGTCCCGTCCGGACGGGCCGGGCTACTTCTACTCGCCGACCGTCCTGTCCGACGTGGACCCCACCGCGCAACTTATGAACGAGGAAATCTTCGGCCCCGTGGCCCCCGTGATCCCGTTCGACACGGAGGAGGAGGTCGTCCGCATGGCCAACGACACCCCGTGGGGCCTGGTGGGCTACCTCTTCACCCAGGACATCGATCGCGGCTTCCGGGTGGGCGACGCCCTCGAGGTCGGCATGCTCGGGCTCAACACGGGCATCGTCTCGAACCCCGCGGCACCCTTCGGCGGCATCAAGGCCTCCGGGCTCGGCCGGGAGGGCGGCCGCGTCGGCATCGAGGAATTCCTCGAGACCAAGTACATGGCCGTCCCCCGCGGCTGACGCAACGGCCCGGTGCGCCGGGCCCCGCACGCGCGGGTGCTCCTCGCCCGACTGTCCTGGCCGGGCAAGGAGCACCCGCGCGTTTCAGGTACAACTGGATGCGTTCTCGTCTGCCCTCTGCCCGGTGCCCACCCGTGGGTGACTCAGGGGCGGGCGGATGGGTCGGTCGGTGTCGACTGGACTAGGACCGGCTCCGGAGAGTCCCGGACGTGAGTGGTGCTCTCCTGTCAGCCCTCGGAGGGACTCAGGCGGCCGATGGCGTCCTCCATGTGGTCCAGGAGCAGCCGATCGGCGCGCTCCACATCGGATCGTCCGATCGCCTCGGCGATGCCCCGGTGCTCGTCCAGCCGGAAGATGTGGGAGTTGTACCGGCTCTCCAGCGCGGTGATGCACATACGGGTCTCCACCATGAGCGTGGTGTGCATCCGGGAAAGCCGGGCACTGCCGGCAAGGGCCACGAGCAGCGCGTGGAACTCCACGTCCGCCTCGGTGAGCGCGTCCGTGTCATTCTGCGCGACCGCAGCCGTCATCGTCCGCACCACCTCGAGGAGTCGTTCACCCGCGTGCTCAGCGTCGACCTGGATGGCTCGCATCGCGGCCGCCCGCTCCACCGCGGTGCGCGCCAGGTACATATCCCGCACATCGTCGTCCGTCACCTCGATGACGAACACGCCCCGGTTCCTGATGCTGACCAGCAGGCCCTCCTGGGTGAGTCGCTGCATGGCTTCCCGCAGGGGCCCGCGGCTCACACCCAGGCGGCGGCTGAGCTCGGCCTCGTTCAACTGCTGACCAGGCACCAGGTCGCCCTCGCCGATGGCCCGGCGCAGTTGCCGTGCGATGAGGGCAGGCGTCGTCTCCTGGACCACCGGTTGAAGTATGGAGCTGGTCATGGTGCCTCCGACCATGGGTAACCGTGCTGGACAAGGATATTGTTCACAATCATATCCCGAAGCGGACTAGAGCGAGGGCTGCACGGTGTCCCGATTTCGCTTCCCCTGCAGTGCTCCGCGCCTTCTGATGACCCGCTGAGCACCTTGACATTCCCCGTGCCCACCGCCTGTGACCTGCTCCGATACGCACGTCCGGGTGCCGGTTGTGGGCGACCCTGCGGAGGAAGGGTGTCGAGACTGCGGTAGGCGGTCTTCAGGCTCATTCTCAGTGGTTCCGGAGCCGTGCCGACACTCCGCGGCGCGCCTCATGCCTTCCCCTTGTTGCCTAGCTCACATCAACACCATATGCTTCTTGTAGACAATCGTACGACGGTGGGATGGTGATCGCGTGTTTCCCAGTGCGCTCCCCGATGTGCCCATCCTGGACCGCTCGTTCACTGCTGACCGTGCGGCCGAGGTCCCTGGGGCAGTCAGCCGATTTCAGGACGCTACTGCTGGGCTGTGGCCTATCGGCGACTGCCATGGAGGAGCATGCCCGTGCCGTGCGGGCGCCCGGCCCGGCCACGGGGACCTGGCGGGCGGCGGTGATCCGGGCCGGCGTGGTCTTCCCTTTTCTCTCGTGGCCTCTCAGCCTGACGTCCGCGGACCACGTCGTCTCGGATGCCTTGCTCTTCGTTCCGCAGGGCGGCAAGTCTCCCGCGACCACCCGGAGTGGCCCCATCGTGGTCCCCGTTCGACCGACTTCGACCTAAAAGGAAGACCATGACTGATTTGACGGAACTCACGGCGCTCGAGCTGTTGGACGGCTACCGCCGGGGCAGCTTCTCCCCGGTCGACGCCACGCGGGCCGCACTGCGAACCATCGACGAGCTGGACGGTGCAGTGAACGCCTTCGTGTCCGTGGACCACGAGCAGGCCCTGCAGGCGGCCGCCGAATCGGAGAAGCGATGGCACGCGGGGGAGCCGCTGGGCCCCGGCGACGGGGTCCCCACGTCCATCAAGGACATCTTCTACACCCGGGGCTGGCCCACGCTGCGCGGCACCCGGCTCATCGACGCGAACCGGCCGTGGGAGGAGGACGCCCCCTGTGTGGCCCGGTTGCGCGAGACCGGTGCCGTGCTCCTCGGCAAGACCACCACCCCGGAGTTCGCGTGGAAAGGGGTCACCGACTCCCTGCGCCACGGCTCGACCGGCAACCCATGGGGCGCTGACCTGACCTCGGGGGGGTCCAGCGGCGGCAGCGCCACGGCCGTGGGTATGGGCATGGGGCCCTGGTCCGTGGGAACGGACGGCGGTGGCTCTGTCCGGATCCCTGCCGCCTTCACCGGCACGGTGGCGATCAAGCCCACCTACGGCCTCATTCCGATGTTTCCGGCCAGTCCTTTCGGCACGCTCGCCCACGCCGGTCCCATGACCCGCACCGTGGCTGATGCCGCCCTGCTGCTGGACATCATCACGGGCTTCGACTCCCGTGACTGGTCTGCCCTGCCGACGCCCACCTGGTCCTTCCTGGAAGAGCTTGAGGGCGGGGTCGGCGGCCTGCGGATCGCTTTTTCGCCCACACTGGGGTTCGGGCAGAACGATCCCGAGATCGAGCGGCTCGTCCGCCGCGCCGCCGAGAGGTTTGTGGAGCTCGGTGCCGTGGTCGAGGAGGTGGACCCGGGTATTCAGGACCCGGTCGAGGCCTTTCATACCCTGTGGTTCGCCGGTGCCGCGAAGGTCCTGGAGGGCTATGGTCCCGGCGCGATGGACGAGGTGGACCCGGGGCTACGCCGCAGTATCGAGGAGCAGGGCGAGATCAGTGCCTCCGACTTCCTGGACGCCACGGCTGTGCGGATGGACCTGGGCGTGACCATGGGGCGCTTCCACGAAACCTATGACTTGTTGCTGACCCCCACCCTGCCGATCCCCGCTTTCCCCCGGGGCCAGGACGCGCCGGAGGGTTGGCACTCCCCGAACTGGACCAGCTGGACGCCGTACACCTACCCGTTCAACATGACCCAGCAACCGGCGGTGAGCGTGCCCTGCGGCCTCACCGGGGCGGGCCTGCCCGCGGGACTGCAGATCATCGGGCCCCGGCACGCGGACCGGATGGTGCTCCGCGCCGCCCAGGCATACGAGCAGGCGACCGCCTGGGGCACCCAGCCGCCCGCGCGGGCGGTGGTCAGCGGTGGCTGACGGCCGCCTCAGTCCCGGAGCACCACTGCGTCGGGTACCGCGCGGCATCCGACCACGGCCGCGCACGAGGGGAGGGGGCAAGCACCCCTGACCCCGGTGCACCAAAAGCACCACGACACCTGACGAATTGTTGACCATCATTCACGCGGGCTGTTCCGTTCAAGGCAAGCCCAGCACAACCGGGGCGCCAGCCGGTGCACCATCCGCACTCTTGGAGGATTCCATGAATTCACACCACGATCCTGGCCATTCCGGCGCCCGGCAGGACGGCCTGCCCCGCAACCCGGCAACAGGACGGCCCGAACCGGACGCCAAAACGGTCAACCGCGCCGTCGCAGCCTCCGCCATCGGCAACGCCACCGAGTGGTTCGACTACGGCGTGTACGCCGTGTCGGTCGTCTACATCACCCAGAACTTCTTCCCGGGCGAGTACGGCACCATCCTGGCGCTGAGCACCTTCGCATTCTCGTTCCTCGTCCGACCTCTGGGCGGCTTGTTCTGGGGACCGCTCGGAGACCGCCTCGGCCGCAAGCGCATCCTCGCGCTCACGATTATCCTCATGGCCGGGGCCACCTTCTGCATCGGTCTGATCCCCTCGGTGGAGACCATCGGGATCGCGGCCCCGATCCTGCTGATCCTGCTCCGCGCCGTGCAGGGCTTCTCCACCGGTGGCGAGTACGGCGGCGCCGCGACCTTCATGGCCGAATACGCCCCGGACAAGAAGCGCGGCTTCCTCGGCAGCTTCCTGGAGTTCGGCACGCTGGGCGGCTTCGCCCTCGGCTCGCTCATCGTCCTGTCGGGCGAGGTGGTGCTGGGCAACGAGGCCATGAGCGAGTGGGGCTGGCGCATCCCGTTCCTGCTCGCCGGACCCATGGGCCTGATCGGTCTCTACCTCCGGTCCCGCCTGGCGGACTCGCCCATCTTCCTGGAGCTGGAGGAGGCCGGCCACGCCGAGTCCTCCGCCGGGACGGCGCTCAAGGACCTGCTCACCCAGTACTGGCGTCCCATGCTCACGATGACGGGTCTGGTGATCGCGCTCAACGTGGTGAACTACACCCTGCTGAGCTACATGCCCACCTACCTGGAGGGTCAGACCGGCATGGACTCCCGGACCGTGCTGACCATCATGTTCGTCGCGCAGTTCGCGATGATGCTCGTCATCCCCTTCGCCGGGGCCCTGTCCGATCGGGTGGGGCGCAAACCCATGTGGTACGCCTCGCTGATCGGACTGTTCGTCCTGGCCATCCCCATGTACATGCTCATGGCCAACGGGTTCTGGTGGGCCCTTCTCGGGTTCGCGGTGCTCGGTCTGCTCTACATCCCGCAGCTGGCCACCATCTCCGCGACCTTCCCGGCCATGTTCCCCACCCACGTGCGCTACGCCGGCTTCGCGATCACCTACAACCTCGCGACCGCGGTCTTCGGCGGCACCGCCCCGCTCGCCAACGAAGCGCTCATCGAGGCCACCGGCACCCCGCTGGTTCCGGCGTTCTACATGATGGCAGCCTGCGTCGTTGGACTTATCGCGGTCCGCACCATGAAGGAGACCGTCGGCGCGTCCCTGCGCGGCACCGAGATCCCGGAGACGAAGCCGCAGGACATCATTCGCGCCCGGGCCCGGGCCTGACCTTCCACCTGGAGACCCCCGCACCTCGCTCCGAGGTGCGGGGGTCTCTGCCATCTCCGCCCACGGGCCGTGACTGCCACCGGCGCAGCGCAGGGCCCCAGGCGCATCATCGACACGGGATGACAGCTTCGGTGCACGGGAACGGCCTGTGCTTGGACTTCGAGACGTGGTGCGGCGGGGGACGTGGGTGTCCCGGTGACGCCGGAAGTCCCCCGCAAGCCAGGGAGGGAACTTCAGTCAGGCGCCGAGGAGCCGCAGCGCGGTGAGGGCGTAGGCGCGCGCGGCGAGGAGCAGTTCGTCCACGCCCACGGACTCGTCGACCTGGTGGGCCTGGTCATGGAGGCCGCCGGGGCCCATGACCACCGTGGGGACGCCGTGGTCCCGGGCGATGAAGCCGCCGTCGCAGGCCGCGGTCCACCCGCCCACCGACGCGGGGCCGCCGAGGTCGGCGACGGCGCCGTGCACGGCGGTGACCAGGGGGTGGTCGAGGTCCGTGCGGAACCCCGGCATGGCCATGGTGACCTCGATGTTCACGGAGATGCCGTCCCCCGTGATGCCGGCCGCGTCCACGGCCGCCACCAGGTCCGCGGCGAGCTGGTGCGGGTCCTCGTCGGGCATCAGCCGGCGGTCGAGCCACACCCGGCAGGACGGGGCGACCATCGAGGTGGTGCGCCCGCCCTCGATCCGCCCGACGTTCCAGGTGCCGGCGCCCAGCAGCGGATCGAGGTCCTGCTGCCGGCGGTCGTGGTCGGCGCGGACGAGCTCGAGCACCCGGGCAGCGGCGTCGATGGCGTTGCGTCCGTCCGCGGGCCGCCCGGAGTGCGCCGGCACCCCGGTGACCTCGAGCTCCAGGTAGGCGTCGCCCCGGCAGCCCACCACCGTCTGGAGGTCTGTGGGCTCGGCGACCACACAACCGCGGAAGCCCCGCCCGAGTCCCCGCCGCGTCAGGTGCCGGATCCCGAGTCCCAGGTCCTCCTCATCCACGGTGCAGGCCAACCGCACGGGGCCGCGCAGCTCCGCACCCGAGCGGCGCAGGGCGTCCATGGCCACGAGCACGGCCGCGAGCCCACCCTTCATGTCGGTGGACCCCCGCCCGTAGACCCGGCCGTCCTCGACGACGGAGCGGAACGGCTCCCGGCTCCACCCGGGCCCGGCGGGCACCACATCGGAGTGCCCGAGGAAGAGCAGGCCGGGCCCGTCCCCGACCGGTCCGCCGGGGGTCAGCTCGACGTCCACGTTCGGCCGGCCCGGGGCGGCCGGGTCGGTGCGGACCTCCAGCCCGCGGGCCCGGCCGGCCCGCTCCAGGACACGCGCGGTGCGCTCTTCGGTGCCGCCGGGGTTCTCCCCGCCGGCACCGACGAGCGCGCGGGTCAGCGCCACGACCTCGTCCGGGTCGACGAGGTCGAGAACGGCGCGCTCGAGCTCCTGTGCAGTCTGCATGATTCCTTTCAGACCGGGCTGCGCCCGCGTCGTCGTTCAGCGGTCGAGCTCCGCGCGGGCGATGTCCAGGGCGCGCGCCAGACGCTGCAGCCCCACCTCCGTGCGCTCCGGGGTGGTCGAGGCGAAGCAGAGCCGGAAGGCGTCCTCGAACCGGCCCGAGGGGGACAGCGCCGCCCCGGGGATGAAGGCGACGCCCTCGGCGAGGGCGATCTCGAACAGCCGCGAGGTGGATACCCTGGCGTCCTCGCCCTGGAGGGTCACCCAGAGGAAGAACCCGCCCTCGGGATCCGTGGTGGTCACCCGGGAGCCCAGGTGACGGGCGATCGAGGCATCCATGGCCTGCTTGCGCCGCCGGTACTCCGTGCGCAGGCCGGCCAGGTGGTCGTCGTAGCCGCCCTGGCGCACGAACCGCTCCACGATGTGCTGGGCGGGGACGTTCGTGCAGGTGTCCATGGCCTGCTTGCCGGCGATCAGCAGCTTGCGCAGCTTCGGGTCCGCGTCCACCCACCCCACGCGCAGCCCGGGGGCGAGGACCTTGGAGAAGGTCCGCACCGAGAAGACCAGGGGGTCGTCCGGGCTGATCTCGCGGAAGCCCGGGACATCCTGGCCGGCGAAGCGCAGGCCCCCGTACGGGTCGTCGTCGAGGATCATCGATCCCCACCGATGGGCCAGCTCCAGGATGCGGACCCTGCGGGCCTCGCTGAGGGTGGTGCCGGAGGGGTTCTGGAAGTTCGGGATGGTGTAGATGACCCGGGGGGTCCGGCCGGATTCGGCCACCAGGGTCTCCAGCGCGTCCACGTCCATGCCGTTTCGGTCCATCGGGACCTCGAGGATGTCCGCGCCGTAGCTCAGGGCCGTGCCGGAGCCGTTCGTGTAGGTGGGGCTCTCGACCACCACGAGGTCCCCGGGGTCCACGAACAGCTTGAACGCCAGGTCGAGACCCTGCATGCCCCCGGAGGTGATCACGAGGCGCTCGGGGCGGGTCGGCTCCGGGGTGGTCGAGTGGTGCTCTACCACCGTCTCGATCAGCCCGGGCTCTCCCTCGGTGGCCCCGTAGGTGAAGGAACTGTCGTCAAGGACCTCCGCGGCGATGCGGCGGAACTCGGCGGTGGGGATCACCTCGGCGGCGGGGGCGCCCATCGCGAAGCGGACGATGTCGTGGGTCTGGGCGGCCAGTAGGGAAGTGGAGGAGTCGATCACGGAGCCGACGAGTCCGTCGGCTCGCCGGGCCAGGGGCAACAGCCCCTGGCCCGGGTCCCCACTGATCCCGTGAGTGGGCTTGACGGCGAGGTTCTCGACCGTGGTGAGGTGTGTGGTGGTGGTCGTCATGGGTTTCTCACTTCCTGATGAGTGCTCGGGGGAACGAGGTGAAAGTCTCCACCCCGGTGCGCGTGACGCGCACGGACTCGGAGACCTCGTACCCGTACCCGGTCATCCACATGCCGCAGATGACGTGGAAGGTCATGTTCTCGGTCAGCACGGACTCGTCCTCCGTGCGGATGCTGATAGTGCGCTCCCCCCAGTCGGGTGGATAACCGATGCCGATGGAGTATCCGAGCCGGCTGTGCTTCTCCAGTCCGCGCTCTGCCAGCGACCAGTTCCAGGCCCTGGCCAGCTCCCGGACCGGCACACCTTCGGCCACGGTGTCCAGGACGGCCTGCAGACCCTCGCCCACGGCCGCCTCCAGGCGCAGCAGCTCGTCCGTGGGCGGGCCCAGCATCACCGTGCGGGCCAGAGGGACGTGGTAGCGCCGGTGCGCGCCGGCCAGCTCCACGACCACGGCGTCGCCCTCCCGCAGGACACGGTCGGACCATGTCAGGTGCGGGGTGTCGGCGGAGGCGCCCGTCGGCAGCATGGGCACGATCGCGGGGAAGTCGCCCCACGCGTCGTCGACGCCCTCGGCCTGGGCCCGGGCGATCTGGGCGGCCACCCGGTTCTGCGGGACACCGGGCTCGATCGCGTCGATCGCGGCCTGCATCGCTGCCGTGGTGACCCGGGCCGCGGTGCGCATGTACTGGATCTCGGCCTCCGACTTCACGGCACGCGCCCAGTTCACAAGCTCGAAGCAGTCAACGAGTGTCCACTCCGGCAGCGCGTTGACCAGGGAGCGGTACCCCTTGGGGGAGAAGAAGTGGGAGTCCATCTCGAGGCCGACGCACCCGCGGGCGGCCGGGGCGATCTGGCCGCGGCGGCGCAGATCGAACGCCACCCAGTCGAAGGGATGCAGATGGGGACGGTGGACGTAGCGCTCGGGATAGCCGACGATCTGATCCGGGGGCAACCACGAGGTGCGGAAGGCCCCGTTGGCGTCCATCTCCCGCAAATAGAGGAGCATCTCGCCCTGCGCCGGCACGAACAGCATCTGCGGGGTGTAGAACGACCAGGCATCGTAACCGGTGAGGTAGAAGATGTTCGCGGGATCCGTCACGATCAGGGCGCCGAGTCCCTGATAGTCCATGCGCTCACGCACCATCACCAGACGCTGTGCGTACTCCTCAGCGGAAAAGAGAGACGCACGGACATCGGCGTTGCCCTGTCGATCCGGGACACCGAGGCCCAACTCTGTGATGTTGCCGGGGCCATGCTGCGATGTGGTCATAGCTCATCATCAAATCTGTCGTTCTTATTGTCAACAATAGACGGCTGGTTATGCCCTGGGCGACCGGTGCGGAAGTCATGGTCGTAAAGCTCTGCCGAGTCCTTGCTCAGCCGACCCCGTCAAAGTCCCGCACCATTACTGGTGCTGCTAAGCGCGAGGAGCCTGGCCGATGGGGTTCACTTCAGTTCTATCCCGTCAGGCCGCGACCAGATCCTGCCGGTCGGTGTAGTCCAGGCCGTGGGCCTCGCTCACGGAGCGGTGGGTGACCCGCCCGGCGTGAACGTTGAGCCCGGCAGCCAGGGCCGGGTCGGCGGCCAGGGCGGCCTCGGCGCCCTTGTCGGCCAGGGCCACGGCGTAGGGGAGGGTGACGTTGGTCAGCGCGTAGGTGGAGGTGTTCGGCACGGCCCCGGGCATGTTGGCCACGCAGTAGAAGACCGTGTCGTGGACGCGGAAGGTGGGGTCCTCGTGGGTGGTGGGCCGGGAATCGGCGAAGCAGCCGCCCTGGTCCACGGCGATGTCCACCAGCACGCTGCCGGGCTTCATGGCCGCGACCATCGCGCTGGTCACCAGCTTGGGGGCCCTCGCCCCGGGGATCAGCACGGAGCCGATGACCAGGTCCGCCTCGGTCACGGCGCGCTCGACCTCGTAGGCGTTGGAGGCGATGGTCGTGAGGCGCCCAGCGTACCGGTCGTCGAGCTGCCGCAGGCGGTCGACGTTGATGTCGAGGATGCTCACGTCCGCGCCCAGGCCCACGGCCATGGCGGCGGCGTTGGTGCCGGCCACTCCCGCGCCCAGGACGGTGACCTTCGCCGGTCGCACCCCAGGCACCCCGCCCAGCAGCACGCCCTTGCCGCCGGCCGGGGCGGTCAAAGCCGCGGCCCCGGCCTGGACGGCCAGCCGCCCGGCGACCTCGCTCATCGGGGCCAGCAGGGGCAGGCGCCGATCCGCGGTCTGGACCGTCTCGTAGGCGATGGCGGTGACCCCGGCCTTCAGCAGTGCGGCCGTCAGCTCGGGCTCGGCGGCCAGGTGCAGGTAGGTGAACAGCACCAGACCCTCGCGGAAGCGGTGGTATTCGGAGGCCACCGGCTCCTTGACCTTCAGGACCATGTCGGCGCGGGCCCACAGCTCGTCCGCGTCGGCGAGGATCTGTGCGCCGGCAGCGGTGTAGGCGTCGTCGTCGATCCCCGAGCCGATCCCGGCCCCGGCCTCGACGAGGACCTCGTGGCCGTGGGTGACCAGCTCGTGCACGCCCGAGGCGGTGATGGCCACCCGGTACTCGTTGTTCTTTACTTCGCGGGGAACGGAGACAATCATGATGGACCTTCCGAAGAAACATGGACTAGACGAAGAAATTCTGGCGTATTCATGCCATCGCTGGAGGTAGAATTGCAGATTCTTCGAGAGTTCGTGCCAAATCTACAGAATGGTAGAAAAGGTGATCGGCATCACACAACCTTCGCCGCAGGATCGACGCCCGCCCTACGAGCTCGACGACCTCGACCGTCGCCTGCTGGAACTGCTGCGAGCCAACGCGCGGATGACCAACCAAGCCCTGAGCGAGAACCTCGGGGTGGCCCCCTCCACGTGCCTGGCGAGGATGAAGACCCTGCAGCGGGCCGGAGTAATCCGTCGCTTCACCATCGAGGTGGACCCCAAAGCATCGGGGCAGACCATCGAGGCGCTGATCAGCGTGCGCCTGCGCCCCGGAGCTCGTCAGCAAATGGCCGCCTTCGGCGAGAACTTGAAGAAGGTGCCGGAAGTTACCCAGTTCTTCTTCGTCGGCGGAGTGGACGACTTCCTGATTCACGTCATCACGCGGGACACCGACCACATCCGCCAATTCGTGCTCGAACACCTGTCCTCGAACCCAATCGTGGCTGCCACCCAGACCAGTCTGATTTTCGAGCATGTGACAGGTCTCGATGCTCTCTGAATAACGAGCCACGACGACGGCAGGGCACGCCGTTCCTGTGCACAGGCAAGACGAAGTAGGTGTATCCGCGAGCTTGGCAGCGGGTCAGCCACTATCACCGTGTCTTGCTGTTTATGGCACAGCTATGGCGAGGCCGCCTGGTCCATGCGGACGTGAAATTAAGGATTCCCTGGGTGTCGCGTCAGCATTTCAGGGGCTCGACTCTACATATGACCTGTATTAGTCGCGGATTCGATTGAGGAATTGATCAGTCGACACTAATGCTGGTGTTCTGGGCGGTCAGGATGAGGTCCCATCCGGTGCTTCCGCGCACGACGGTGGCGTGCTTGATCGTGTCGTCACCATCCATCCAGTGCAGCTCGTGGCCGCTGACGGCTGCTTGGTAGCCGCACTGCCGGGCCACCCAGGCGCCTTCTGTCAATGCCTTGACGTGGCTTTCGGGCCAGGTCAAGTGAGCCACTGCTGCGCAGACGGCCACGACGAGACTGCTCAGCATGGCCACCACACCCAGAATTGGGGGAAGCCAGGGGAGCCAGGTGAGGCCCACGGACAGGGGCATGCCGATCAGTGCGATCGCGGCCGGGTTGTTCCACCATGTCGGCTCCGGCGATCGGGGGGTTGGCGCGATGTTGGGAAAGACCCGCACCGTCGTGTCGGTGGTGGGACGGTGCGGGTCGTCGAAGGACTGCTGCAGGCTCACAGGGGGCTCCAGAGGGCAAACGGGAACAAATGCAGATGGCGATGGGTCAAGGAAGCACGAGGATGATGGCGGCCAGCGGCACGGTGGCTGGCACGGACCCTCCCTTTCGGTTTATCACCGACTGCGGCCAAACTCCTCAGCGGGAGACCGTTGGTTTGCTCACACGTACCGGCCGGTCTCACCGACCCCTAGTCTCAGCATCGGCGCTTGAACAAACCGGCGTCGAGGTCGGGAAGGTGGGACGGGGCCAGAGCGACCATGCCATCCCGGACCGGGCACCGAATTCCCGCTTGCGGCTCAGCCCACCGCTTTACATATGGCCGGCTACCGGACATCTCCACAAGGGTGAGGTTGCGATGGGGGTTCCTCCGTGACCGGTTCTGCTAGGGGTCAAGGCGTGGTTGCGCCGTGCAGGTGGTGGGTGGCGTAGTACTTCATTGCTGTCGCCAGCCAGCCGGGTAGGGCTGGGTCGACGTCGGCGATCCAGGTCCGTTGTTGGTCGTCGTTGAGGTAGTGATCGGCCAGGGCGCGGTAGGCCTCGGCATCCGGTTTCCAGAACTGGGCGATGGCTTCGTGGTGTTCCTCGACGAGCTGTTGGGCGTCCTGGTCATCAGGCGGCACCTGGTGTCGCATGAGTCCGGCCATGCGGTGGAGCAAGGCTCGGCTATCGGCGGCTGCTTGTTCGTAGTCGGTCATTTCCCAGCCGTCGGTGGCGGTCTCGACGGCGGCGAAGGTGTGCTCGACTGCTGGGCCGTGGGCGGCCCTGAGCCGGTCCTTCAGCCGAGTGCGGTCGTGGTGGAGGCCGCGGAAGAAGTCCGCAGGTTCCATGGTGTGGGCGCCGGTGAGGTCGGTGATCGTGGCCTCGATGGTTTCGATCACGGTGCCCAGACGGTGTTGCTCGGCGAGGATCTGTTCGCGCTGGGCGCGCAGGGCGGTGATCTCGTTGACCTGCCCGTCGATCACCTGCCCGATCTGCCCCAGCGGCACACCCACTTCGCGCAGCAACAGAATGCGCTGCAGACGCAGCAGTTGCTCCCGGCCGTACCAACGGTAGCCATTGGCCCCGATCTCAGCCGGTGCCAGGAGCCCGATGGCGTCGTAGTGGCGCAGGGTCCGGGCGCTGATCCCGGCCATGGTGGCGAGCTGGCTGATGGAGTAGCGCACGCTCCACCGTATCGCCTTGACCTTCTCGTAGCGTCAACTTCTACCGTGAAAGCCATGGCACTGACGATCAATAACGCGAGGATTTTCGACGGCACCACTATGAGCGCCCATGACACGGTGCGCGTGGTGGACGGGCGCATCGAAGCTGTGGGAGGGCCCGAACTGGTGGCCGCCGGGGACATCGTGGTGGAGGCAGGTGGGGTCACCCTGCTGCCCGGGCTCATCGATGCGCACCTGCACCTGCTGCCCGGGACCGCCCACCAGGCGGTGACGTTCGGGGTGACCACCGGGATCGACCAGTTCAGCAAACCTGAGGTGATCACCCCGGTCCTGGCCCGCAACCACCGACCGGAGGTGGCGCAGATCAGGACCTCGAGCATCGGGGCGACCGCCCCAGGTGGGCATCCCACGATGGCCTACGCACCCTTTCCCTACGTCACCGGACCCAAGGACGCCGCGGCCTTCGTCGCCGACCGCAGGGGAGAGGGTGCGACCCATCTGAAGGTCTTCTACGACGACGGCTCGACCGCCCCGATGCGCATGCCCTCCTTGGATCTGCCCACGGTGGCCGCCCTGGTCCGGGCCGCCCACACGGGCGGGATGCTGGTGGTCGCCCACGTCACCAGTGCCGCGGCTGCCGTCGACGTCGTGGCCCAGGGCGTCGACGTCCTCGCCCACGTGCCGTTCGAGCCGTTGAGCGAGGCCCAGCTGGAGGTCTTGGCCGCATCCCGGGTACCGGTGATCGCCACACTGGGCATCGCCGACGGCTTCCCGGGCCCGGACGGCACCATGCCGCTACTGGGTCAGTCGCGCCTGGCTTCGCGCCTGGGACCGGGATGGACCGGGATGCTCCAGCGCCAGGGAAAGCGGTGGATGCCCCCAGGGGCGCCCGACTTCGCCGCCGCCAGGCGCAACGTGGGGGCACTGCACGCCCGGGGGGTGCCGATCCTGGCCGGCACCGATGCCCCCAACCCGGGTCTGGTCCACGGGGCGAGCCTGCACCGGGAACTCCAGCATCTCGTGGCCGCCGGGCTGAGCCCGCTGGACGCACTGGCCGCGGCGACCTCCGGCCCGGCGGCCGCCTTCGGCCTTCAGGACCGCGGGGTGATCCGCCCGGGGGCACGGGCCGATCTCGTCCTCGTGGCCGGGCGCCCGGATGAAGGCATCACCGCCACCCAGGACATCACCGCCGTATGGAAACAGGGTGTGGCAGTGGATCTGGACGGGTATCGGGGCAGCCTTGAGGAGGAGACCGACCTGGTGGCACTGCAGGCCACCACCGAAAAGATCATCGCCGCCATCCACCAGGTGTGGCCGCAGTTGACCTCCTGACCGCGGCACTCGACCAGCCCCAGCGGACCGATCGAGAAACCGCCGATGAACCCTGTTGCAGTTGGGGTTCGTTGGTGGGCACTTGATTCCCGTGTGAGCGCGTTGCCCGTAGCATCGAGTGCGCTCCTTTTGGGTCACTGGGCGGCATACTCGACCCATGGATGAATCGATGCCGGTGGCCGAGTTCGCGGCACCCGGACCGTTGCGGGACCGGCTCGTCCAGCTGATCCGGTCCGGCACGAAGACAGGCACATCGTCGCTGCTGGGTGACTACGAAGCCAAGGGCCAGACCCTGCCGCGCCTCGGCGAATGTCAGGCCCTCATGGACTCCACCGGGCGGGTGGTTGCCACCTTGGAGATCACCGAGGTGGCCACGATGCGATTGGCCGAGGTGCCCTGGGAGCACGTGCTGGCCGAGGGCGAGGGGCACCGCAGCGTGTCCCAGTGGCGGGAGGCTCACGAGGTGTTCTGGACGGCCACGCCGCCGGAGGCGTGTGCCGAGGCCCCAGTGCGGGACTTGGACGACGACACGCTTGTGGTGCTGGAGCGATTCCGGCTCCTGCAGGACTAGCGGAAGTACCCTCATCGGCGGCCTCAGAGCCGCATGATTCCTGGATCAGACCCGTTGCAGTTGGGGTTCTGAAGCGACACCAGAGGTTCTGCGCGCTGTGGTGCCGCGCACGCATGGTCGATTGGAGACATGTTCGATCCGCCTGACCCGATCGCCGGGGCGTGGCCTCGGCACACCGACCGATGCCTGCTGCGCCCCGTACAGGATGCCGACCTGGAGGCGATGCTCGTCTATCGGGGTGACCCGCACGTCACCGAGCACTTGGGCCATGCCCCGCTGTCGCGCGATGGGGTGCAGGAGCGCATTCATTCTCGCTTGTCCGGGCGGGATTCGGTGTCGGGGTGGTTCGTGCGCGGGGTGGCGGTCCTCCTAGAGGGTCGGATGATCGGGGATGCCACGCTGCGTCTCCAGCCGGGTCCTGAGGGGCAGTCCTGGCAGTTGTGGGTCGGGTACGCACTGCGACCGGAGGTGTGGGGGTGCGGTCTGGCGACCGAGGTGGTCGCTGAGCTCGTCGGCATCGGTGAGGAGATGGGTCTGCCGGTCTGGGCGGAGACGTTCGTGGAGAACGTCGCTTCGCAGCGGGTCCTCGAGAAAGCAGGGCTGGAACTCGTGGAGGAGGTCCTGGCCGAGGGCCGGCTGTGCCGGGTCTTCCGAAAGCGTTGACGTTCTTGTCCTGTGGTGAGGCGGCCTGGTCACGGTATGCCTCCGGCTTCGAACAGGCTGCCTCAACGGCCGTAGCACCGACCCATGCCGGGGTGTGCCTAGCATGGGGGCATGCGCCTGCGAGAGACGGTCCCAGCCGATCTGGATCTCTTCCTAGGCTGGGTTTTCTCCGAGGCGGACATGGTGCTCTGGTCCGGGCGCACCTTTGCCTGGCCGCTGGATCGGGGGCAGCTGGAGCGCTACCTGCGAAATGATCAGCGTCGGTACTGGACCGGGCTGGACCCCGAGTCGGGGAATCCGGTCGGCCACGCCTCCCTGCTGGTCGACCACGACGCAGCCATGATGCGGCTCGGGTGCATCCTCCTCGATCCGGCAGTTCGAGGGCGTGGCCTGGGTCGCGAGCTGATCAGTACAGCGGTGCGCACGGGTTTCGAGGTCACGGAGCTGCCGACCATGAAACTGGGCGTGTACGCGCACAACGTCACGGCTCGGCGCGTGTACGAGGATCTGGGGTTCCGCCAGACCGGCCGGGTGCGCAGCACCGAGGTGAACGGCCAGCCCTGGCATGCCGTGGAGATGGAGCGACCACGAACCGACTGAGCCGCTCCTGCCTGCTGGCTCTCTTCTCGGATCGACCGGGGCCGTCACGAAGGTCACGCGCTGCAATTGGGGTTCCCATCGGATGTGGCTTTGGTGTCTGAGAAGTGGTGTTTGTCGCTATTGTGCACTGGTGGCGACCATGTCAGGGGGATCGGGGCGCTGCAGAGGGCGGCGTTATGCTTCATGGGTGACTCCTGAGGAATTATCCGCCGCCATTTCCGCTTGTTTGCAGGCCGCTGTCGAGGCCGGTGACTTCGATGTCGACCTCCCCTCGGAGGTGCGTGTGGAGCGACCGAAGAACCGGGAGCACGGTGACTGGGCCACGAACATCGCCCTGCAACTGGGCCAGAAGGCGGGGAGGAACCCGCGCGAGCTCGCCCAGGTCCTCAGCGACCGGTTGGCCGGCATCGACGGCGTCAAGAGCGTCGACGTGGCCGGCCCGGGTTTCCTCAATATCACCCTGGACGCCGGCGCGGCGGGCGAGCTCGCCCGCACCATCGTCGAGGCAGGACCCGCCTACGGCACCAACGACGCCCTGACGGGTCACACCATCAACATGGAGTTCGTCTCGGCCAATCCCACCGGGCCCTTGCATCTGGCCCACACCCGCTGGGCCGCACTGGGCGACTCGATCGCCCGTGTGCTGCGCGCCAGCGGCGCGGCGGTGACGGCGGAGTACTACATCAATGACGCCGGAACGCAGATGAACACCTTCGCCGCCTCCGTCCTGGCCACCATCAAGGGCCGACCGGTCCCGGAGGGCGGCTATCCGGGGGAGTACATCGCCGATCTTGGCCGCGAGGCTCTGACTGCCCGGCCGGAGCTGGCGGACATGGATGATGATGAGGCGCTGCCGATCGTCCGGGAACTGGCCTATCGAGCGCAGATGGCCGACATCGAGGAGACCTTGGCCGACTTCGGGGTGCACTTCGACGTGTTCTTCTCCGAGTCGGACCTGCACGAGGGCGGAGCGGTGGTGCAGGCGGTGGACCGCCTGCGGGAGCAGGGTCACGTCTTCGATCTCGAGGGTGCCGTCTGGCTGCGCACCACCGACTTCGGCGACGACAAGGACCGTGTCCTCATTCGGGCCAACGGTGAGCCCACGTACTTCGCCGCGGACGCGGCGTACTACCTGTCGAAGAAGGACCGCGGGTTCGAGCAGAAGATCTATCTGCTCGGCGCCGACCACCACGGCTACATCGGCCGGCTGCAGGCCATTGCCGCCTGCGCCGGGGACGACATGGAGCACAACATCCAGGTGCTCATCGGCCAGATGGTGTCCGTGAACGGAGCCCGCCTGTCGAAGAGGGCCGGGAACATCATCGAGCTGCGGGATCTGTTGCAGTGGCTCGGCAAGGACGCGCTGCGGTACTCGCTGGGCCGATCCTCGGCGGACTCGGCGATGTCGATCGATCCGCAGCTGCTGCAGAAGAACACCAACGAGAACCCGGTGTTCTACGTCCAGTACGCCCATGCCCGGACCCACGCCGTGGCCCGCAATGCGGAGTCGGCCGGAGTGGACACCGGCAGCTTCGACGCGGCGTCGCTGGATCATCCCACCGAGGGCGACCTGCTGGCCGCGCTCGGGCAGTTCCCCGGGGTGGTCGCCCAATCGGCGACCTTCCGGGAACCACACCGCGTCGCCCGCCACCTCGAGGTCATCGCCGGCACCTACCACCGTTGGTATGACGCCTGCCGCATCGCTCCCCAGGGAGACGCCCCGATCCAGGACGTGCACCGCTCGCGCCTGTGGCTGAACAACGCCACCCAGCAGGTCCTGGCCAACGGCCTCGACCTCCTCGGCGTTTCGGCACCCACGAGGATGTAACCGAGTACGGAGCAATCTGTCCCGTGGATTCTCAGTAGAGGTTCCTTTGCGGGTGAAGGTGGATGGGATTCCCGCCGAGGAGTTGGCCGTCTTCCGCTGCGGCATCACCTGGGCGTGAGGACCCCATTAGTAGGGACGCGCGCCACCCCCCTTCGACGTGTGCCTTAGCACATTATGGGGGAGGGGTGTGGATGCGCGGTGCCGTCTGAAGGGTCTCGCAGATCGGGGCAGCGACCGTTCGCGCTTACGCGCGGCCCCACTGACAGCCCATCGGCGCCTCGAAGGAGTTCCGGTCATGACCAGCCCACCACAGGACCCGGGCAACCCTGCTTGCCCGTACGAGTCCTCCCGCAGGACCCCGCCCCGATACTCCTCACAAGGATGGCCCGAAGGCGCGGATCGTGGCCCCGGGCAGCAGCGTGGGGCCGTGCCGGCGCCGCGGCAGCTCCAGCGGCTGCTGGGTCTGACCGTGGCCTCGGGCGCCCTGTATGCGGCACTTGGGGTGTTGGTCACGATCATCTACGCCACGACGGACTTCGCCGCGATGTACCAGCGCATGGGCATGCCGGCCGAGGACGCCGGCCAGATCGGGACCATGGTCGAGCAGATGCGCGGGATCTCGATGGCCTCCGGGGTGATCGCGGTGGTGGTGTTGCTGGGTCTGTACGCCACCGCCTACGTCTTCCTGCGCAAGGGCGCGAACTGGGCTCGGATCACCGGCATCGTGCTGGCGATCCTGAGCTCCCTGGGCTTTCTGGGCAATCTCTTCGGGTTCTGGCTCTACGGGCAGTGGGCGATTGTGCTGATCGGCCTCGGGATTGCCTTCATCGTGGTCAACATTGCTTGGTTGGTGACCGCCTTCGGCGCCCCGCTGCGTGCCTGGTTCACCCGACCCCGCTACACCCGGTGAGACCAGAAGGGACGACGCACCCCCCTGTACTGCGGCCGCGACCCAGCTGAGCATGGCCCGCCTTCACCGCTCACGACGACGATAGGGACGCACCATGGCAGTCGAAGCACGACCCACTACTGGCACACCGGGCCCGTGGTTCCGCACCCTGTGCGGGGCCATCACCCTGGGGCTGAGCCTGGTGTGCGTGCTCTCATCCCTGCCGTACCTGACCACGACCTCCGGCAGCGAGCAGCTGACCATCTGGGGGTTCTTCCTCTGGGGCGCCGGGTTGGCCGTCGGCGGGGCGTGGCTGATCCGCGGCCGGTCCAAGGGCCGGGACATCGTCTTCGTCCGGGACCGCCGACGCCTGCTGACCGTCGCGGCCTTGACCGTAGTGGTCGTCGGCATGGCGATCTTCTTCGCGACCCTGCCCGCCGAGGAGGGCGACATCTTCGACGCGTCCCTGGCGTATCGGACGATGTTCGCCAACCTCTTCGCGACCCTGCCGTTCATGCTCTTCGACCGGGAGGGCCACCAGCAGTCCACCACCCCGATGCCGCAGGATCCCGCCGGACGGCAGAGGGTGAAGCGGCGGATCGGTCTACTGGTCCTCGCCGGGGTGGTGGCCTGGCCGGCCGGGGTGGTGCTGGGAGAGCTGGTGCACCCGTGGTTCGAGGAGATCCTGCCCCGCCTGGCCGCCGGGTTATTGGCCGCGGCCGCCGTGCTGGGCTACCGGCTGCGGAAGTCCCGGCCCTCGGGGACCGGACCCGACGCGTCCCCGGACCGGTAGGACGTGCACCAGGCCATGGTTGCGGTGAGCCCACGACCCCGGGGAAGGACAGGCGATGTTCGTGGCACCGGGAACCGGTGAGGGGCCCGCCCCGAAGAAGGACCGGAAGTGGCTGTGGGGGCTGGGCGCGTGGCTGTTCTGGTTCATCATTGCCGACGAGGTGTTCGAGGCCGCACTGGACTGGTTGGTGGCCACCGGCGGGTACGGGTTCTCCAACGCGATCATCGGGCTGCTCACCCTGGGCGGGTGCTTCATCGGCATCCAACGGCTGCACGTCAAACACCGGCGCCTGGAGACCGAGGGCGACCCGGACCCGCTGCCGGCACCCTACGACTACCAGACCCAGGCCCAGGGCGGGGTCTTCGCGGGGTGGGCGTTCGGGATCATCACCTGGGTCGCCACCGCGGCGTGGTTGGTCTTCGTCGGGGTGGGTTCGGCGATGACGTTCTGGCCGATCCTGGGGACGACGATCCTGTGGGTCGGGCGGATGGAGATGGCCCACGCGCGCGTCATGGACGCCCGCCGCGGCCAGCCGCCGGCACTGATGGCGCTTTCTGAGATTCCCCAGGGATGCTCCCCGATTTTCCCCACCCGGTGGTTGTGGTCACTGTAGCGGTCGTGGGGTGCCGGTGGTGGTGCGGCGCAGGGTGTCGGCGCGGGCTTGGTGGGCGCGCAGCCGGTAGGAGTCGCCGTCGAGGTTGAGGACCACGGAGCGGTGCAGGAGCCGGTCGAGCAGGGCCGCGGCGACGGTGGTGTCGCCCAGGACTTCGCCCCAGGAGCCGACCCCGCGGTTGGTGGTGAGGATGATTGAGGTCTTGAGGTAGCGCTGGGAGACGACCTGGAACAGGGCTGAGGCGGCCTCGGCGGGCAGCGGCAGATAGCCCAGCTCGTCGATGACCAGCAGGGTGGGTCCGGCGTAGAAGCGCATGGTGGTGGCCCAGCGGCCCTCGATCGCGGCCTTGTGGCAGCGGGCGGCCAGATCGGCGGCGGTGGTGAAGTAGGTGCGGTAGCCGGCCTCGGCGGCCTTGCGCGCCAGTCCGACGGCCATGTGGGTCTTGCCGACTCCGGGCGGGCCGATCAGCAGCACGTTGGTCGCGGTCTCGAGGTAGCGGCAGGACGCCAGCTCGTTCACCAGGGCTGGGTCCAGTCCCGGGGCGGCCTCGAGGTCGAAGTCCTCCAGGGTCGCCGGCGACGGCAGCGAGGCGAACCGCAGCCGCCCGGCCAGCCGGCGGGCCTCGGTGGCCTCGACTTCCAGGCCCAGCAGTCTCTCCAGGGCGGCGGTCATCGACATGCCCTCGGCGGTGGCCTGATCGAGGACGCCCGGCAGGTGCTCGGCGGCGGTGGTGAGCTTGAGCTCGGCCAGGTGGGCGCGCAACCGCTGATACGTCGAGGCCTGCGAGAGGCTCATGGGCTCTGTCGGGATGTTCGTGGGGGTGCTCATGTGAGGGTGTTCCTTCCGTTGGCGGCGGCCGCGTAGCGGGACAGATCGATCACCACGGAGCCCTCCTCGGCGCCGTGGACCGAGGTTGTGGTGGACGTGGGCGCGGCGGTGCCGCGCAGGGCCGCGGCTGCGGCCAGGGCGTCGGCCCCTGGTGGGATGCGGACCTTGCTCCGGTGCGGCACCGCCGAGGTGGCGGCCTTCATCGCCTCGGTGTTCAGCGCGATGACGTGGCCGTGGTCGCGGACCATCGCTCCGGCACCAGGGGCGGCGGCACGGTGCCGGGCGATCACCGTCCCGTTGTTGGTGGAGATGTCGAGGTGCGGCTCGCCGAGGCGGGCGATGACGGTGACCGTGGAGTGGGCCAGCTCAGGGGCCACGGAGTAGGAGTTGCCGCGGTAGGCCACCAGAGCCTGGGCCGAGACCTTCCGGGTCACCGTGGTGACGGCCGGGAACGGGGCCGGGGGCAGCGCCCCGAGCGGTTCGGCGGCGGCCAGGGCGCCCACGGTCGTGCGGCCCTGGGCCGTGGTGCGGGCCCGGGCGTCACCACGGGTGGTGCACCACTGATCCAGTGCGGCTTGTGTCGATGCCGTCTGAATACTGACCCTCGGGCGCCGGGCGGATTCAACGGTGGGTTCTAGCGGTCGTCGCAACATCCCTGTAGATGAAGGGGATGGAGATGGGCATCAGAGGACGCAAGCGGCGGTTGGTCCTGGAAGATGAGTACTGGGCGCTAATCCTTACCGGGGTGGGCACGGTCGAGGCGTGCCGGATGGTCGGGATCGGGCGTAAGACCGGGTACCGGTGGCGGGCCGAGCTCGGCGGACTGGCTCCGGCCAGAAGAGCCGAGGCGCAGCCATC
>NZ_NSKF01000038.1:0-29004 GCF_002287015.1 Kocuria sp. WN036
TCATCGTTCGACTTGCATGTGTTAAGCACGCCGCCAGCGTTCGTCCTGAGCCAGGATCAAACTCTCCGTCAAAAAAACAACGAAAACATCAAACCCCGGCTGAAAATGTCGCCACCACCCCACGGAGGCAGGACGGCGACAACCAATCAACCGAATAAAACATCCGGTATCAACAAACATGGCACACTATTGAGTTCTCAAACAACAGACCAGCAACCAGGCACCACACCCGGAAACCGTGTTGGAATTTTCGGTGCCCTCCGCGTCGGAACTTTGTTCCCCGCCTCAGGCAGCTCGACCATCCTACGCAGTCCGTTCTCGGCGTGTCAACTTGCGTTGTTCCGGGTCCGGACCGACCTGAACGGTCGCTCCCGCATGAACTAGGCAGCACCTCTCGGTCCTGCTGCTCTTTGCGGTGTCGTCGCCCGCCGGCCTCTCGGCCCTGCCTGACGACTCGATGAACACTACACCCCCGCCCAGGGGCCTGCAAGCTCGGCTCCCGGACGGGGGTGGTGGGCGGATCGGGCCCGGATCAGGCCTCCACGGTGACGGCGGCGAGGTGCTTCTTGCCGCGGCGCAGCAGCGCCCACCGGCCGTGCAGGAGCTGGCCGGGCCCGAGCTCGGCGTCCTCGCCGACGACCTTCTCGTTGTTGACGTACGCCCCGCCCTCCTTGAGGGTCCGGCGCGCGGCGGACTTCGACTCGGACAGCCCGGTGGCCACGAGGAGGTCGGCGACCTGCAGCGCTCCGGCGGACACGCTCGCGCCGGGCAGCTCCCGGGCGACCGAGTCCAGGGTCTCGGCGTCGAGCTCCGTGAGCTCGCCGCGTCCGAAGACGGCGGCCGAGGCCGCGATCGCCTTCTCGGTCGCCGCCTCCCCGTGCACCAGCGAGTTGACCTCCCAGGCGAGGACCTTCTGGGCCTGCCTCTTGTAGGGCTCCTCCTCGACGGAGCGCGCCAGCTCCTCGATCTCGGCCCGGGTCTTGAAGGTGAAGACCTTGAGCCGGTCGACCACGTCCGCGTCGGCCGTGTTGAGCCAGAACTGGTAGAAGGCGTAGGGCGAGGTGAGCTCCGGGTCCAGCCACACCGCGTTGCCCTCGGACTTGCCGAACTTCGTGCCGTCCGAGTTGGTGATCAGCGGGGTGCCGACGGCGTGCACGGACACGCCCTCGACCTTGCGGATCAGGTCGGTCCCGGAGGTCAGGTTCCCCCACTGGTCGGAGCCCCCGGTCTGCAGGGTGCACCCGTGGTCGCGGTAGAGGTTCAGGTAGTCCAGTCCCTGCAGGATCTGGTAGCTGAACTCGGTGTAGGAGATGCCCTCCTCCGAGTTGAGCCGCTTGGCCACGATGTCCTTCTTGATCATCGTGCCGACCCGGAAGTGCTTGCCGATGTCGCGGAGGAAGTCGATGGCGGAGAGCTGGGAGGTCCAGTCCAGGTTGTTGACCATGACGGCCCGGTTCTCGCCCTCGAAGGAGAGGAAGCGCTCTACCTGGGCGCGCAGCAGGTCCACCCACTGCGCGACGGTCTCCCGGGAGTTCAGGACCCGCTCGGAGCTCTGCCGCGGGTCCCCGATCAGACCGGTGGACCCGCCCACGAGCCCGATCGGGTGGTGACCGGCGAGCTGGAGCCGGCGCATCAGCAGCAGCTGCACCAGGTGCCCGAGGTGCAGGGACGCCGCGGTGGGGTCGAAGCCGCAGTAGTAGGTGACCTTCTCCTCGGCGAGCGACCGCTCGAGGGCCGCCTCGTCGGTCGACACGTGCACGAGGCCGCGCCACTGCAGCTCCTGCCACACGTTGGCGAAGGACGGATCGTTGTGCTGGAGGTCCAGGTCTATTGCGTTCGACACGGCTTCCAAGGTACCAGGACGCGGAGGGGGTTCCCCTCCGCGTCCTGGTGTCCCCGGCGGCCCGGGGTCAGAACCGGTCGAGGCCGGCCGGCAGCGGCCGGGCGGCGACGACGCGCAGCCGCTGGGTGGGCCGGGTCATGGCCACGTACAGGTTGCCGACCCCGCCGCCGACCTCCTCGACGAGCGCCTGCGGCTCGACGACCACCACCGAGTCGAACTCCAGTCCCTTGGCGTCCCACGCGGAGAGGACCACGACCTGCCGGTCCAGCCGGCGGACCCCGGCACCCACGAGCCCGGGCAGGGCCCCGGCGAGGGCCGTGCCGATCTCCTGCACGCGGTCCTCGGGCACGACCACGGCCACGAGCCCGCCGCTGACCAGGTCGAGCTCGGTGCGCACCTGCTCGAGGACGCCCTCGACCACGTCCGCGGCGCCGACCCGCTGAACGATCGGCGGCTCGCCCTCCCGGACGGCCCGCGGGGCGGAGATGTCCAGGCCGGCGGCCCGGGCGACGTCGACCGCGGCCTCGGCGATCTCGGCGGGGGTGCGGTAGTTGACCGTGAGCTCGTCGAGGACGAACCGCTCCCCCACGAAGGGCTCGAGGGCGTCCTGCCAGCTGCGGGCGGCGGTGGCCGAGCCCGCCTGGGCGATGTCGCCGACCACGGTGAACGACTTCATGGGGCACCGGCGCATGAGCACGCGCCACTGCATCGGCGAGAGCTCCTGGGCCTCGTCGACCACGACGTGCCCGTAGGCCCACGTGCGGTCCGCGGTCGCGGCCTCGGCGGCGGTCATCCGGTGCTGGGTGACCGCGTTGAAGTCCGTGAGCTGGGCCGCGGTCACGATGCCGTCCGCGCCGACGTCCTCGAGGCTCTGGTGCATGTTCGCCAGCGCGTGCTCGGCGTTGTCCGTTGCCTTGCGGTGCTCCCGGTCCGCCTCGGCCCGCCGGCGCACCCCGGCCTCGTCGAGGTCGCCCAGCAGCTCGGCGGCCTCGTCCAGCAGCGGCACGTCGGCCACGGTGAAGGGGGCGTCGGCCGGGCGCAGCAGGGCCTCGACCTGGGCGGCGCTCAGGTGCGGGGCTGCGGACTCGAGGTAGTGCCGCTTGCTGAACAGCTGCGCGACGAGGGTCTGGGGCGACAGCGGCATCCACGCGAGGTTGAGCGCGATCCGCACGTCCCGGGACTGCCGGATGTCCTCCGCGAGGTAGGAGCGGTCCATGACGTTGCCGCTGGTGGTGTTGAGGTGCTCGCCGAGCTGCTCGGTGAGCTCGCGCAGGGCGATCTTCACGAACGTGTTGCGCGCCTCGTTGTGCGGCTTCCCCGTGGCACGGGCCTTGTCCCGGGCACGCTTGACGGTGCGCGGGGTCAGCGTCACGCGGTGGGAGTCGACGCGCAGGACCTGGTCCGCCGCCGGGACCTTCTGCCGGTCCCGCACGGCGCGGGCCACGACCTCGGCCATGTCGAGGCCGGACTTGAGCCGGGCGGTCCGGGGGTCGCGCTCGGGGACGGCCGCCACGCCGGGGAACAGCTCGGAGAGGGAGGACATCACGACGCCGGTCTCCCCGAGCGCCGGCAGCACCCGTTCGATATACCACATGAACGACGACGACGGGCCGACGATCAGCACTCCCGCCTTGCGCAGCCGCTCCCGGTGCTCGTAGAGCAGGTACGCCGCCCGGTGCAGCGCCACGGCGGTCTTGCCGGTGCCGGGCCCGCCCTGCACCACGCGGACGCCGGGCAGCGGGGCGCGGATGATCTTGTCCTGCTCGGCCTGGATGGTCGCGACGATGTCCGACATCCGTCCGGTGCGCTTCTGGTTCAGCGCCGCGAGCAGAGCGCCCTCGCCGTGGAGCACCCCCTCGTCCTCGAGCATGTCCGGGTCGAGGACGTCGTCCTCGAGGGCGGCGACGTCGCGGCCCTCCAGGATGAGGTGGCGGCGGCGCCGGATGCCCATGGGGTTCTGCGCGGTGGCCTGGTAGAAGGCCGCGGCCTCGCGGGCGCGCCAGTCCACCATGAGCCGCTGGTGGTCCGCGGTGGCCAGGCCGATGCGCCCGACGTAGCGGCGGTCGCCGTCCTGGCCGTCCAGGCGGCCGAAGACGAGCCGGTGGTCCACGGCCTCGAGCTGGGCGAGCCGGTCCTCGTAGTGGGAGGCGAACGCGTCACGCTCCGCGCGGTTCTGGTGGTTGCCGAAGGACTCGCTGCGGCGCACGGCCGCGAGCTCGGCGGTCTTCTCGGCCCGCAGCTCGTCGAGCCGGTCGTAGAGCATCGCGACGTACGCGCGTTCGACAGCAAGTTGCTCGGCCGCCATCGTGGCGACGGTCTCTGCCATGGGTGGACACCTCGTTCCGGATCGAACAGACCATCGATTCTACCGGTCCGCGGGCGTTCCGACGGCGATCCGGCGGCGCGGTGCGTCACAGTGCTTCGCCGGGGTGCTTCGCCCCTGGTCAGACCCGGTACAGTGCCCGCACCCGGTGGCCGCCGAGCTGGCTGCGGCCCCGCAGGTCGGTGAGCTCCATGATCAGCCCGAACCCAGCGACGTGCAGCCCGGCCCGGTGCAGCAGCTGCGCCGTGGCCCCGAGGGTGCCGCCGGTCGCGAGGATGTCGTCGAGCACGAGCACGCGGGCCCCGCGCGGGACGTCGTCGGTGTGGATCTCCAGCACCGCCGAGCCGTACTCCAGGACGTACTCCTCGCGGAAGGTCTCCCGGGGGAGCTTCCCGGCCTTGCGCACCGGGATGAGGCCCACGCCCGTCGCGTAGGCCACGGCCCCCGCCATGAGGAAGCCCCGGGCCTCGACGCCGGCCACGTGGTCGAACTGGCCGCGGAAGGCGTCGGCCAGGGCGTCGACGGTCCGCCGGAAGCCGGGACCGTCCGCGAACAGGGGCGTCAGGTCGCGGAAGAGGACCCCCGGCTCCGGGTAGTCGGGGATCTTCACGCACAGGCGCTCGATCATCTGCTCAACGGATTCAGTCACACCGCTCATGCTATCCGTCCGGGTCCCGCGGACTCAGCGGCGCCGGCGCGGGACCGCGGCGCGGTACGGGGACACGGAGGCCTCGCCGGGCAGCCACCAGCGCCAGGGGAACTCAGGGGTCCCGCCGGGTCCGGACACCCCCGTGCGGGGCCCGCGGCCGGCGGCGGGGGCGTCCCCCGGGCCGGGCAGCCGCAGGAAGAAGCCCGGCGCCGCGGCGTCCCCCGCGGTGAGCGGTGCGCCGTCGTGGGTCAGGTCGATGCCCAGGGCCTTGGCGAGGTTGCCGGGGCCACGTGCCAGCGCGGCGTCGGGCACCGGGCCGGAGCGTCCGGCGGCCCGGCGGGCGCGGGCCAGCGGCACGCCCTCGACGACCTCGCCCGCGCGGAGCAGGCACCCGCC
This sequence comes from Kocuria sp. WN036, assembly GCF_002287015.1. Taxonomy (NCBI): domain Bacteria; kingdom Bacillati; phylum Actinomycetota; class Actinomycetes; order Micrococcales; family Micrococcaceae; genus Kocuria; species Kocuria sp. WN036. The sequence goes on from NZ_NSKF01000038.1 coordinate 5,212, forward strand.
GGCGGTGCCCTCGGGGCGGCAGACCAGGTTCACGGCGTGGTGCATGCCGTAGGTGAAGTACACGTAGACGTGGCCCGGCGGACCGAACATCGAGGCGTTGCGCGCCGTCCGCCCGCGCCACGTGTGCGCCCCCGGGTCCGGCAGGTCGGAGCCGTCCGGCCCGCCGTAGGCCTCGACCTCCGTGATCCGCAGGACCACGGAGCCCTCGGCGGTCCGGTGGCCGAACAGGCTCCCGAGCAGCCGGGGGGCCACCTCGGGAGCCGGCCGGGACAGCAGCTCGAGCAGCGCCGGCCCGGTGACGGGCCCGTGCACGCTCATCCTGCGACGATCGGCGCCCGCCGCGAGAACTCCGCGGCCTCGGCCACCTGGCGCTCGAGCTCGCCGATCTGCGCGGCCACGGCCGACGGCGCCGTGCCGCCCTGGGCGCTGCGCGAGGCCAGCGAACCCGCCACGGTGAGCACCTCTCGCACGCCGGGGGTGAGCCGGTCTGAGATGGCGGCGAAGTCCTCGTCGGAGAGGTCCCACAGCTCGATCCCGCGCTGCTCGCAGACGCGCACCGCGTCCCCGGCGACCTCGTGCGCGTCCCGGAAAGGCACGCCCTGGCGCACGAGCCACTCGGCCACGTCCGTGGCGAGGGCGAAGCCCTGCGGGGCGAGCTCGGCCATCCGCCCGGTGTTGAAGTCGAGGGTGGCGATCATCCCCGCGACCGCGGGCAGCAGCACCTCGAGCTGGTCGATCGCGTCGAAGACGGGCTCCTTGTCCTCCTGGAGGTCCCGGTTGTAGGCCAGCGGCAGGCCCTTGAGCGTGGCCAGCAGCCCGGTGAGGTCGCCGATCAGCCGGCCGGCCTTGCCGCGGGCGAGCTCGGCGATGTCCGGGTTCTTCTTCTGCGGCATGATCGAGGACCCGGTGGAGAAGGCGTCGTCGAGGGTGACGAAGGAGAACTCCTTGGTGGCCCACGTGGTGATCTCCTCGGAGATCCGGGACATGTCCACGGCGATCATCGCGGTGACCCAGGAGAACTCGGCGTAGACGTCCCGGGCCGCGGTGCCGTCGATGGAGTTGTGCACGGCGGAGTCGAAGCCCAGCTCGGCGGCGACGGCCCCCGGGTCCAGTCCGAGCGAGGACCCGGCGAGCGCCCCCGAGCCGTACGGGGAGACCGCCGCGCGGGCGTCCCAGTCCACGAGGCGCTGCACGTCCCGCAGCATCGCCCACGCGTGGGCGAGCAGGTGGTGGGACAGCAGCACCGGCTGGGCGTGCTGGAGGTGGGTGCGCCCGGGCATCGGGGCCTCCGGGTGGGCCTTCGCCTGGTCCAGGAGGGCCTGCACGACGTCGAGCACGTTGCGGGCGATGATCGCGGCGTGGTCGCGCAGGTACATCCGCCCGAGGGTGGCGATCTGGTCGTTGCGGGACCGGCCGGCGCGCAGCTTGCCGCCGAGCTCGGGCCCGGCCCGCTCGATGAGGCCCTTCTCGAGGGAGCCGTGGACGTCCTCGTCGGAGGGGGCGGGCGCGTAGGCCCCGGAGCGGACGTCGGCCTCGAGCCGGTCGAGGGCGTCGAGCATGCCCCCGAGCTCGTCGTCGGTCAGCAGCCCCGCGGTGCGCAGGACCCGGGCGTGGGCCCGGGAGCCCGCGATGTCGTAGGGGGCCAGGCGCCAGTCGAAGTGCGTCGACCGGCTCAGCGCCGCGAGGGCGTCGGCCGGTCCCCCGGCGAAACGCCCGCCCCAGAGCGCGCCCTCGTTGGTGCCGTGCTTGTCCTGCTGCGCCATGTCTCTCCTCGTGGGTTCCGCCGGGGCCGGGGCCGCCGGGGGTCGGGTCGGCCGGGCGTGGGCGGAGGGCCCCACCGCCGGGATGGGGCCCTCCGTCGTCGTGCCCGTTCCTGCTGGGGACGAGCCTACGTGCTCGGGGGCTACTTGCCCTCGGCCGCGATCCGCTGCTCGCGGGACGCCGCGACCTTCGAGGACATGCCGAACAGCTCGATGAACCCGCGGGCCTGGGACTGGTCGAACGCGTCGCCCTCGTCGTAGGTGGCGAGGTTGAAGTCGTACAGGGAGGTGTTCGAGCGGCGGCCGGTGACCGTGGCCTGGCCGGCGTGCAGGGTCATCCGGATGTCGCCGTCCACGTACTTCTGGGTGTCCTGGATGAACGCGTCGAGGGACTGCTTGAGCGGGGAGAACCACTGGCCGTCGTAGACGAGCTCGGTCCAGCGCTGGGTGGCCATCCGCTTGAAGCGGGCCTGCTCGCGCTCGACCGTCACGTTCTCCAGCTCGCGGTGCGCGGCGATCAGGGCCATGGCGCCGGGGGCCTCGTAGACCTCGCGGGACTTGATGCCCACGAGCCGGTCCTCGACGATGTCGATCCGGCCCACGCCCTGGGCGCCGGCGCGGCGGTTCATCTCCTGGATCGCCTGCAGCGGGCTGACGGGCTGGCCGTCGAGGGCCACGGGGATGCCGCCCTTGAAGCTGATCACGACCTCGTCGGCCGGCGGCGGGAACGTGGGGTCGTCCGTGTAGTCGTAGACGTCCTTGGTGGGGGCGTTCCAGATGTCCTCGAGGAACCCGGTCTCCACGGCGCGGCCCCAGACGTTCTGGTCGATCGAGAAGGGGTTCTTCTTGGTCGTGGCGATCGGCAGGTGGTGCTTCTCGGCGTAGTTGATGGCCTTGTCGCGGGTGAGGGCGAGGTCGCGGACCGGGGCGATGCACTTGAGCTCGGGGCCCAGCGTCTGGATGCCCACCTCGAAGCGGACCTGGTCGTTGCCCTTGCCCGTGCAGCCGTGGGCCACGGTGGAGGCGCCGAAGCGCTTGGCGGCGGCCACGAGGTGCTTGACGATGACCGGGCGGGACAGCGCGGAGACCACGGGGTAGGCGTCCATGTAGAGGGCGTTCGCCTGCAGCGCCGGCATGCAGTACTCCGCGGCGAACTCGTCGCGGGCGTCGGCCACGTAGGCCTCGACGGCCCCGCAGTCGAGGGCGCGCCGGCGGATGGTCTCGAGGTCCTCGCCGCCCTGCCCCACGTCGACGGCGACGGCGATGACCTCGGCCCCCGTCGCCTCGCCGATCCAGCCGATGGCCACGGAGGTGTCGAGACCCCCGGAGTAGGCCAGCACAACACGCTCGGTCACGGTGTTCTCCTTCGTCGGTGGTCCGGGCGCCACGGCGTGGCCCCGCCTTCTGTGCATGACTATACACGGCGACTTGTATTTATGCATACTCTGCGGACCGTCCCGCGCACTCCCCCGCCGGGCCGCGCCCGCCCTCCGACCTGCAGAGGTGCGGTGCGCCACTCCGCAATTATGAATAGCTAGCAATAGCCCGGCCCTTCCGACATACTGGGGACCGGGTGTGATCCAGACCGACCGACCGCACCTCACCACGGCGGGGGCCACGCGCCCCGGCCGTCCTGCACACCCGGTCCCTACCCCGAGAGGAACCCCATGACGAACGTTCCCGAGCAGACCCTCACCACGCGTCAGGGCCACCCGGTCCACGACAACCAGAACACCCGCACCATCGGCTCCCGCGGGCCCGCGACCCTCGAGAACTACGCGTTCCTCGAGAAGATGAGCCACTTCGACCGCGAGCGCATCCCCGAGCGCGTGGTGCACGCCCGCGGCACCACCGCCTTCGGCTACTTCGAGGCCTACGGCGCCTACGGCGACGAGCCCATCGCGAAGTTCACCCGCGCCAAGGTCTTCGCCGAGGCCGGCAAGCGCACCGACGTGGCCGTGCGGTTCTCCACCGTGGCCGGCGGCCGGGACTCCTCCGAGGTGGCCCGCGACCCGCGCGGCTTCGCCGTGAAGATGTACACGGAGGAGGGCAACTGGGACCTCGTCGGCAACAACCTGGGCGTGTTCTTCATCCGGGACGCCATCAAGTTCCCCGACTTCATCCACTCCCAGAAGCCGGACCCCGTGAACTTCGAGGCCGGCGTGGCCAACCGCGCCTTCGACTTCTTCAGCCAGTCGCCCGAGGCGATGCACATGATCACGATCCTGTTCTCCCCGCGCGGGATCCCGGCGGACTACCGCCACCAGCAGGGCTTCGGCGTGAACACCTACAAGTGGGTCAACGCCGCCGGTGAGTCCCTCCTGGTGAAGTACCACTGGATCCCGAAGCAGGGCGTGAAGTCCCTCACCTCGGCCGACGCTGCGAACATCCAGGCCCAGACCCTCGGCTCGCACACCAAGGACCTCTACGACGCGATCGAGGCCGGCGACTACCCCGAGTGGGAGCTGCAGGTCCAGGTCATGGAGGACCACGACCACCCCGAGCTGGACTTCGACCCGCTGGACGACACCAAGGTGTGGCCGGAGGAGCTGTTCCCGCCGAAGCCGGTCGGGCGCATGGTGCTGAACCGCAACCCGCAGAACTTCTTCGCGGAGAACGAGCAGATCGCCTTCGGCACCGGCGTGCTGGTGGACGGCCTGGAGTTCTCCGACGACAAGATGCTCGTGGGCCGCACCTTCTCCTACTCGGACACCCAGCGCTACCGCGTGGGCCCGAACTACCTGCAGCTGCCGGTCAACGCGCCGAAGGCGCCGGTGGCCACCAACCAGCGCGACGGCCAGATGGCCTACGCCGTGGACCACGCCCCGGGCCAGAACCCGCACGTGAACTACGAGCCGTCCATCATCGGAGGCGTGCAGGAGACTCCGAAGCCCGAGGGGTACCAGCCCGAGGTCGGCCCGGAGATCAGCGCGCGCCTGACCCGCGCCCGGATCGAGCGGACCAACGACTACAAGCAGGCCGGCGAGCGCTTCCAGCTCCAGGAGGAGTGGGAGAAGGAGGAGCTCATCGACAACCTGGTCGGCGCGCTCTCCCAGTGCGACCGCCCGATCCAGGAGCGCATGGTCTGGCACTTCTACATGGTCGAGGACGAGATGGGCCGCCGCGTGGGCGACGGCATCGGCGTCTCCCTCGAGGACGTCAAGGACCTGGGCCCCCTGGCCACCCAGCGTCTCTCCGAGGAGGAGCTGCAGCGCGTGGCCAACCTCGGCAACAACGGCCCGCGCAGCGTGGCGGGTCTCACCATGACCCACTGCGTGCCCAACGAGCACGTGGCCGTGGAGCGCGAGCCCCAGCAGGCGAGCCCCGCGATGATGTCCAGCTGACCCGTCCGGGAGGCGCCCCGCCCGGGGCGCCTCCCCCGGTGTCCGTGCGGACCCATCGAGCAGAAGGGGCCGGCCGCGTCCAGCGGCCGGCCCCTTCCGTGTGCGGGCTCAGCCGCGGTGCCCGGCGCCCGCGAGGTCGAGGGAGCGCTTGAGGATCTTGCCGGTCGGGCCCTTCGGCAGCTCGTCGACCACCTTGTAGTAGCGCGGGTGCTTGTACTTGGCCACGCGCTCGCGGACGAAGGCGTCCAGCTCGTCGACCTTCGCGTCCCGCTCCGCCTCGGGCACGTCGCGGAAGGCGACGACGGCGGCGACCTCCTCGCCCATCGCCTCGTCCGGCACCCCGACCACCGCGGCCTCGGCGATGCCGGGGAACTGGTAGATCACTTCCTCGACCTCGCGGGGGTAGACGTTGTAGCCGCCGCGCAGGACCATGTCCTTCTTGCGGTCCACGATGTAGTAGAAGCCGTCCTCGTCCACCCGGGCGAGGTCCCCCGTGGCGAACCAGCCGTCACGGATCGCGGCCTCGGTGGCCTCGGGGTTGCGCCAGTAACCGGCCATCACGTACTCCCCGGCCACCACGAGCTCGCCGATCTCCCCGACGGGGACCTCAGCGCCGAGGTCGTCCACGACCTTCAGCTGCGCGCCCCGCACCACCGTGCCGATCGAGCCCGGGCGGCGTCCCCGGTCCTTCTGGTTGAAGCACACCACCGGGGAGGTCTCGGACAGGCCGTAGCCCTCGTAGATGGGGGCGCCGAAGACCTCCTCGAAGCGCTCCAGGACCTCGACCGGCAGCGGGGAACCGCCCGAGACCCCGGCCCGCAGGTGCGGCAGCTCGACCGTCCCGCCGTCCGCGGCGGCGAGCAGCGCCACGTACATGCTCGGCACCCCGGCGAAGACCGTGACCTCGTCCCGGGCCAGGATCTCCAGCGCCTTGGCCGGGTCGAAGCGCGGCAGCAGCGTGACGGTCGCCCCCGCGTGGACGACGCCGTTGAGCGCCACGGTCTGGCCGAAGACGTGGAAGAACGGCAGGGCCCCGAACATGACGTCCCCGGGCGCCAGGTCGAAGAGGCCCGCGGACAGCGCCGCGTTGGCCCGGAGGTTGTGGTGCGTCAGGACGGCGCCCTTGGGCCGGCCCGTGGTCCCGGAGGTGTAGAGCAGGACGGCGGGCTCGTCGTCGTCGCGCTCGGCGACCCCGGGCCGCGGCGGGACGTCCGCGAGCGCCTGCAGCGTGCCGGCGGCCGAGACCTCGACCACCCGGACGTCCCGGTCCAGGTTCGCGACCGCGGCGCGGGTCGCCTCGGCCATCGCCTCCCAGACGAGCACCAGGGACACCTCGGCGTTGTCGAAGTGGTACGCCAGCTCCCGGGGGCTGAGGAGGGGGTTGAGGGGCACGACCACCCCGCCCGCGCGCAGGATCCCGTAGTAGGCGATCGGCATGTGGGGGACGTTGGGCAGGATCAGGGCCACCCGGTCGCCCTGTCCGACGCCGGCCGCGGCGAGCATCGACGCGACCCGCGCGGACAGGTCGTCGAGGGCCCCGTAGGTCAGGACCTTGTCGTCGAGGACCACCGCCCGGGACTCCGGGGAGGCCGCGGCCGTGTCGGTGAGCAGGGTGGCGAGATTCGTCATGGGGGAACTCCGGATCCCCGGTGCACGGGCACCGGCGCGAGGAACGGGCACGAGGTGAGCTGTGTCACACGAGCGTGCCAGTCGGTTACTGCAACGTCAAGACCCGGGTACTTGGGGGTGGCGCGTGTCGCGGTCCCCGCCCCCGATAAACTGGCCGGCAGGAGCTGCATCCGACCGACCGCGAAGGACCACCCGTGACCGAGAACCCCCAGCCGACCGACCAGCCGCAGGACCCGGCGGCCCCCCAGCTGACCGAGGAGGAGATGGCCTACGTGCTCTCCCTGTTCGAGATGGCCCGGACGGGGGACACGGAGAACCTCCTGCCGGCCGTGCGCGCCGGCGTCCCGGTGAACCTCACCAACGGCAAGGGCGACACCCTGCTGGTCCTCGCGGCCTACCACCAGCGCGAGGAGACCGTCGCGGCGCTGCTCGAGGCCGGGGCGGACCCGGACCGGGTCAACGACAACGGTCAGACGGCGCTGATGAGCGCGGTCTTCCGGGGCAACGAGACGATCGTGCGGACGCTGCTCGCGGCCGGGGCCTCGCAGACGGCCGGCGCCCACTCCGCCCTGGACTTCGCCCGGGTCTTCGAGCGCACGGAGCTCGTCCCGGTCCTGGAGGGGTACGCGGCCCGCTGAGCGCGCGGCGCACGGCCGGCACGGGGCGGCGCCGGGACCTCTACTCGGCGAGCTCCAGGAAGCGGCGGGCCACGGCGTGGCCGCCGTCCGCCGCCCGGCACACCACCATGATGGTGTCGTCGCCGGCGATGGTGCCGAGGACGGCGGGGAGCACGGACGTGTCGATGGCGGAGGCGAAGTACTGGGCGGCCCCCGGCGGGGTCCGCAGGACCACGAGGTTCGCGCTCGCCTCGGCGGTGACCAGCAGCTCGCGGCACAGGCTGGCCAGGCGCGCGTCGAGCACCTCCTGGGTGATCCCGGAGGCGGGCGAGCGGTCGGCCCCGGCCTGCGGGACGGCGTAGACGAGGGCGCCGGAGCCCTCGCGCACCCGGACGGCCCCGAGCTCCACGAGGTCGCGGGAGAGCGTGGCCTGGGTGACCTGCACGCCGTCCTCGGCCAGCCGGGCGGCCAGCTCGGCCTGCGAGTGGATCGCCCCTCCGGTCACGAGGGCCACGATCCGGGCCTGCCGGGCGGTCTTGGTGGCGGGGATGCTCATGCGGGTACGGCGGAGGCGTCGGCGGCACCCAGGTCGTAGCGCCCGGAGCGCGCCATGAGCCAGACGAGCAGGGCCTTCTGGGCGTGCAGGCGGTTCTCCGCCTCGTCCCACACCACGGACTGCGGGCCGTCGATGACCTCGGCCGCGACCTCGGAGCCGCGGAAGGCGGGCAGGCAGTGCAGGAACAGCGCCCCGGGCGCGGCCTGGGCCATCGCCGCGGCGTCCACGGAGTACGCCCGGAAGACCTCCGCCCGCGCCTCGGTCTCCGCCTCCTGGCCCATGGACACCCAGGTGTCGGTGCAGACCACGTCCGCCCCGGCGAGCGCCTCGGCCGGGTCGGTGGTCACGCGTACGGACCCTCCCGTCTGCTCCGCGCGCTCCTCGGCGGCCCGCACCACCGCCGGGTCCGGGAGGTGGCTCGCCGGGCCGGCCACGCGCACGTGCATGCCGGCGGTGGCCCCGCCCAGCAGGTAGGAGTGGGCCATGTTGTTGGCGGCGTCCCCGAGGTAGGCGAAGGTGAGCCCGGCGAGACCGCCCCGGTGCTCCCGGACGGTGAGCAGGTCCGCGAGGATCTGGCAGGGGTGGTAGTCGTCGGAGAGCCCGTTGACGACGGGCACGGTGGCGGCCGCGGCCATCTCCTCCAGCCCGGACTGGGCGTAGGTGCGCCACACGATGGTCGAGGCCATGCGGGAGAAGACGCGCGCGGTGTCGGCCACGCTCTCCTTGCCCAGCTGCGACTCGCCCGGGTTGATCATCAGCGGGTTGCCGCCGAGATCGGCGATCCCGGCGGAGAAGGAGACCCGGGTGCGGGTCGACGTCTTGTCGAAGATCACGGCCACGGTCTGGGGCCCCGCGTAGGGCCGGTGGGCCCAGCGGTCGGCCTTGAGGCGGGCGGCGAGCTCGAGCACCTCGGTCTGCTCCTGCTGGGAGAGGTCGGTGTCGACGAGGAAGTGGCGGGGGGTCATGGACGGGTTCATGCTTCTTTCGGCGGGGAGTCGGGCGAGGTCGCGGCGGGGGCCGTGACCGCGGCGGCGGCGGTGCGCAGGATCTCGGGGAGCGCGTCGAGGAAGGTGCGCGCCTGCTCGGGGGTCAGGATCAGGGGCGGGGCCAGGCGCAGTGTCCCGGGGCCGGTCGCGTTGACGATGAATCCGGCGTCCCGGGCGGCCTCGACCACGGCGGGGCCGAACGGGGCGGTGGCCCCCTCGGGGACCTCGAGGTCGGCGCCGATCAGCAGTCCGTGCTGGCGCACGTCGCCGATCCCGGGGACCGCGCGCAGCCCCTCGCCGAGCACGGCGCCCACGGTGCGCGCGTGCTCCAGCAGGCCGTCCTCCTCGATGACGGTGACGGTGGCGAGGCCCGCGGCGGTGGCCGGCGGGTTGCCGCCGAACGTGGTGCCGTGCTGGCCGGCCCCGAGCAGCGCGGAGACCTCCGGGCCGACGGTCAGCATCGCGCCGATCGGGAAGCCGCCGCCTAGGCCCTTGGCCAGGGTGATCGCGTCCGGCAGGTCGTCGCCGGTGAGCTCGGCGGAGGAGGCGAACCAGCGGCCGGTGCGGCCCATCCCGGTCTGCACCTCGTCCACGACCAGCAGCGAACCGTGCCGGCGGGTCAGCTCCCGGGCGGCCCGGAGGTAGCCCTCGGGCAGCTCGCGCACGCCGGCCTCGCCCTGCACGGGTTCCACGATCAGCGCCGCGACCGTCCCGTCGAGGTGCTCCTCGAGGGCCTCGACGGTCGCGGGGATGTGCCGGACCCCGCCCGGGAGGGGCTCGAAGGGCGCCCGGTAGGCCTCCTTGGCGGTCAGGGCGAGGGCGCCCATGGTGCGGCCGTGGAAGGCGGACTCGAGGGCGAGGACGGTGCCGCGGGGCCGGCCGTCCGGGCCGGGGTGCTCGTGGCCGTGGCGGCGGGCGAGCTTGAACGCGGCCTCGTTGGCCTCGGTGCCGGAGTTCGCGAAGAAGACGTGGGAGCCCGCGGGCGCGCCGGCCAGGGACAGCAGCTTCCCGGCGAGGGCGATCTGCTGGGGGGAGGTGAAGAAGTTGGAGACGTGCCCGAGGGTGGCGAGCTGGCGGGAGACGATCTCCACCCAGCGCGGGTGGGCGTGGCCGAGGGCGTTGACGGCGATGCCCGCGAGCAGGTCGAGGTAGTCCCGGCCGTCGGCGTCGGTGACCACGGCGCCCTTGCCGTGGGTGAGCACGAGGGACGGGCTGCCGAAGACGCCGAGCAGCGAGTCGGCGTACTCGCCGAGCAGGGCGGTCTGGGCCGAGTAGCGGGAGGCGGTGTGCTGGGCGGTCATGACGATGCTCCGTGGTCGGGGACGAGCTGGGTACCGATGCCGGTGTCGGTGAAGATCTCGAGCAGGCACGTGTGCGGGCTGCGCCCGTCGACGATGGACGCCCGGCGCGCCCCGCCCTCCACGGCCCGCAGGGCCGCCTCCATCTTGGGGATCATCCCGGCCTGCAGGCTCGGGAGCATCGCGCGCAGCTCCGAGGCGGAGAGGGACGCGATCAGGGAGCCCTTGTCCGGCCAGTTCGCGTAGAGCCCCTCGACGTCGGTGAGGGCCACGAACTTCTCGGCGCGCAGGGCCACCGCCACGGCGGCGGCGGCGGTGTCCGCGTTGACGTTGAGGATCTCCCCCGTGGGGCGGCCGTGCGCGTCGACCTCCGGCGCCACGGAGGAGATGACGGGGATCCGCCCGGCCTCGAGGAGCTGGGTGACGGGCTCGGGGTTGACGCCGACGACCTCGCCCACGTGGCCGAGGTCCACCTCCTCGCCGTCCACCACGGTGCCCCGGCGGACCGCGCGGAACAGCTCGGCGTCCTCCCCCGAGAGCCCGACGGCGTACGGGCCGGTGGCGTTGAGCAGGGAGACGAGCTCCCGCTGGACCTGCCCGGTCAGCACCATGCGGATGGCGTCCACGGCCTCCTTGGAGGTGACGCGCAGCCCGCCGCGGAACTCGGACTCGATGCCCAGCCGCTCCAGCATGCGGTTGATCTGGGGCCCTCCGCCGTGCACCACGACCGGCTTGATCCCGACGTGGCGCAGGAACACCATGTCCTCCGCGAAGGCCTGCCGCAGCGGCTCGGACACCATGGCGTTGCCGCCGTACTTGAAGACCATCACGGACCCGGAGTAGCGCTGGATCCAGGGCAGGGCCTCCATCAGGGTGCCCGCCTTCAGCTGGGCGGTCTCGTAGCGGGTCGGGTCACTCGGGTCGGTCATGGTTCTCCTGCGCCGTGGGTCGGTGCTGTGCTGGTGGGCGGGCTGGTCAGCTGGAGTAGGCGCTGTTCTCCTCGACGTAGTCGTGGGTCAGGTCGTTGGTCCAGACGGTGGCGTCGGCGTCCCCGGCCTTGAGGTCGACCAGGACGGTGACCCTGCGGTCGGCGGCCAGGTCCACGCCCTCGCGCGGGTCCCCGATCATGCCGTTGCGGCAGACCACGACACCGTTGATGGCGACGTCGAGCCGGTCGGGGTCGAACGCGGCGTCGGTGGTGCCGACCGCGGACAGGACGCGGCCCCAGTTGGGGTCGTTGCCGTAGATCGCGGCCTTGAAGAGGTTGGAGCGGGCCACGGAGCGGCTCACGTCCTCCGCCTGCCGCTCGGTCGCGGCGTTGACGGTGGTGATCTCGATGTCGTGGGACGCGCCCTCGGCGTCCGTGATGAGCTGCTGGGCCAGCGAGTGGCACACCGCGGTCACGGCCTGGCTGAACTCGAACTCGTCCGGCGTGATCCCGGAGGCGCCCGAGCCGAGCAGCACCACGGTGTCGTTGGTGGACATGCAGCCGTCGGAGTCGGTGCGGTTGAACGTGACCTTCACCGCGTCCTCGATCGCCCACTGCAGGGCGTCGGAGGAGAGCTCCGCGTCGGTCGTGAGCACCACGAGCATCGTGGCCAGCCCCGGGGCGAGCATGCCCGCGCCCTTGGCCATGCCGCCGACCGTCCACCCGTCGCGGACGTAGGCGGCCTGCTTGGAGACGGAGTCGGTGGTCATGATGGCCCGGGCCGCGGCGGCCCCGGCGGCGTCGTCGTCCCCGAGGGCCTCGACGACCCCGGGGAGGCCGCGCTCCATGACGTCCATGGGCAGCTGGATGCCGATCAGCCCGGTGGAGCACACCACCACGTCCCCGGCCCCGACCCCGAGCGCCTCGCCGACGAGCTCGGCGGTCCGGTGGGAGGCCTGGAAGCCCTGCGGGCCGGTGCAGGCGTTGGCGCCGCCGGAGTTGAGGACCACGGCGGCGGCCCGGCCGTCCGCGGTCGCGGCCTTGGACCACTGGACGGGCGCGGCGGTGATCCGGTTGGTCGTGTACACGGCCCCCACGTGGTGCTGGGGCCCGTCGTTGACGACGAGGGCGAGGTCCGGCCCGCCGGAGTCCTTGAAGCCGGCCTCGGTGCCGGCGGCGCGGAAGCCCTGGGCGGCGGCCACGCCGCGGGCGGTGTCGACCTGCAGGGTGCCGGCGGGCTGCTGGGAGGGGTACGTTCTCACGGTGCGACTCCTTGGAGTGTCAGGCCGGTGTCCTCCGGCAGGCCGAGTGCGAGGTTCATGGACTGGACGGCACCGCCGGCGGTGCCCTTGACGAGGTTGTCGATCACGCACGTGACGATGACCCGCCCCGCCCGGGCGTCGTGGGCGAGCTGGAGCTGGGCGTGGTTGGAGCCGGCCACCGACTTCGTCGAGGGCCACCGCCCCTCGGGCAGGACGGTGACGAACGGCTCGGCCGCGTAGGCGGTCTCCCAGGCCTCCCGCAGCTGCGCGGCGGTCACGCCCTCGGGGACCCGCGCGGTGGCGGTGGTGAGGATGCCCCGCGGCATGGGGGCGAGCGTCGGGGTGAAAGAGATCCGCACCCGGCGCCCGGCGGCCTTCGAGAGGCCCTGCTCGATCTCGGGGGTGTGCCGGTGGGCGCCGCCCACCCCGTACGGGCTCATCGAGCCCATGACCTCCGAGCCCAGCAGGTGCGCCTTGACGGCCTTGCCGGCCCCGGAGGTGCCCGAGGCCGCGACGATCACGACGTCCTCCGGCTCCAGGAGACCGGCCGCGAAGCCGGGGCCCAGGGCGAGCAGGGCACTGGTCGGGTAGCAGCCCGGCACCGCGATGCGGGTAGCGCCGCGGAGCTGCTCGCGCTGGCGGGTGCCCTCGGCGTCCACGACGAGCTCCGGCAGCCCGTACGGCCAGGTCCCGGCGTGCGGGGACCCGTAGAACTGGTCCCACTCCTCGGCGGAGTCGAGCCGGTGGTCGGCGCCGGCGTCGATCACCACGGTCTCCGCCGGCAGCTGCGCGGCGATCGCGGCCGAGGCGCCGTGCGGCAGGGCGAGGAAGACGACGTCGTGGCCGGCGAGGTTCTCCACCGTGGTGTCGACGAGCACCCGGTCGGCGAGGGAGTGCAGGTGCGGCTGCAGCTCCCCCAGCCGCTGGCCCGCGTTGGAATGGGCCCCCACGGCCCCGATCTCGATCTGCGGGTGACCGGCGAGGATCCTCAGGACCTCGCCACCGGCGTAGCCGGATGCCCCCGACACTGCTGCGCTGAACGTCATAGAACCCACTCTAGCTCAAAGTTATGCATGGTCTTCAATATTTATGCACGCTACGGGGGGAGGACCGGCGGAGCGGGGCGCGGGTACGCCTCGTCGGAGCACGTCAGGATCCCCCCACTCGGATCGACCACGGCCGCTCTCGCGCTCCCCCCGGGAACGGCTCTGCCCCCGAATCTACGCTTCCCGTCTGCAAATCTCGATGATTACGGGGGCTTTCCCGTGCCCCCTCTTGTGCACACGCTACCCCTGGGCGACCCCTGCGGGGAGGGCGCGGCGGGACTCCGTGCCTACCATGGCAGGGTTCCCGTCCGCGATCTCCAGGAGGTACCCGTCATGGTCCGTTGCGTCATGGTCGAGCGAGCCGGAGGCCCCGAGGTCCTGACCCTCGGCGAGCGTCCGGACCTCGAACCCGGTCCGCGCCAGCTGCTCGTCGAGACCCGCGCGGCGGGGGTGAACTTCATCGAGGTGTACCAGCGCGAGGGCGTCTACCCCGTGGAGCACCCCTTCACCCCGGGCTCCGAGGGCATGGGCGTGGTGACGGGCGTGGGCTCCGAGGTGCGCCACTTCGCCCTGGGCGACCGGATCACCACCTCGCAGGCGTCCCGGACCTACGCCGACGCCTTCCTCGTGGACGCCGACAAGGCCCTGCGCGTGCCCTCCGGCGTGTCCGACGAGGTCGCCGCGGCCGTCCCGCTGCAGGGTCTCACCGCGCACTACCTGGTCCGCTCGACGTACCCGGTCCAGGAGGGCGACGTCGCCGTCGTCACCGCGGGCGCGGGCGGGGTCGGAGGTCTCGCCGTGCAGCTGCTGAAGTCGCTCGGGGCCACGGTGGTCGCCCTGGTGGGCACGCAGGCCAAGGCGGAGACCGCGCGCTCCCTGGGGGCCGACTTCGCCCTGGTGGGCTACGAGGGCTTCGCCGAGCACGTCCGGGAGGTCACCGGCGGCCGCGGCGCCGACGTCGTCTACGACTCGGTGGGCAAGGACACCTTCGACGAGTCGCTCCGGGCGCTGCGCCGGCGCGGGATGCTGGTGCTCTTCGGCGGCTCCTCCGGCCAGGTGCCCCCGCTCGACCCGCAGCGGCTCGCCCAGCACGGCTCCCTGTTCCTCACCCGCCCCACCCTCAACGACTACCTGCTCGACGAGAAGGAGCGGAACTGGCGCGCGGGCGAGCTGTTCGACGCGGTGCTCGACGGGTCGCTGACCCTCCGCGTCGCCGAGACGTTCCCGCTCGACCGGGCACGGCAGGCCCACGAGCTGCTCCAGTCCCGCGCCGCCCAGGGCAAGCTGCTGCTGGTCCCGTGAGCGCCGCACCGATGCACCGCTTCCTCGGCGCCGACGGCGCACGGGACCCCTACACGCCGTTCGTGGGGTGCTGCGCGGCCACCGTGGAGCACTACGACCTGGACCTCGACTACGACGTCGAGGACAACGGCCTCGAGGCGCGCGCCATCCTGTCCTGCCGCGCGCTGCACGACACAGACCGGATCGAGCTGGACCTCACCGAGCTCGCCGTGACCGACGTCAGGTTCGGCACCGGCGGACTCGGCGGTCTGCTCGGCGGCCGCCGCGTCCGCGCCGACCACCGCGGGAGCCGCCTCGTGCTGACCCTGCCGCGCGTCGTCGCCGCAGGGGAGGCGTTCACGCTCACCGTGGCCTACGAGGGGTACCCCGAGTCCCTGGACGGGCCCTGGGGCGAGATCGGCTGGGCCGAGCTCGACGACGGCGTGCTCGTCGCCGGGCAGCCCACCGGTTCGTCCACCTGGTTCCCGTGCGTGGACCACCCCTCCCACAAGGCCACCTACCGGGTCGCCGTGCACGCGGACGCCGACTACGAGGTGGTGGTCCACGGCGAGCTGGAGTCCGTGGTGGAGCGCGACGGCGAGCGCCACTGGGTGTACACGTCCCGGGTGCCGCTGCCGCCCTACCTGGCCACCGTGCAGATCGGCCCGTACGAACGGCACGAGCTCTCGGGCTCGCGCGTCCCCCAGTACCTGGTGTGCTCCAGGAAGCGGCGCAAGAAGGCGGAGAAGACCTTCGCGGAGCAGGGCCGGATGATCGAGGTGTTCAACGACTGGTTCGGCCCCTACCCCTTCCCGAGCTACACGGTGGTGGTCGTCGACGAGTCGCTGGAGGACCCGTTCGAGTGCTACGCGTGCTCCGTGTTCGGGAAGAACCAGCTGGGCACGGACTGGGAGGAGCAGCGGCTCGTGGCGCACGAGCTGGCCCACCAGTGGTTCGGCAACAGTCTGGTCCTCTCCGCGTGGCAGGACATCTGGCTCAACGAGGGGTTCGCGTCCTACGCGGAGTGGATCTGGTCGGAGACCTCCGGCGACCGGCCGGCCCGCTGGCACGCGGAGAAGGCGCACCGGACCCTGTCCAAGATGCGCCAGGACCTCGTCATCGGGGACCCCGGGCAGGTGCGGCTCTTCGACGACGTGGTGTACGTCCGGGGCGCCCTCACCGTCCACGCGATCCGGGAGACCGTGGGCGAGGACGCCTTCCGCACGCTGCTGCGCGGCTGGGCCACCGCCAACCGGGACGGGTGGGTGAGCACGGCGGGCTTCCGGGAGCACCTGCGGGGCTTCGTGCCCCGGGACCGGTGGGCGGAGGTCGACGGCCTGCTCGACGCGTGGCTGCTCCGCCGGGAGCTGCCCGCCCTGCCCTGACCCGCACCGGCCCCCGGGCACCGACGGGAACGGGCCCCCGCCGGACGCTGTGCGTCCGGCGGGGGCCCGTTGCGCCGCGCGGGCGGCCGGCCGGTCAGTGCTCCCGGCGGTAGAGCCGGCGGGCGAACCAGACCCCGCCCCCGGCCGCGGCGAGACCGGCGAGCAGCAGCAGGGCCGCCTGGACGCGCTGCCACGCGATGGTGCCCGCGGTGACGCCGTCCCCGAACTCGCCCGCCTCGGCGGTCTCGACCACCTGGAGGGTGCCGTCCTCGACGGCGAGCAGCGCGTCGGCCTCCTGGTGGAAGTCGTCCTCGCCGGAGCCCGTCTGCGTGCCGCGGAAGACGATCTCCTCCCCCGCCTCCGGGACGCGCGGGTCGGCGAGGCCCGAGTCGAAGGGCTGCTCGGTGACCGCCTCGTCCGCGGGCAGCACCCCGCGGTAGATGGGGTTCCAGGTCTTGGTCTGCAGATCGTTGGTGAGGTCCTGGTACTGCCCGGAGATCACCCACGACCGGTCCGCGTAGCCGGCCAGCCTGCGGGAGTCGTCCCAGGCGAGGGCCGCGCTCACCGCGAGGACCAGGCCCAGGAGCAGCCCCAGCAGGCCCACGGCCGTCGGCTTCCAGGCGATCGACCGGCGGGCGCGCCCGTCCTGCACGTCCTGCTCGTCGTCGAAGGCGAAGAACGGCTCCTGGCGGTCGGTGGTCTCCTCGGTCATGCTGCGCTCCTGGAACGGGGTCGGGGAAGGGGGGTCGGTCGCGAACGCCGGGGTCGCGGCCGGGGACCCGGTGCCACAGTACCGAAGTCGACGGCGCACTCCCTGGCGTTCGCGAGTGTTACCGCCCGGGCGGGGCGGGGACGACGGACGGACCGCTCCCCGGAGGGGGCGGGCCGTCCGGGCGGGACCGCTCAGCCGCGGAGCACGGCGCCGTGGCGCTCGGCGGCGACGGCGACGGCCGCCTCGCGGGCGGCGGAGGCCTCGTCCGCGGTCAGCGTGCGGTCCGGGGCCCGGAAGCGCAGCGCGAAGGCGACCGACTTCCGGCCCTCCTCGATGCCGGGTCCCTGGTAGACGTCGAAGACGCGGACGTCCTCGAGGAGCTCCCCGGCGCCCTCCTCGAGCGCGGCCCGCAGCTCGGCGGCCGGCACGGAGGCGTCCACCACGAGCGCGACGTCCTGCGTGGCGGCCGGGTAGCCGGAGATCGGGCGCGCCTGGACGACCCCGGACTCGGCCGCGGTGAGCGAGCTGAGGTTCAGCTCCATCGCCACGGTCCGCTCGGGGAGGTCCTGCGCGGCGACGAGCTGCGGGTGCAGCTCGCCCGCGTAGCCCAGCGGGGTGCCGTCGGCGGTGGCGAGCACCGCGGTGCGGCCCGGGTGGAACGCCTGGTGGGTGCCCTGGCGGACGGTCAGCTCGACCCCCAGCACCTCGGCGGCCAGCCGGGCGGCGTCGAGGGCGTCCTGCCAGTCGAACGCGCGCGGCGCGGTCCACGGCCCCTCGGCCGCGTCCTTGCCGGCGAGGACCGCGGCGAGGTGGCGCGGCTGGGCGGGCAGGCCGGCCTCGAGCTCCTCGAGCACCGCCGGGTCCGGGCGCGCCCCCAGCGGCGGGATGCTCGCGCTGCCGAGCTGCTCGCCGGGGCGGAAGACGCGCCCGACCTCGTAGAGCGCCAGGTCGCGGAAGCCGCGGGAGGTGTTGCGCCGCAGCACCTCGAGCAGGCCCGGGAGCAGGGACACGCGCAGCATCCCCTGGGCCTCGCTGATCGGGTTGGCCAGCTTCACCGACGGCACGGGCACCCCGGGCTCGGGGGCACCCCACAGCTCGTTGTCCGCCTGCGCGACGAACGGGTAGGCGAGCACCTCGGTCAGCCCGGCGGCCGCGAGCGCGTCGGCCACCCGCTTGCGGGCCTGTTGCTCAGCGGTCAGGCCGCGCCCGGGGGGCGCCACGGGCAGCCGCGAGGGGATCGCGTCGTAGCCCACGAGGCGGGCGATCTCCTCGACCAGGTCCTCCTTCTCGACCAGGTCGGGCCGCCACGACGGGGGCACGACGCGCCATCCGTCGTCGGTGGCCTCGACCTGCGCGCCGAGCTCGGTGAGGGTCGCGACGACCTGCTCCGCCGTGTACTCCACGCCCGTGCGGCGGCTCGGGTGGTCCCAGGGCAGCTCGATGGGCGCGGGGGCGGTGGTGGCGTCCACGTCGGTGACCCCGGGCCCGGCCGTGCCGCCGGCCAGCTCCACGAGCAGCTCCACGGCGCGCTGGGCGGCCACCGGGGCGATCTGCGGGTCCACGCCGCGCTCGAAGCGCTTGGACGCCTCGGAGGGCAGCCGGTGCCGGCGGGTGGTGCGGGCGATCGAGACCTCGTCGAAGCGGGCCGCCTCCACGAGGACGTCGACGGTGGCGTCCGAGACCTCGGTGGCCGCCCCGCCCATGACCCCGGCCAGGCCGATGGGCCCGGACCCGTCGGTGATGAGCAGGTCCTCGGGGTCCAGGGTGCGCCGCTTGCCGTCCAGGGTGGTCAGGGTCTCGCCCGGCGCCGCCCGGCGGACCCCGATGCCGCCGGTCAGCGTCCCGAGGTCGTAGAAGTGCAACGGCTGGCCGAGCTCGAGCATCACGTAGTTGGAGACGTCCACCGGCAGGGAGATCGAGCGGATCCCCGCCAGGCGCAGCCGCGCCGACATCCACGGGGGTGTGGGGGCGCTCGCGTCGATGCCGGTCACCGTGCGGGCGACGAAGCGGGTGCACCCGGGGTTGCCGTGGATCGGGGCGTCGTCCCCGACGGCCACGGGGAAGCCGTCCGCGGTGGGGGCGGGCACCCGGGGCGCCACGGTCCCGGCCGGGTCGGTGAAGGGCTCGTGCACGGCGTGGCAGTACTCGCGGGCCACGCCGCGGATCGAGAACGCGTAGCCGCGGTCCGGAGTCACGTTGATCTCGGCGGCCTCGTCGTGGAGGCCGAGCAGCTCGAGGGCGTCCGTGCCGAGCTCCGGGTCCAGGCCGAGGGTCGAGAGCACCAGGATGCCGTCGTGGTCCTCGCCGATGCCGAGCTCCCGGACGGAGGCGATCATCCCGGCGGAGGTGTGGCCGTAGGTCCTGCGCGCCGAGATCCTGAAGTCCCCGGGCAGGACGGCGCCGGGCAGGGTCACGACGACCTTGTCCCCGACCTCAAAGTTGTGGGCCCCGCAGATCACGCCCTGCACGCCGGAGGGGTCGATGCCCTCGCCGGTCAGGGTCTGCTCCTGGCCCTCGGGGACCACGCGGACGGTGCACCAGTTGACGGTCTTGCCGTTGGAGTGGGTCTCCGGCTCCTTGGACAGCACCTGGCCGACCACGACCGGGCCCTTCAGGTGGTCCGCGGGACGGTGCACGTCCTCCTCCTCGAGGCCCACCGTCACCAGGGCGGCCAGGACGTCCTCGGCGGTCGCGTCCGCCGGGACGGGGGCGTGCTCGCGCAGCCATGACAAAGGAACTCGCATGTCTTAGATCTCCATCCCGAAGTGCTCGCTGAAGCGGACGTCGCCCTCGACCATGTCGCGCATGTCGGGGACGTTGTTGCGGAACATCAGGGTCCGCTCGATGCCCATGCCGAACGCGAAGCCCGAGTACACCTCGGGGTCGATGCCGGCCGCGCGCAGCACGTTCGGGTGGACCATGCCGCAGCCGCCCCACTCGATCCACTGCGGCCCGCCCTTGGCGTTCGGGTGCCACACGTCCAGCTCGGCGGACGGCTCGGTGAAGGGGAAGTAGTTGGGCCGCAGCCGGATCTTCGCCTCCGGGCCGAACATCTGCCGGGCGAAGTGCTCGAGCGTGCCCTTGAGGTCGGCCATCGACAGCCCCTTGTCCACGGCCAGACCCTCGACCTGGTGGAAGACCGGGGTGTGCGTGGCGTCGAGCTCGTCGGTGCGGTAGGTGCGCCCCGGGACGACGACGTAGACCGGCAGCTCGCGGCTGAGCAGGGTGCGCATCTGCACCGGCGAGGTGTGCGTGCGCAGCACGAGGTGCGCCCCGGGCGGGTCCACGAAGAACGTGTCCTGCAGCTCCCGGGCGGGGTGGTCCGGCTTGAAGTTGAGGGAGTCGAAGTTGTACCACTCGGACTCGACCTCGGGGCCGTCGGCGACCTCCCAGCCCATGGCCACGAACGTCTCGCCGACGCGCTCCATGAGGTTGGTCAGCGGGTGCCGGCCGCCCAGGCGCCGGCGCCGGCCGGCGGCGGTGACGTCCACGGCCTCCTCGACGAGGATCCGGGCGTCCCGCTCCTCCTCCAGCACCGTGGTGCGGGCGGCGACCGCCTGGTTGACGCAGCCGCGGGCCTGGCCGACCAGCTTGCCGGCCGCGGACTTCTGCGACTTGTCCAGGGAGCCGATCTGCCGGTTGGCCAGCGCCAGGGGGGACCGGTCCCCCGCGTGGGCGAGCCGCACCTCCTTGAGCTCGTCGAGGTCCTGGGCGTTTCCGACGGCGGCCAGGGCCGCCTCCACGGCCGCGGCGACCGCGGCCTCGTCGGTCGGGTCGACCGCGCCGCTCGGGGCGGTCTCGGGTGGCAGTTCAGACATCAGCTGGCGACTTCTTCGGCTCGGGGACGGTGTCGTCCGCGCACGCTGTTCCATGAAGGGCGGAACAAGCAACACGGCAAGGCCCGCATCGGTATGGACGACGGACCGCGTCTAGTCTAATGGACTCAGTCAGCGCGGATCTGACGCCGAGTTAGCCGCTAAACCTTGATCTATCAACCAGAAGATCACCCCTCGAAATGCAATACCACGGCTTCCTTCCCGGATCATACAGTGCGACTTCGAATGGCGGATATCAATTCCTGTGCTTGGTCAGCAAATTCTTCTGTTAGATTCATTAAGCGAACACAAAGCGCTAGTAGCTGACCCTGCCCCCCCGATTTATCCGCTACAAACCTGAACCAGTCATGAATTTCCAAACCTTGAGCATCTTCCAAAATCTCATGCATTTTTGCGGTGCTTATACCTGCAGTCAGGTGATGCGGGGCAAGCGAATCGCGCCAACTTTGCAGCGCATTCTTTACCAACTCTTCCGGGGGGGAGCTCCCAGGCAAGAAGAGAAGCCCTGCTGTTATATAAGAATTTTTCCCGCGGCAGTCTCCGTCCAGAACTCCCATGAAATGCAAGTTATGCCGATTATCATTTTGAATTGAATCAATAAATCTAAAAATTCCACTTTCCCCAAGACCGACGGGTACTATAGCCAATTTATGCATCAATCCTGGGTCGAATACCTGGATCAATTCACGCAAAAACGCAGACGCGACAACATCCTCCACCAGCACAGCAGTTGACACGCGTTGAACAGCCCCCAATCGCCTTGCATACTCATATACATCAACTATTGGTTGCAAGCGGAAATGCGGCAATCTTGTTACAGAATGCAAAGAACCAGCAGGCAAAGATTCAAAAAATCCAGGATAATGGCTAGAAACTATAAGTTGTAGATTCTTATCCTTTCGGATGACGGCTAGCGCGTTTACAAGATTGCCTTGGGAGTACTGAGCCAGGTGCGCTTCGGGCTCCTCGATAAGCACCACGGATCCGCGATCAATATACGATAAGAACCACAGCAGATAAATTACATTTAATTCTCCGCGCCCCATCCCCATTGAATCGTACTTCAATCCGCCGGAAACAACCTCAAAAAACGGCAGGGGAACGTTTCCGTCACCCATTTCTTCAATCTCATAAATTGCCACGGACTCATACTCTCGACCGATTACATATGCCGCTGCACTACGCATATCATCAGAAAATTCGTAGGAGTCCACTCCCTCGATCAAATCCCTAAAGTTTGGATCGCCCTCCACGACCGTCAAACTTTGCAGGGCGGATTTGGCCGGATCTAAATAGTATGCTGAAATTTGGGATTCCCCATAGGACACCCCACTCGCATAATCGTATTCCACGCGCCAGATTTGATCTGCGACCGCACCCATCACGGTACACCTGGTTAAAGACAAAACAGCCCGATCGTTGGGAGGGTCTTCATCACAAGTAGTGCCTAATGCGCGCGCGATAGATTTGAGAACTGTGGTTTTTCCCGCTCCATTTCTTCCAGAAACCACAGAGATGGCGGACTTAAACTCCAGTGGATGGTCGGTGCCACTTTGGTCCGTTATTACCACCCCGGAAAGGTAGCAAGGTGCCTTCGAGACATTTTTCAGAGCACTCACCACGGATATTGATCTCAAATCCATCCCTTGCCGCCCCAATTGTGCTCATAGGTAAATTCCGCAAGATCAAATTCAATGGTTCCTTTATCCTGCTTCACCAAGGACCAAGCATCTTCGCACATGGTTGCTACATAGGGTGGCGTGCTATTACCCCCTGAAAGGGCGTAGATTACCATCCAGCCAACCAAGTCCCTCAGTATAATCGAGGATACGTCTAACACTCTCGATGTTGCACGATCATCGAAAATATCCATCAATTCGCGAAATTCACGGCTCTGAGCTGTTCTGTAATCTTTTGAAGCCCGACGAGCTTCAATCCAATGAACAGCACGGCTAAATGCCTCCACCACAACAGAATGGGCGGCGTCAGGGTCATCGTAAAGAAGGATTTCGCCTGCCATACAAAGCCATGTATGTAAAGTGGCCTTGTTGGGTTTAATAACTATTCCATTGGGGGGTGAAGACAGGATTGTCGTCACCAATTCAATTGCACGACCAGCACGGTTCATGATATCGGCAGAGAACTCATCTCCGCGTCGGTAACGCTCAGTGACTCGTGCAGATGTGATTTTGACGTTAAGTTGCCCAGCCTCCAAGGTTAGAACGAACCTTGAAATAACGTCATCGTAAGCCATCCGTGCATTTGTAAAGCCAACGTTGGTCTTGTTCATACCGCATTCAGTGGCCCATGCCACTAGTTCTTTAACTTGATTTCGAGCCCCACCAATGAAAGCGTTACGTTTTTCAGCTTCAGTCAAATTGGTGGGTTGATTTAATCTGAAGAATAGTTCGTATGGTTCTTCAGTTTGATAGTCAGTTAACTCGAAAACACGAATTGTAAAACTATTGAATTTTTCCTGCACTTTTTCGGGCAGGTTACCCCAGCGACAGCCTGCTAACGCACTAATGGACTCTATTTGAGGCTCTATTGCCCCATTTACGGGGAAGTCGCCGCGAATGAAGTCCCTAATTGCCGTTAATCTTTGCTGACCATCAAGAACATCCCATTTGCCATCAGGTTTTTGTATAAGGTGAATGGGCGGAATATGCCACCCCCGGAGTATGGAATCAATTAAGCGTTGCTTTTTTGATTGCGCCCAGACCTCTCCACGCTGAAAATCAGGTTGCAAATCTATTAATTTTCTTTCTATGCGCCGAACCAATGTTTCGACGTCAGGATCACTGGACTGGAATCTCATACGCGCATGCCTTCTCGTTGATGCTGGCTCGCCCTGGCGCTAGTTGCCATGGAGACACTTCAGCATGGTGCTTCCTTCGAGATTAGCGGCCCTTCACAGATGAGCATGGTTAGGAGCCTTTCGCCAGGGCCGGTGGCCGCCGGCGGCGAGCAGGGCGCGTAGCCGGTAGTTGTCGAAGTTCCGGAAGCCGCGGGCTACCCGGCGCATCGTCTCGATGACCCCGTTGATCGCCTCCGTGGGGCCGTTCGAAGCTCCGGCGGTGTCGAAGTAGGCCAGGATCGCGGCCCTCCAGCGGCGCAGGGTCCGCCCGAGCCGGGCGATCTCCGGGATCGGGC
>NZ_NSKF01000039.1:0-22305 GCF_002287015.1 Kocuria sp. WN036
CGACCACCGTCGCAGCGCGCGCCGCCCCGTCCGCAGGAGGGACAGCACGAGCGCCGCGGCGACCGCCGCGAGCAGGGCGGCACCGGGCCAGGACCACGCCCGTGCCTCCGCGGCGACCGGGCCCGCGGCCGGCCACAGCCCGGCCGTCAGCGCCACGGCGGCCAGGGCGGCGCGCACCGGGGTCACCACCGCGGGCACGAGCACGAGCAGGGGCTGGAGCACCAGCAGCACGACCTCCCAGACGGGGCGGGGCAGGTCCGGGGTGCCCGCCAGGGCCCGCCCCAGCACGCGCACCCCGCGCGAGGCCAGCGAGAGGCGGTGCCCCGGGGCCAGCCGGTCCAGCCCGTCGGCGCTCGCGCCGACCACCGCCCGGCCGCGGGCGGGGCAGCCGTGCCCGGCGTCGCGCAGCAGGGCGTCCTGCAGGCCGGCGACGACGGGGTCGACCGTCGGGCTGTCCCCGGCCGGGGAACCGCTCGGCGCGCCGGGCGGGGCCGTCGGGGTCATCGGGGGCGTCGAGGGTGTCGGGGGAGACGCCGGAGCGGCCGCCGGCAGCCCGCGCAGGAATCCGGCGACCCCGGCCGCCGCGTCGAGGCGTCCCCACCACCAGTCGTGGGCCCGCCAGTCCGCGGCCAGGAACCCCCGGAAGTTCAGCAGTCCCGCACCGGCCAGCTTGGCGCCCGCCGGCATCCGCTCCTCGGCGTCCGTGAGCAGGCGGGCGAGCTCCCGACGATCGGCCCCCGGCGTGTCGAGAGCCTGCTGGAGGCGGTCACGGACCATCGCCGCCCGGAGCGCGGGGAACGCGTCCGGCGCCGCGGGGGCCTGGTCGCCGCGGATCTCCCCGTAGGCCACGGGGGACACCGCGGCGGGGATCCCTGCGGCGGCCAGGAGCGGGGGCAGGTCCGCCGCGCCCGGCGCCCTCTCCCCGGCGGGGATCCTGGACCAGGGGGACGCCTCCCAGACCGCGCGGCGGGCCGCCCGGCCGGGGACGTCGGCGTCCAGGTGCTCGTCCACCGCGGCGCGCAGTCCCCGGAGCCCGTCCACGACCGCGTCGAGCTCGGCCCAGGAGGCGTCCGCCGGCCGGTGCCCCGCGCCGGCCGCGCCGAGCCAGGGGTCCACGGCCCCGGTGAGATCGGCCGCCGGGTCCGCGACGGCGGCCAGCACGGCGTGGAAGCGCCGGTCGCGCTCGTGGCGGGCGCGCGCCAGCACCCGGTAGGCGCGCTCGCGGGCGAGGGACCGGTCGAATCCCCCGGGCGGTCCGGCCGGCCCGTCGAGGCCCAGCTCCTCCAGCACGCGCACCCAGGACAGCACGCAGGCGGCGGCGTCGAACAGGGCCTGTGCCCCGCGCAGCACCGCGGCGGCGGCGGGGTCCTCCAGCGGGCCCCGGGAGAGGGCGTCGTAGCGCCGGAGCAGCTCCGCCCGCAGCGGGTCGAGCGCACGGGGCGGCCGGGCCCGCAGGGCGTCGCGCCGGGCCAGGGTCGAGGTGAGCTGCCACTGCGCCGGGCGGGTCAGGAGGCGGGACAGCAGGTCGGCGTCGGTCCGGGCCCGGTAGCGCAGGTAGGCCCGGCGCCGCTCCTCGAGGGAGGCCTCGTCCCAGCCCCCGATCAGCGCCGCGAGCGGGTGCAGGCGGCCGCCGGCCACGAGCTGAGCGTCCAGGTAGTCGGACAGGGCCAGGACCTCGTCGTCGTCCGACTCCCGCCGCGGCAGCCGGGAGACCGTGGCGGCGAGCGTGCCCACGAGCCGCGGCAGGTCGCGCACGAAGGGCACGGCACGCTCGCGGTGGGGCGGGTCCGGGTCGAGGTACAGCAGGGCCCGGTCGGCGTGCCGCAGGGACGTCCTGGTGCGCGCGGCCTCGAGGGCCCGGTCGATGGGGATGTTGTCGAACACCCCGCCGTCGACCACGTGGTAGGGCAGTTCCGCGGGGTCGCGGTGGGCGCCGAACGCGTGGCTCAGATCCGGGCGCCCGGCCGCCGGGCCCGGGGCGCCCCGCGGGCCCGGGGTCGGGGCGGACCACACCGAGGCCGGCTCGAAGGCGCCGGGGAAGGAGGACGTCGCCCGGGCGGCGTAGGCCAGCCGGGACAGCGCGGCCGCGGCCTGCGCGGGGGCCGTGTCCCGCCCCGGGATGTCGTTGTCCAGGGACGGACCGGGGGAGCCCGGCTCCGGGGAGGAGAAGTGGAAGTCGCTGCGCCCCTCCGCCGACGCGCTGTAGGGCGAGGGGTCGCTGTCCAGGACCGTCGCGGAGAGCTCGACCGTGACGTGCTCGGCCACCAGGTCCGGGTGGTGCTCCGGGCTGCCCCGGAGCGCCAGGAGCGCCTCCAGCAGCCGTGGCCACAGGTAGTCGTCGCCGCGCAGCAGGGAGTCCACGGGGTGCCGTCCGAGCGGGCGCAGCAGCCGGCCGAGGGCGCCGTGCTCCGCCCAGATCCGGCCGAGGGCGTCCAGGTCGGAGCCCGCGCGCTGGGCCACGGCGTGCACCACGCCGTTGAGCCCGCCGGCGCTGGCCCCGGCGAGGAGGTCGATGTCCACCCTGTCGTAGCCGGCGTCCGCGAGCAGCCGCGCGTACACCGCCGCCCGCTCCTCGAGCACCGGGTCCGGGGTCTCGGCGGGGTACAGGAGGTAGGCGTGCAGCGCCCCGCGGCGGTCCCGGTGGATCCGGATCCGGCGCAGCAGGTCCAGCTCGGCCACCGCGCCGCCGATCCACACGGCGAGGCTCACGCCGCCGCGCATGGCGAGGGCGAGGCGGAGGGTGCGGCCGAACGCCGGCGCCTGCCCGGCCGTCGCCCCGGCCAGCCCCCGGGACGGCGGCAGGACGGTCAGCGGCAGGCCCGAGGGCTCACTCGACAAGGGCCGCGAACGCCCGCGCCGGCCCGGGCCGGCGGGTCAGGTCGTGCCGGAGGTCCTCGAGCGCCCCCCGCCGCTCGTGGCCGTCGTCGAGCAGCCCGGCCACGGCGTCCCGCACCTCGGCGGTCGACAGGGCGTTGGGGTCGAGCACCGTCCCGAGCCCCGCCGCCTCGAGGGCCGCCGCCCCGGCGAACTGGTCCGTGGACATCGGCAGCAGCAGCAGGGGCACCCCGGCGGTGAGCGCCTCGGTCACGCTGTTGTTCCCGCCGTGGGAGACCGCGACGCTCGCGCGGCGCAGCAGGGTGACCTGCGGCAGGGTGCCGCGCACGAGCCAGGACTCCGGGACCGGGCCCAGCTCGGCGGGCCGGGTCGCCCCGGCCGCGAGGGCGACCCGCACGTCCAGGCCGCGGAGGGCCTCCGCGACCCGGGCGAGCACGTCCCCGCGCACGGACAGGAAGCTGCCGAGGCTGATGTAGACGATCGGGCGGTCCGAGCCGGCCAGCCACGCGGCCACCTCCGGGTCCTCGGCCTCCTCCCGGACGGCCGAGCCCAGGAACGTGTGCTCGGGCAGCGCCCGGGTCCGGTGCTCGTCGTGGAGCTCGCCCGGGTAGTTGAGCAGGAGGTCGTCGCCGGTCTCCGCGAAGGCGTCGGCGCTCGCCGGGGTCCCGGGGGCGATCTGCTGCAGGGCCTCGTTCCACTGCTCCGTGAACTCGTCCCGCACCGAGGAGCACAGCCGGTGCAGCGCCTCCAGCTCGGCCGGGGACGGGCGCAGCCGGCCGGGCCACGCGGGCGGGTGCCCGTAGACCTCGTCGGCCACCGTCAGGGCCGAGGGGTGGCCCAGGACCACGTCGGCGTGCCGGATCCCGGAGCCGGTCAGGGCCAGACGCGCCGCGAAGGCCAGGTGGTCCACGACCACCTGGTCCGGCCGGACGCGGTCCACCACGTCCTGCACCCGCCGTGCCGTGCCCAGCGGGTCCCAGAGCAGGTCGTCGCGCCGGGCCCGGGCCTGGAAGGCCAGGGTCTCCGCGGGGCCGCGGCGGGTGGCGGCGAAGAACCCGCGCAGGGCGTCGTCCTCCCCGGGCGGCTGCTCCTCGGCCCGGATGACCCCGGGGTTGGAGCCGCGGCCCAGCGGCAGGATCTCGACCTCGAAGCCGAAGCCCCGGGCGATGGCGGCGGTCGCCGGGCCGGTGGCCACGACCACCCGCTCCCCGGCGTCCCGCCACGCGGTGGCCAGGGTCGCGAGGGGGAACAGGTGGGAGGCGTAGTCCGGGCTGATCACGAGCAGGGTCACGGGGTGGGGCTCCTGTCGGCCGTGTGCGCCACGGCGTCGTCGTAGACGGAGGTGAGGGCGGTCGCCATCCCCTCGATGCTGAAGCGGTCGCGGACCATGGCACGGGCCGCGTCGGCGGTGCGCTCCGCGTCGGGGCGCGCCGCCAGGTCGAGGGCCCGGGCCACGGCCCGGGCCAGCGCGGCGGGGTCGCCGGTGTCGACGAGGACGCCGGTGACGCCGTCGGCCACGAAGGTGGCCGGCCCGCCGGCGTCGGGCGCCACGACCGGCAGCCCGGTGGCGAGGGCTTCGACCAGCGCCACGCCGAACTCCTCCTTGAGGCTCGCGCAGACGTAGACGCCGGCGGGGGAGGACAGGCCTGGCCGGCCCCGGCGCACCGCGGCGAGCCAGGCGGCCACGGTGGCGTGGGGACGGTGGCCGGCCAGAAGCAGGCCGGCGGTAGCGGCCTCGGCCCGGGGGAGGGCGGCGTCGATCCGGGTGAGCTGCTCCCGCTCGTCGGCGGAGGGGGAGACGAGGTCCCCGCCCACGACGAGGAGGTTGCAGCGGCCCCGCAGCCCGGCGTCCCGGGCCCAGGCCTCGACGAGCGTGGCCGTGCCCTTCACACGGTGCAGGCGGCCCACCGTGACCACGAGCGGCAGCCCGCGCCGGGCGGCGGGCAGGGCCGCGAGCACGGTGTCGAGCTCCGCGAGGTGCGCTCCGGCACCGGTGCGCACCTGCTGGGCGGCACGGTCCACGGCACCCAGGTCGATGCCCTCCGGCACCACCGTGCACCGCCCGGGCTCGTCCAGGTCCACGTCGAGCAGCTCGCGGGCGTCCCGGGCCAGGTCCGGGCGGGGGAAGAGCACCAGGTGCTCCGCCCGCGCCGCGAGGTGGGCGAGCAGGCGTACGCGGAACCACAGGTGCTCCACGCCGTCGGCCGCGCCGAAGCCGGCCCGGGTCAGGGTGCCGGCGCGCTCGCGGGCAGCGACGAGCGCGTGCGGATCGGGGGCCATCGTGAGCACCCACGGGATGCCGAGCTCCGCGGCCACCGCCGCGGCCGCCATCGAGCCGACGTCGGCCATGCGCAGGTGCAGCACGTCCACGGGGCCGGCCCGGCGCAGTACGCGCCGCAGCCCCCGTTCCGCGGCCACCCGCCGCGGCCAGGCGTCCGCCATGTGCACCGGGGGTCCGGTGAAGGGGACGACCCCGAAGACGTGCCCCGCCCCCGCCGGACGGGCCGTCGCCGCCCGGGCCTCGTCGTGGGTGCCGCGGGACACCGTGAGCACCCGGGCGACGCCCCCGGGACCCTCCGGGGCGCTGAGGGCGTCGCCCAGCTGGGCGAGCAGCGTGGCGATCCCGCCGTTGTCCCCCCGCCCGGAGAAGGTGAGGTCCCGGTCGATCTCCGCGTGCAGGAACGGCTGCAGGACCGTGAGCCCGTCCCGGCCGGTCGCCGGGTCGGGCTCCGCAGCGTCGTGGAGGTCGGCGAGGGCGAGCCGGGCCACGGCGGCCAGTGGCCCGGCCCCGTCGGCGCACGTCCCGGCGAGGTCCGTCAGGTCGGCCACGGACTCGGCGCCGGTCTGGCCGCGCCCCACCAGGGCCTCGAGGGCGGCCCCGCGGACGTCCTGGTCCTCGCCGGGACTGCCGGCCAGGGCGCGGAGGCGCGCGGCGGGCCCGGCCCCGGGGACGAGCCCCAGGGTCTCGGCGAGCCGTGCGCGGGGCCCGGGGGCGGCGGCTCCCGCGAGGGCGTGCTCGAGGGCGGACCCGACCGCGTCCGGTGCCGCCGGGGCCCAGGCCTGGAGGGTGCGCTGGGCCAGCATGCCGGTGAAGCCGCCGCCGGTCACGAGGTCGGCGAGCGGGGCGACGGCGCGGGGGAGGGGGGCCCGGTCGGCGAGCACCCATGCGGTGTGCTCCCGCAGCCACGGCTCGTCGTCGAGGAGCGCGGTGAGGAGCGTGTCCGCCTGGGACCCGGGCACGGAGGCGAGGGCATGGACGGCGGCGATCGCCGCGACGTGGTCGTCGCGCCGGCGGATCTCCTCCGCGAGCACGGGCAGCGCCCCGGCGGGATCCTCCCGGGTCGCCTGCAGCAGGTCGTCGGCGCGGCGGATGCCGTCGAGGATCGAGGGGGCGCGGCGGACGGCCTCGAGGGCCTCGTGCGTCGCCGCGCCGGTGCGCTCTGCGCTCGTTGACGGGGCGCGGGGCGCGGCGAAGGTCATGGGCCTCACCGTAGCCGAGGCCCGGTCCCGCGCACAGCGGGTCGGGGGGATTCTCAGGCTCCTGGGAGCCGGCGCGCCGCCCGCGCGTCGGCACGGCGGCAGAGCAGGGCGAACAGGGCGCCCGAGAGGTTGTGCCAGACCGAGAACACCGCGGCGGGAAGGGCCGCGAGGGGGTTCATGTACTGGGCGGCGAGCCCGGCGGCCAGCCCGGAGTTCTGCATGCCCACCTCCACGGCGGTGGTGCGGCGCACGGCGATCGGCTGCCGCGTCACCGCCCCCACGAGGTGGCCGAGGGCCAGTCCCAGGACGTTGTGCAGGGCCACGGCCGCGAGCACGAGCAGGCCCGCCTCCACGATCCGGTCGGCGCTGCCCGAGACGACGATGGCCACGATCACGGCGATGGCCGCGACCGACACCCACGGCAGGGCGGGCAGGGCGCGCTCGACCAGGCGGGGCGCGAGCAGTCGCACGGCGAGGCCCGCGACGACGGGCAGGAGGACGATCTTGGTGATCGACCACGCCATGGCCCCACCGTCCACCGGCAGGTACTGCCCGGCCAGCCACAGGGTGAGCAGCGGGGTCAGCAGCGGTGCGAGCAGCGTGGAGATCGAGGTCATGGCGACGGACAGGGCCACGTCGCCGCGGGCGAGGTAGGCGACCACGTTGGAGGCCGTCCCGCCGGGCGCGCAGCCCACCAGGATCACGCCCGCGGCGAGCTCCGGCGGCAGCCGCAGCAGGAACACCACGAGCAGGGCCACGAGCGGCATGATCACATACTGGGCCCCGACGCCGAGCAGTACCGGCAGCGGCCGCTTCGCCACGAGCGCGAAGTCCACGGGCCGCAGGGTCAGGCCCATGCCGAACATGACCACGCCCAGCAGCGGGTTGATCCACCCGGACAGTCCGCTCACGGCGCCGGGGGCGAGGAAGCCCACGAGCCCGCCCGCGAGGACGAGTACGGGGAAGAGCAGGACGGCGGTGTAGGCGCCGCGGTCGGGCGCGGCGGTGACGGCCGCCGCGGGCCCGGGGCCTACCACCCGCGGGCCCGCCACTCCTCGAGGTGCGGGCGCTCCGCCCCCAGCGTGGTCGGCTTCCCGTGGCCGGGGTGGACCACGGTGTCGTCCTCGAAGCGCTCGAAGACGCGCTCGGTGACGTCGTCCATCAGCTGCCGGAAGTCCTCGGGGCTGTTCGTCTTGCCCACACCGCCGGGGAAGAGGGAGTCGCCGGAGAAGATGTGCGCCGGGCCCTGCGGGTCGCGGTAGACCAGGGCGATCGAGCCGGGGGTGTGCCCGCGCAGGCCGATAACCTCCAGGTCGAAGCCGTCGAACTCCGCCGTGTCGCCGTCCTCGAAGGTCAGGTCCATGGGCACGGCGATGTCGGACTCGTCGTCGGCGCCGCACGCCGTCATGGCCTCGGAGCGGGAGCGGACCTCCTCCAGGGCGCGGACGTGGTCCCAGTGCGAGTGGGTGGTGATGATGAGCTGGAGATTGCCGTAGGCCTGCGAGCAGTCGCCGTTGCCGGCGCCCACGAGACCGGCGATGGCCCGGGCGTCGTCGGCCGCGTCGATGAGGACCTGCGTGCCCTCGTCCTTGGAGGTGAGGAGGTAGACGTTGTTGTCCATCTCGCTCACGGAGATCCGGCGAATCGTGACCTCGGAGAGGTCGGTGACCTCCGTCTTCGTTGCGATCATGAGGACGAAGGTACTCCCGACTCCTGGCACTGGCCAATCGCGGGAGCGCCGGGGCGCCGGGCGGTGTGTCCGACGGCACGGGCGCCGGGGTTGGCTTCCCCACACCGTCCGGATAAAGTTGCGTGAGGCAACAAAACATCAAGGCATCCGGTGGCACCACGCCCGCGTCGTCGTCGATGCGGGACCTCGCGAGGAGCGGGGCGTGCGGACCGGGTGCCCCTTCGTCGTTGTCGCCCCGAACATCCCCGATCCCGGAGGAGCCTCCGTTGCCCGTCTCCCACGACACCGCCGTGGAGCTGGTGCGCGACCTGCTCGAGCTGCAGCGCGTCATGAAGCGCGTGACCAAGACCGACGCCGGCCCGCGCCGGCTCAACCCCACGGCGATCGCCCTGCTCTACTACCTCGACGGCAACGGGCCCCGCCGGGCCACCGTGATGGCCGCCGAGACAGGTCTCGGGCCCTCCGGGCTGAGCCGCCAGCTGGCCGTCCTCGAGGAGGAGGGCCACGTGGAGCGCACCCCCGACCCCGACGACGGGCGCGCCGCGCTGGTCGCCATCACGGATCGGGGCCGGGAGCACGTCCGGGCCGTGCTCGAGCAGGACGCCCAGCGTCTCGCCGCGCGGCTCGAGGGCTGGGACGAGGAGCAGGCCCGCACCAGCCGCGGGGCCATCAACGAGATCACCACCGTCTTCCTGGACTCCCTCGGCGTGGAGCGCACCACGTCCTGCCGGGACCAGCCGGACCGGGACCACGCAGACCGAGAGCACGAGGAGCAGACCGCACCATGACGTCACAGCAACCGACCGCCGCACCGGGCGGGGGGACCGGCGCCTCCCACCAGGAGGTCATGCGGGCGCTCACGGGGATCCTCTCGGTCTTCTTCATGGCGATGGTCACCCTCACGATCATCGGCACGGCCCTGCCCGTGATCATGGCCGACCTCGGCGGGGACCAGACGTCCTTGTCCTGGACGGTCACCGGCACCCTCCTCGCCAACGCCGCGACCACGCCCGTCTGGGGCAAGCTCGCCGACCTCTTCGACAAGAAGAAGCTGCTGCAGCTGTCCATCGTGATCTTCGTGCTCGGCTCGGCCATGGCCGGGCTGGCCCCGACCATCGAGTTCCTCATCCTGGCCCGCGTGGTCCAGGGCGTGGCCATGGGCGGGATCATGGCCCTGGCCATGACCATCATGGGCACGATCATCCCGCCCCGGGAGCGCGGCCGCTACGCCGGCTACATGGGCGCCGTCATGGCCGTGGCCACCTCCGCCGGCCCGCTGCTCGGCGGGCTCATCGTGGACCTCTTCGGCTGGCGCTGGGTGTTCCTCATCCCCGCCCCGCTGGCGGTCCTGGCGGCCGTGCTCGTCCACCGCACCCTGCACATCCCGCCGCAGGCGCCCCGGAAGGTGAGCATCGACTGGCTCGGCATCGCGCTGCTGATCGTCTCGGCCTCCGCGCTGCTGCTGTGGGTGTCCCTGGCCGGGCAGCCGGGCATGTTCGAGTGGGTCTCGGCGACCTCCGCGGCCCTCGTGGCCACCGCGCTCGTGGGCTCCGTGCTGTTCGTGCTCGTGGAGCAGCGCGCCGCCGAGCCGGTGCTGCCCATCCGCGTGGTCACCGAGCGCACCACCGCGCTGGCCATCCTCGCGGCCATCGCCACCGGCGCGGCCATGTTCGCCTCGACCACCTACCTCGGCCAGTACTTCCAGCTGGGCCAGGGCTTCAGCCCCACCATGGCCGGGATGCTCATGCTCCCGCAGGTGTTCGGCTCCCTCGTGGGCGCCACGGTCGCCGGGCAGCTGATCACCCGCTACGGGCGGTGGAAGATCATCCTGGTGGTCGCCGCCGTGCTGATGTCCACGGGCCTGTTCCTCGCCGCCACGCTCACGCACGACACCGCCCTGTGGGCCGTGAGCGTCTTCATCTTCCTCGTGGGCCTGGGCATCGGCGCGCTGAACCAGAACCTGGTCCTGGCGGTGCAGAACACCGTGGGGCTCAAAGACATGGGCGCGGCGTCCTCCTCGGTCGCGTTCTTCCGCACCATGGGCGGCGCCGTGGCGGTCGCCGTGTTCGGCGCCCTCATGAGCTCCCACCTGGCCCGGCAGCTCGCCGAGAGCACCCGGGCCCGCGGCGGGGACCCCGCCGCGGTGGACAGCTCCACGATGGACCTGGAGTCGCTGCCCGCCTCCGTCGAGGGCGTGGTGCGCGAGGCCTACGGCACGGGCACCGGTCTCGTCTTCCTGGTCGCCGCCGTCGCGTCCCTCGTGACCCTGCTCGCGGTGCTCCTCATCAAGGAGGTCCCGCTGCGCCGCACCGTGGACATCGTGGAGGTGGACCCCGCCACGGGTCGGCTCAAGGTCGTCACCCGCACCCTCGACGCCCGCGAGGTCCGCCGCCGGCAGCAGGAGGCCGCGGCCGGCCCGCACGCCGAGGAGACCGGTCCGGGCGCGGACGGCGCCGCCGGCGGAGCGGCCCGGGACCGGGTCCGCGAGGACACCTCCACCGGCCCCGTGGACCGGGTGTGAACCCGCCCACGGACCCGGCCCCGATGTCCGGGCCCGGTACTAGAGTGGAGGGCGTGTCTGAGCCGATCCCCACGTCCACCCTGGTCCTGAACCCGTCGACCGATTCCTCCGAAGCCCTCGACGGGCCGGTGACCGCCACCGGCGCCCGGAGCGCCCGCCGGTCCGACCTCACCGAGATCGTGGTGCAGGGCGCGCGCGAGCACAACCTCGACAACGTCTCGCTGACCGTGCCGCGGGACGCCATGGTCGTGTTCACGGGGCTCTCCGGCTCCGGGAAGTCGTCGCTGGCCTTCGACACGATCTTCGCCGAGGGCCAGCGCCGCTACGTCGAGTCCCTGTCCTCCTACGCCCGGATGTTCCTGGGCCGGGTGGACAAGCCGGACGTCGACTTCATCGAGGGCCTGTCCCCGGCGGTGTCCATCGACCAGAAGTCCACCTCCCGCAACCCGCGCTCCACCGTGGGCACGATCACCGAGATCTACGACTACATGCGCCTGCTGTGGGCGCGTGTCGGCCACCCGCACTGCCCCGAGTGCGGCGAGGCGATCAAGAAGCAGACCCCGCAGCAGATCGTGGACCAGCTCCTCGAGATGCCGGAGACGACCCGCTTCCAGGTGCTCGCGCCCGTGGTGCGCGAGCGCAAGGGCGAGTTCGTGGACCTCTTCCAGGAGCTCTCCGCGAAGGGCTTCTCCCGCGCCACCGTGGACGGCGAGACGGTCCAGCTCTCGGACCCGCCCAAGCTCAAGAAGCAGTACAAGCACACGATCGAGGTGGTCGTGGACCGGCTCGTGGTCAAGGAGGGCATCCGCCAGCGCCTGACCGACTCCGTCGAGACGGCGCTGGGCCTCGCCGAGGGGCGCGTCGTCGTCGAGCTCGTGCCCCGCTCGGACGAGGAGATCGCCCACCCGCTGGAGCTGCGCCGCCCGTTCTCCGAGAACCTCGCCTGCCCCAACGAGCACCCCCTGCAGGCCGACGAGATCGAGCCCCGCTCCTTCTCCTTCAACGCCCCGTTCGGCGCGTGCCCGGAGTGCGACGGCATCGGCTCGCGGCTCGAGGTCGACGAGGAGCTCGTGGTCCCCAACCCGGACCTCTCCCTCGTGGAGGGCGCGATCGCCCCGTGGTCGCTCGGCAAGGCCACGAGCGAGTACTGGAACCGCCTGCTCGCCGGCCTGGGCCAGGAGCTCGGCTTCGACCTGGTCACCCCGTGGGGGAAGCTGCCCGCCAAGGCGCGCAAGGCGATCCTCGAGGGCAAGGACTACCAGGTCACCGTGGCCTACCGGAACCGGTTCGGCCGGGAGCGCCGCTACACCCAGGGCTTCGAGGGCGTGATCGGCTACATCAAGCGCAAGCACGCGGAGACGGAGTCGGACAACGCCAAGGACCGCTACGAGCAGTACATGCGCCAGGTGGCGTGCCCGGCCTGCGACGGCGCCCGGCTGAACTCGACCATGCTCGCCGTGACCGTGGGCGGGAAGAACATCGCCGAGACCACCCGCATGCCCATGCGGGACGCCCACGCGTTCTTCCGGGACCTGGAGCTCAGCACCCGCGAGACGAAGATCGGCGAGCAGGTGCTCAAGGAGATCCAGGCGCGCCTGACGTTCCTCGTGGACGTGGGCCTGGACTACCTCAACCTGGAGCGCGCCGCCGCGACGCTGTCCGGCGGCGAGGCCCAGCGCATCCGCCTGGCCACCCAGATCGGGGCCGGGCTCGTGGGCGTGCTCTACGTCCTGGACGAGCCCTCGATCGGCCTGCACCAGCGGGACAACCGCCGGCTCATCGGGACCCTCACCAAGCTGCGGGACATGGGCAACACCCTGATCGTCGTCGAGCACGACGAGGACACCATCCGCGAGGCCGACTGGATCGTGGACGTCGGCCCCGGCGCCGGCGAGCGCGGCGGGCGCGTGGTGCACTCCGGGACCTACGCGGAGCTCCTCGCCAACGAGGAGTCCATCACGGCCGACTACCTCTCCGGCCGCCGGGCCATCCGGGTGCCCGCGCAGCGCCGGGCGATCGACCGCAAGCGGATGCTCAAGGTGGTGGGCGCGCGGGAGAACAACCTGCGCGGCATCGACGTCTCCTTCCCGCTCGGGGTGCTGACCGCGGTGACCGGGGTGTCCGGGTCCGGGAAGTCCACGCTGGTCAACGACATCCTCTACACGGCGCTGGCCAACAAGCTCAACGGGGCCAAGCAGGTCCCCGGCCGGCACAAGCGGATCGACGGTGTGGACCAGCTCGACAAGGTGGTGCACGTGGACCAGAGCCCGATCGGGCGGACCCCGCGCTCCAACCCCGCCACGTACACGGGCGTGTTCGACCACATCCGCAAGCTCTTCGCCGAGACCCCGGAGGCGAAGGTGCGCGGCTACCAGGCCGGCCGGTTCTCCTTCAACGTCAAGGGCGGGCGCTGCGAGGCGTGCTCGGGCGACGGCACGATCAAGATCGAGATGAACTTCCTGCCGGACGTCTACGTCCCGTGCGAGGTGTGCAAGGGCGCCCGGTACAACCGGGAGACCCTCGAGGTGCACTACAAGGGCAAGACCATCGCCGAGGTCCTGGAGATGCCCATCGAGGAGGCCGCCGAGTTCTTCAAGGCGTTCGGCCCGATCGCCCGGCACCTCAACACCCTCGTGGACGTCGGCCTCGGCTACGTCCGGCTGGGCCAGCCCGCCACGACCCTGTCCGGCGGTGAGGCCCAGCGCGTGAAGCTCGGCGCGGAGCTGCAGAAGCGCTCCAACGGCCGGTCCATCTACGTGCTGGACGAGCCCACCACCGGCCTGCACTTCGAGGACATCCGCAAGCTGCTGCTCGTGCTGCAGGGGCTCGTGGACAAGGGCAACACGGTGATGACCATCGAGCACAACCTGGACGTCATCAAGTCCGCCGACTGGATCGTGGACCTCGGCCCGGACGGCGGCTCCGGCGGCGGGCAGGTCGTGGCCGAGGGCACCCCCGAGCAGGTGGCCCGGAACACGAACAGCCACACCGGCCGGTTCCTGGCGGAGGTGCTCGCCGAGCGCCCCGTCCCGGCGGGGGCCGCCCGATGACCGCCCCCGTGGTGCTCTGGGACCTCGACGGCACCCTCCTGGACCCTGCCGGGGCGATCACCGGCGGCATCGCCCGGGCCCTGGCCGAGCACGGCCACGCCGTGCCGGAGGACCTGCGCCGGTTCGTGGGCCCGCCCGTGGGCTTCTCCCTGCGGACCTTCACCGACGTCCCGGAGGAGGACATCCCGGCGGTGGTCGCCACCTACCGGGCCCGCTACCGCACCGAGGGGCTCGCGCAGACCCGGATCTACCCGGGGGTGGAGGAGCTCCTGGAGCGCCTGCACGGGGCCGGCGTGCGGATGGCCGTGGCCACCCAGAAGCCCGAGCCCACCGCCGAGCTCGCCGTCGAGCGGTTCGGCCTCACCCGGTGGTTCGAGACCGTCTCGGGGGCCGCCGACGACGCCGCGGCCGCCCCGCGCGACGGACTGGCCCACGACAAGCCCGCCATCATCGGGGAGGCCCTGCGCCGGCTCGGCGTGACCGCCCCGGACCCCGCGCGCACGGTGATGATCGGGGACCGCCGCTACGACGCCGAGGGCGCGCTCGCCCACGGGATCGACTGCCTGGGCGTCGCCTGGGGCTTCGCCGACGAGGACGAGCTGGGGACCGGCTTCGCCGCCGTGGCCCGGGACGCCGCCGAGCTCGGGGAGCTCCTGGCCCGGTACACCGCCCCGGCCCCGACCGGCAGCTGAGGGGGACCGGACCGTGGCCGATCCGGAGAGCTACCGCCCCGCCCGCCAGGACATCCCGACCGCCCCGGGGGTCTACCGCTTCCGCGACGAGTACGGGCGCGTGGTCTACGTGGGCAAGGCCAAGAACCTGCGCAATCGGCTGAGCTCCTACTTCGCGCCCCCGTACGCCCTGAGCCCCAAGACCCGCGCCATGGTCACCACCGCGGCCGGGGTCGAGTGGACCGTGGTGGGCAGCGAGCTGGAGTCCCTGCAGCTCGAGTACACGTGGATCAAGGAGTTCAAGCCCCGGTTCAACATCGCCTACCGGGACGACAAGTCCTACCCCTACCTCGCCGTCACGATGGCCGAGTCCGTGCCGCGGGCCCAGGTGGTCCGGGGGGAGAAGAAGAAGGGCAACCGCTACTTCGGCCCCTACTCCCAGGCCTGGGCGATCCGCGAGACCCTCGACGCCCTGCTGCGGGTCTTCCCCGTGCGCACCTGCTCCAAGGGCGTCTACCGGCGCGCCGAGCAGTCCGGGCGCCCGTGCCTGCTGGGCTACATCGACAAGTGCTCCGCCCCGTGCGTGGGGCGGATCTCCGAGGAGGACCACTACGCCCTCGCGGAGGACCTGTGCCGGTTCATGGCCGGGCACGCGACCCCGTTCATCAAGGAGCTGCAGCGGCAGATGCAGGAGGCCGCCGCGGCCATGGACTTCGAGACCGCCGCCGCGCGCCGGGACGACATCGCCGCCCTGGAGAAGGCCTTCGAGCGCAACGCCGTGGTGCTCTCCGACAGCACCGATGCCGACTTCTTCGCGCTCGCCGAGGACGAGCTGGAGGCCGCCGTCCAGGTCTTCCACGTCCGGGGCGGCCGGATCCGCGGCCAGCGCGGCTGGGTCACCGAGAAGGTCGAGGAGGCCGACGGCGGACGCCTGCTGGAGCAGCTGCTCGAGCAGGTCTACGGCGACACCGCCGCGGACGCCGCCGAGAGCGCCCACGCCGCCGCGCCCCCGTCCCCGGGCGGATCGAAGCACCGGCCCTCCGCGGAGCTCGCCTACCGGGAGGACGCCATCCCGCGCACCGTGCTGCTCTCCGAGCCCGCCGACAGCACCGACCGGCTCGAGGAGTGGCTCTCGGGGCTGCGCGGATCGCGCGTGACGATCGCCGTGCCGCAGCGCGGGGAGAAGGCGCACCTCATGGAGACGGTGCAGGAGAACGCCCGGCAGGCGCTGAAGCTGCACAAGTCCCGGCGGGCGGGCGACATCACGACCCGCTCCGCGTCCCTGCAGGAGCTGCAGGAGGCCCTCGACATCCCCGTGGCGCTGATGCGCATCGAGTGCTACGACATCTCGCACGTGCAGGGGACCAACGTCGTCGCCTCCATGGTCGTCTTCGAGGACGGGCTGCCCAAGAAGTCGGACTACCGGAAGTTCTCGGTCACCGGCGAGGCCGCCCGGGACGACACCGCGTCCATGCACGACGTCATCTCCCGGCGCTTCCGCCGCCACCTCGAGGAGCAGGCCGAGCGGGAGGCCGCCGGGCCGCGCACCGGGCAGGTGGACGCGGGGGCCGAGGCCCCCGAGCGGGCGCGGTTCGCGTATCCGCCCAGCCTGGTGGTGGTCGACGGCGGGCCCCCGCAGGTCGCCGCCGCCGCCCGGGCGCTGCGCGAGCTCGGGATCGACGACGTCCACGTGGTCGGCCTGGCCAAGCGGCTCGAGGAGGTCTGGGTGCCGGACGACGAGTTCCCCGTGATCCTGCCGCGCGCGAGCCAGGGCCTCTACCTGCTCCAGCGGATCCGCGACGAGGCCCACCGCTTCGCCATCACCTTCCACCGCAAGAAGCGCTCCTCCGCCATGACGGTCTCCGTGCTCGACGAGCTGCCCGGGGTGGGCCCCGCCAAGCAGAAGGCCCTGCTCAAGCACTTCGGCTCCGTCAAGAAGCTCCGGGCGGCCCGGGTCGAGGAGCTGGAGCAGGTCCCCGGCTTCGGGCGGACCCTCGCCGAGAAGGTGGCCGCCGCGCTGCAGGCCTCCGACGACACCACCGCCCCGGCGGTCAACATGACCACCGGTGAGGTGCTGTCCTGAGCCCGGGCGCGCCGCCGGGGTCACGGCGGGGCCCCGCCGACTTCGTTAGGCTGGGGCGGGACCACGGGCGCAGGCCACCACGACGGGAGACGGAGCGGACATGAGCGAGCACACCGCCGGAGCGGACGTCGGGACGGCGGACGGGACCGACCA
The DNA here is from genome assembly GCF_002287015.1 of Kocuria sp. WN036. Classification (NCBI taxonomy): domain Bacteria; kingdom Bacillati; phylum Actinomycetota; class Actinomycetes; order Micrococcales; family Micrococcaceae; genus Kocuria; species Kocuria sp. WN036. The sequence goes on from NZ_NSKF01000039.1 coordinate 16,484, forward strand.
CGCGAAACCGACCAGCTCGGAGCTGCTCGTCGTGACGGGCATGTCCGGGGCCGGGCGCAGCACGGCCGCGAACGCCCTCGAGGACCTCGGCTGGTACGTGGTCGACAACCTGCCGCCGCAGATGCTGCACACCCTCGCCGACCTCGTCTCCCGGACGCCGCAGGCCCTGCCCAAGCTGGCGGTCGTCATCGACGTGCGCGGCAAGGCCCTGTTCAGCGACATGAAGGAGACGCTGGCCGCCCTCGAGGCGTCCGACGTCGACTTCTCGGTGCTCTTCCTGGACGCCGCCGACGAGGTCCTGGTCTCCCGCTACGAGCACCAGCGCCGGCCCCACCCGCTGCAGGCCGGCGGCCGGATCCTCGACGGGATCCGCGCCGAGCGCGCCCTGCTGACGGACCTGCGGGAATCGGCCGACGTGGTCCTGGACACCTCCGCGTTCAACGTGCACGCCCTGTCCCGGGCCGTGGCCGACCTGTTCTCCACGAACGGGCCCGTGGTCCTGCGCCTGACCGTGCTCAGCTTCGGCTTCAAGTACGGGGTCCCCGCGGACGCCAACTACGTGGCCGACGTCCGGTTCATCCCCAACCCGCACTGGGTCCCGTCGCTGCGCCCGCGCACCGGCAAGGACGACGAGGTCCGGGACTACGTCTTCCAGGACGACGGCCCCCGGCAGTTCGTGGACCGGTTCGTCGCCATGCTCGAACCCGTCTTCGCGGGATACCGTACGGAGAACAAGCACTACGCCACCATCGCGATCGGCTGCACGGGCGGGAAACACCGCTCCGTGGCCGTGAGCGAGGAGGTGGCCCGCAGGCTCGCCAAGCTGCCGCTCGTGACGGTCAACATCCAGCACCGGGACATGGGCCGGGAGTGACCGGCTCGCCCTCACCGCGATGGGACCCCCGATGACCCTTCCTCCCACCGGCGCGTTCCCCCGGCTGCCCCTCAGCAGCGGCGCCGATGCCGACCCCCACCACTCGCCCGACCCCTCCGCCCGGCGGCCCGGCGGCGCCAGCCCCTCCGTGGTCGCCCTCGGCGGCGGGCACGGGCTCTCGGCGAACCTCGCCGCGCTGCGCCGGATCACCCCGGTGCTCACGGCGGTCGTGACGGTGGCCGACGACGGCGGCTCCTCCGGCCGGCTGCGCGACGAGCTCGGCGTCCTGCCCCCGGGGGACCTGCGGATGGCGCTCGCCGCACTGTGCGACGACTCCGAGTGGGGCCGGACGTGGCGCGACGTCATGCAGCACCGGTTCAGCTCCTCGGAGGGGCGTACCACGACCCTCGACAACCACGCGCTGGGCAACCTGCTCATCGTCACGCTGTGGGAGCTGCTGGGGGACCCGGTGGCGGGGCTCGAGTGGGCGGGCGCCCTGCTGGGCGCCCGCGGCCGGGTGCTGCCGATGTCCACGCAGCCGCTGGTCATCGCCGGCGACGTCCCCGGCGCCCTGTCCGGCGGGAGCGCGAGCGGCTGCGCGGGCAAGGCCGGCACGGTCCGCACGATCACCGGGCAGGCGGTCCTGGCGAAGCAGGCCGACGTCTGCAACGTGCGGCTCGTGCCCCCGGACGCCCCGGCCTGCCCGCAGGCGGTCGAGGCGGTCGGGCTCGCCGACTGGGTGATCATGGGGCCGGGCTCGTGGCACACCTCCGTGCTGCCGCACCTGCTGCTGCCCGAGCTGCGGCAGGCGATCTGCGGCTCGCCGGCGCGCCGCTGCGTCACCCTGAACCTCTCGCCGGACACCGAGACGCGCGGCAAGACCGCCGCCGACCACCTGCGGGTCCTGCACGACTACTGCCCCGAGCTGACCCTGGACGTGGTCCTCGCCGACCCCTCGGCCACCGAGGACGGCGCCGACCTCGAGGAGGTCGCCCGCGGCCTGGGCGCCGAGGTCTTCTACGCCGACGTCCGGGCGCACCCCGGCACCGCCGTGCACAACACGCTCCGGCTCGCGGCCGCCTACCAGGAGATCTTCGAGCGCCACCGCTGAGCCTGCCGCCCCACCCCCACACACCCCAGCATCCCCAGGAAAGGAACCGCGTGGCCCTGACGTCATCGGTGAAGGAAGAACTGTCCCGCCTCGAGATCAAGAGGTCCTCGGAGCGCCGCGCCGAGCTCTCCGCCCTGCTGCGCTTCGCGGGTGGGCTCCACATCGTCTCGGGACGCATCGTCGTCGAGGCGGAGGTGGACCTCGGCGCCACCGCGCGCAGGGTGCGCCGCGCCGTCCACGAGGTCTTCGGCCACGACAGCGAGATCGTGGTCGTCTCCGGCGGGGGACTGCGGCGCGGGAGCTCCTACGTGGTGCGCGTCGTCGAGGACGGCGAGGCCCTCGCCCGCCAGACGGGACTGCTCGACTCGCGCGGGCGCCCCGTGCGCGGGCTCCCGCCCGCCGTGGTCAACGGGGCCGTGGCCGACGCCGAAGCGGTGCTGCGCGGGGCCTTCCTGGCCCACGGCTCCCTCACGGAGCCCGGCCGCTCCGCCGCGATGGAGTTCACCTGCCCCGGCCCGGAGGCCGCCCTCGCGCTCGTGGGCGCGGCCCGCCGGCTCGGCGTCCTCGCGAAGGCCCGCGAGGTGCGCGGCGTGGACCGGGTGGTCGTGCGGGACGGGGACGCGATCGCCGCGCTGCTCACCCGGATGGGTGCCCACCAGACGCTCCTCCAGTGGGAGGACCGGCGGATGCGCAAGGAGGTGCGCGCCACCGCCAACCGCCTCGCCAACTTCGACGACGCCAACCTCCGCCGCTCCGCGCAGGCCGCCGTGGCCGCCGGCGCCCGGGTGGAGCGCGCCCTGGAGATCCTCGGCGACGAGGTCCCGGAGCACCTGCGGCAGGCGGGGGAGCTGCGGCTGTCCAACAAGCAGGCCAGCCTCGACGAGCTGGGCCGGCTCGCCGACCCCCCGCTCACCAAGGACGCCGTGGCGGGCCGGATCCGCCGGCTGCTGGCCATGGCGGACCGCCGGGCGGAGGAGCTGAACCTCCCGGGCACCGACGCCGGTGTCGCCGCGGAGGCCCTGCCCTCCTGAGCGGGGCGCGCCGGCGCCGCTGCGCCGGCGCGGTCACTCCGGGGCCGCGCCGGGAGAGGGCTTTGGTCCCGCGTGGGTTTCCGAGGGTCCGCATCCCTCGATGTGGGATTGTATGGGTTTGGCGATGAATACCGGGTGAATCTTTCACGACCCCAAGACATCCCAGGGATAACCACGTAGAATGGGACCTGGTTCAACGATCCAGACCCCGACCAACACAGGAGTACCCAGTGACCATTCGAGTGGGCATCAACGGTTTCGGACGCATCGGACGCAACTTCCTCCGCGCGGCGCGCGAGCAGGGCGAGAACATCGAGGTCGTGGCCGTGAACGACCTCACGGACCCGGAGGCCCTGGTCCACCTCTTCAAGTACGACTCCATCATGGGCCGGTTCCCCGGCGAGGTGACGCTCGACGGCGACACCATGAGCGTCGACGGCCACGAGGTCAAGTTCCTCGCCGAGCCCGACCCCGCCAAGCTGCCCTGGGGCGAGCTCGGCGTGGACGTCGTCGTCGAGTCGACCGGCCGCTTCACCAACGGCTCCAAGGCCAAGGCCCACCTGGACGGCGGCGCCAAGAAGGTCGTCCTGTCCGCCCCGGGCAAGGAGATCGACGGCACGTTCGTGCCCGGCGTCAACCTCGACACCTACGACGCCGCGTCGATGAACATCGTCTCCGCGGCCTCCTGCACCACGAACTGCCTCGCGCCCATGGCGAAGGTCCTCAACGACGCGTTCGGCATCGAGCGGGGTCTGATGACCACCATCCACGCCTACACCGCGGACCAGAACCTGCAGGACGGCCCGCACAGCGACCTGCGCCGCGCCCGCGCCGCCGCCCTCAACATGGTGCCCACCACCACCGGCGCGGCCGCCGCCGTGGGCCTCGTGCTGCCCGAGCTCAAGGGCAAGCTGGACGGTTTCGCCGTGCGCGTGCCCGTGCCCACCGGCTCCGTCGTGGACCTCACCTTCGACGCCCAGAAGGAGGTCACCGTCGAGTCGGTCAACGCCGCCATGAAGGAGGCCGCCGAGGGCCCCATGAAGGGCATCGTCAAGTACACCGAGGACCCCATCGTCTCCTCGGACATCCAGGGCGACAGCATCTCCACGATCTTCGACGCCCCGCTGACGAAGGTCATCGGCAACCAGGTCAAGGTCATCGCCTGGTACGACAACGAGTGGGGCTACACCTCCCGCCTCGTCAACGTCGTCTCCCACGTCGGCGCGCAGCTCTGAGCCCGTCGCCGCGCGACGCCGCCGGGGTAGGGTGAGTGGCATGGCTCATGCACTTGACGAACTGATCGCCGACGGCGTCGCCGGGCGCCGCGTCCTGGTCCGCTCCGACCTCAACGTCCCCCTGGACGGCTCCACCGTGACCGACGACGGGCGCGTCCGCGCGTCCCTGCCGGTCCTGAAGAAGCTGGCCGACGCCGGGGCCCGCGTCATCGTGATGGCGCACCTGGGCCGGCCCAAGGGGCAGGTCGACCCGAAGTACTCGATCGCGCCCGCCGCGCGGAAGCTGGCCGAGCTGGCCGACTTCCCCGTGGCGGTCGCCTCCGACGTCGTCGGGGAGGACGCCCGGGCCAAGGCCGAGGCCCTCGCCGACGGCGAGGTGCTCGTGATCGAGAACGTCCGCTTCGACCCCCGCGAGACCTCGAAGGACGACGCCGAGCGCGGCGCCTTCGCGGACGAGCTCGCCGCCCTGACGGGCGAGGACGGGGCCTACGTGGACGACGCCTTCGGCGCGGTGCACCGCAAGCACGCCTCCGTGTTCGACATCGCCCACCGGCTCCCGGCCTACCTGGGCGACCTCGTCAAGCGGGAGCTGGACGTGCTCACCAAGGTGGTCTCCGCCCCCGAGCGCCCCTTCGTGGTGGTCATGGGCGGGTCCAAGGTCTCCGACAAGCTCGCCGTGATCGAGAACCTCATCGGCAAGGCCGACTCGCTGCTCATCGGCGGCGGCATGGTCTTCACGTTCCTCGCCGCCCAGGGGCACTCCGTGGGCGGGTCCCTCCTGGAGCAGGACCAGATCGGGACGGTCAAGGACTACCTCGAGAAGGCCTCCGCGGCCGGCACCGAGATCGTCCTCCCCGTGGACATCGTCTACGCGGCGGAGTTCGCCGCGGACGCCGCGCACGAGGTGCGCCCGGTCGACGCCATCGAGGACGGGGAGATCGGCTCCACCGGTCTCGGCCTGGACATCGGCCCCGAGTCCGCGAAGCTGTTCGCCGAGCGGATCCGCGGCGCGAAGACCGTGTTCTGGAACGGCCCCGCGGGCGTGTTCGAGATGGAGGCCTTCGCCGGGGGCACCCGGGCGGTCGCCGAGGCCGTGGTGGCCTCGGACGCGATGAGCGTCATCGGCGGCGGCGACTCCGCCTCGGCCGTGCGCAACCTCGGGTTCTCCGACGACCAGTTCGGGCACATCTCCACCGGCGGCGGCGCCTCCCTCGAGTTCATCGAGGGCAAGGAGCTCCCCGGGGTCGTGGCCCTGGGCGCCTGACCCGCACGCTCCCCGCCACGGCGCCGGGGGCGCCCCGGGGCCGCACGGCCCGGGGCGCCCCCGCCGCCCAGCGCACCACTGCCGAACCGCACGACGAGCGGCGCACCCGCCGCGGACAGGAGTCCCCATGACCTCGCAGACCAACGGTCAGTTCGACCGCACGCCGCTGATCGCCGGCAACTGGAAGATGAACATGGACCACGCCCAGGCGATCACCCTGCTGCAGAAGCTGGCGTGGACCCTGGACGACGCCAAGCACGACTACTCCCGCGCCGAGGTGGCCGTCTTCCCGCCGTTCACCGACCTC
>NZ_NSKF01000004.1:0-154133 GCF_002287015.1 Kocuria sp. WN036
AGCGCCCCCGCGTCGGTGCCGGCCCCGCGGCTCAGGCCACGAGGTCCCGGCGGCGGAACCCGGCGGCGGCCGCGGCCAGGAGGGCGAGCGCCAGCGCGGCGAGACCCAGCAGCGGAGCGGCTTCCCAGTCCTCGGAGGGCACGAGCGGCGTCAGCTGCACGGGGGAGAGGTTCATCGCCGCCTCCGGCAGGTCGAGCAGCAGGCCGAACCACGAGACGAAGACCACGTACGCGACCACGGCCCAGCTCAGCGCGGCGAACCGCGGGACGAGTCCCACCAGGGCGGCGGCGACCCCCGCTACCACGAGCACGGCCGGGGCGTAGGCCAGGGCCGCCAGGGCGAGCTCGCCGGTCCAGCGCAGGTCCCCGGTGGTGGCGGTGACCCCGGCGCCCAGCGCGGCCCCGGCCAGCAGCAGGGCCAGGAGGGCCTCCACCACGACCACGGCGAGCCAGCCGAGCACCCAGCGCACCCGGTCGAGGCCCGTCGAGAGGAGCAGGGCCGTGCGGCCGGACTCCTCCTCGGAGCGCAGGCGCAGCACGCCCGAGACGGCGAACGCGACCACCCCGAGTGCGAGGTAGGACAGCGTCGCGGCGGCGAAGGACTCGGTGAGGGCGTCGAGGTCCATCACGAGCCAGTCGGTGATCGACGGGATGTCCGCGATGCTGTCCTCCAGCGAGTCGGCCAGCGAGCCGAAGGCCAGGCCGAAGAGGACGAGCCCGGCGGTCCACCCCAGGAACGTGCCGCGCAGCAGCCGCCGCGCCAGCCCGGTCGCGGAGAGCAGGCCCGCCCCGGCCGCCGCGGGCCCGGGGCGTGCCGGCCGCAGCCCGGCGCCCAGGTCCCGCCGCTGGGCCAGCAGCACGGCCGCCACCAGCAGCGCCGACGTGAGTGCCGCCGAGAGCGCCAGCGGCCACCAGCGCAGGTCCACGTAGAGCCGGGTCTGCTGGGCCCAGGCGATCGGCGAGAACCAGGACAGCCACGAGCCGGTGGGCTCGACGACGTCCCCGATCCCGCGCACCAGGAAGGCCGCGCCGAGCACGGCCATCGCCGTGCCGGAGGCGGCCCGTGCGTGCTCGGTGAGCTGGGCGGTCAGGGCCGCCACGGCCCCGAAGACCAGGCCGGTGAGCGCCGTGGCCACGCCCCACGCCACGGCGTCGACCCCGCCCAGGCCCGCCGCGAAGAGCCCGGCGGTGATCCCGGCGCCGACCGCCGCGTCCGCCACGGCGACCGCACCCAGGGCGGCCGCCGCCGGGGCGAAGCGGCCCACCGGCAGCGCACGGACGACCTCGAGCCGCCCGGACTCCTCCTCGGCGCGCACGTGCCGGCTCGCGAGCAGGATGCTCATGATCGCCGTCGCCACGAGCACCGACAGGCTCAGCTCGTTGACCGTCATGGCGCCCAGCGTGTAGTCGTCCGCGCCGAAGGCCGGGCCGGTCATCATCACGGCGGACGGGTTGTCCAGCAGGGCCGCCCTGGCCTGGCGGGCCTCGCCGTCCGGGAACGTCTCCTCGAGGGCGAGCACCGTCGCGGACACGGTGCCGGTGAGCGCGAGCACCCACACGAGGATCCGGACCCGGTCCAGGCGCAGGTTGAGCCGGAACAGCCGGCCGGTCGCGGCCCACGGCTCGGCGGTCCTCATCGGGGCGCCCGCACGTCCCGGCCGGCGCCGCGCCCGGTCCCGTCCGGGGCGGCGGGCTCGGCAGGGCGGTCGCCGTAGTGGCGCAGGAAGAGCTCCTCGAGCGAGGGCGGGGTGACGGTCAGGTTCTGCACGCCCAGGTCCGCGAGCGCCCGGAGCACCTCGGGGACCCGGGCGTCGTCGACGTCGAAGCCCAGCCTCCCGTCCTCGTGCACGAGGTGGTGCACGCCCGGCAGCCCGCCGAGGCGGCCGGGGCCGGCGGAGGTCGTGGCCGTGACGGCGGAGCGGGTCAGGTGGCGCAGCTGGGCGAGGGTGCCGCTCTCCACGTCCCGTCCGGCGCGGATGATGGTCACGGTGTCGCACAGCTTCTCGACCTCCGCCAGGATGTGGCTCGAGAGCAGGACCGTGCTGCCCTGCCCGCTCAGCCGGCGCACCTCGTCCGTGAACACGGCCTCCATGAGGGGGTCCAGCCCGGAGGTGGGCTCGTCCAGGACGTACAGCTCCGCCTCGGCGCTCAGGGCCGCGACCAGGGCCACTTTCTGCCGGTTGCCCTTGGAGTAGCTGCGGGCCTTCTTCGTGGGGTCGAGCTCGAAGCGCTCGACGAGCTCGTCGCGGCGGCGGCGCCGCCGCCGTCCGCCGCGGATGCCGGTGAGCAGGTCCACGATCTCGCCCCCGGTCAGGTTGGGCCACAGGTTCGTGTCCCCGGGGACGTAGGCGGTGCGGCGGTGGATCTGCACGGCGTCCCGCCAGGCGTCCAGGCCGAGGACGGTGGCCGTCCCCGCGTCCGCCCGGAGCAGGCCCAGCAGCACCCGGATCGCCGTGGACTTCCCCGAGCCGTTGGGACCGAGGAAGCCCGCGACCTGCCCCGGCGCCACGGTGAGGTCGAAGCCGTCCAGGGCCGCGGTGGGGCCGAAGGTCTTGACGAGCCCGCGGGCCTCGATCACCGGGGTGTCCATGGGTGCTCCTGACGGGTCGGGGCCGGCGGCGTCGCGCCCGCCTGCTCCTCACGGTAGGCACCGCCCCGGTGCCGGACAAGGCGGCCCGGGGGTCCCGGGCGCGCCGGCCGGGCGGCGGGGGCGGGAGCCGGCGCGGTCACTCCGGACGGCGTCCCTCCACGGCCGCGGGCGAGGGGTTCTGCGCGCCGGCGGAGGGGACCCGCCGGTCGGGCCGGTCGCGGGGGTCGAGCCACGCCTTGGCCCGCAGGGCGGGCTTCTCGACGAGCGTCCACGACAGCAGTGCCAGGGGCAGCGTCAGCAGGACGACGAGCAGGGAGTTGACGGCGACGCCCCACGACGCCGTGCCGAGCAGCACGAGGAGCTGCTGCACCGGGTACGCGTAGATGTAGACGCCGTAGGAGAGGTCGGTGCGGGTGGTCCAGTTCCGGGACGGGGCGGCGCCGAGGCCGAGGAGCAGCACGGCGAGCGGCAGCTGCCCGTACAGGTCCGCCCAGCCCTGGTCCGTGAGCATGGCGTAGACGACGCCCGCCCCCGCGACGTGCACCCAGGTGGGCCGCCACGTCCCCGCCCAGGCCCAGACCGCCGCGCCCGCCAGGAAGTAGCCCACCAGCCGGGCGCCGTTGAGCCAGAGGTGGCTCGTGACCTCCAGCGGGCCCTCGAGCAGGGGGCGCAGGACGAGCACGACGAGGAACAGCCCCGGCAGCACCCACCGGGCGTGCCGCGCCGCGACGGCGAGGCTGAGGACGAGCCCGATCAGCAGGTAGGCGAGGGCCTCGTGGAACAGCGTCCAGAGCGAGCCGTTCCAGGAGTCCGGGGCCGGGACCCGGACCAGGGTCCCGTCGATGCCCCACTGCGAGATTCGCAGGTCGGCGTTGTTCAGCACGAAGCCGGCGGCGGAGGCCACGTCGAGCGACGTGCCCTCGAGCGCGGCCGCGAGCGGCGCGAAGACGGCGGCCACCACGAGCAGGCTCACCAGGAAGGCCGGGTAGATGCGCAGGAACCGCCGCCAGAGGTAGGGCACCAGCGTGGTCCGCACCCTGCTCTCCGCGATGAGGTAGCCGCTGAGCACGAAGAAGCCGTTGACGGCCACGTCGGACAGGACCTCGAGGCTCGGGCCGTCCGCGCCGGTCAGCGGCCAGGTGTGCCCGACGATCACCAGGGATGCCAGACCCAGGCGGAGGGCGTTGAGGCGGTTGTGACGGTCGCCGAGGCGGTCCCGGAGTGTCGTGGCCAAGAGAGGTGCCTTCCGCAGGAGGGGGCAGCGCGGCCGGTGCGGTCAGCTGCTGGGCGTGGGGGCGGTCCCCGGGGCGGGGAAGCGGTCGTGACGCCGGGCCCCCACCCGCCCTACTCCGAGTTTAGGTATGCAAACGCATGGTGGGGTGCGGTGCCGCAGAAGTGGGGACGGAGCGCCGGACGGGCGCGGCGCACCGGCTGTCACAAAAAGCCCCGGTGCCCGGGGTGCTAACGCCCAGGTCAGGAGCCGTGCCAGGGTGGGAGCAGAGCCGCTCGAGGAGGGGAGTCCCGTGCTGGAGATCCGCAGTGCCACCCAGGACCGGGCCGGGGGCGACGGGTGGCGCGCCGCCGCGCGCACCGTGCCGGAGCGGCGCCCGGTCACGGCGCCGGTCGTGCTGGCCGGCCTCGGCGCGGCGCTCGTCGTCGTCGCCCTGGTGGCCGGGCGTGCGTGGTCGGAGGTGCTCCTCGACGCCGGGGCCGTCCTGCTCACCGTGGGCGGTGTGGGGCTGCTCCTGGACGCCGGGCTGGCGCGCTGGCACGGCTCCGGGCCCGTCGAGGCGCAGCGTCCCCCGGTCCCCGCGCCGACGGCGGCCCGCGACGACCGGCTCGGCCTCGTGGGGGTCCGCGAGGAGCTCGACGCGGTCGACGTGCTCCGGGGCGTGCGCCCCGGCCAGGAGCTGTGGTGGATGGACACCTTCCCGCTGACCCTGGCCGGCGACCTGGACGCGATCCACAAGGCGCTCGACGCCGGGGTCCGCGTCCGGCTCCTGGTCCTCGACCCGAAGTCGCCCGCGCTCGCGTCCCGGCTCGGCGAGATCCGCCACCACTACGGTCTCTCGCCCATGGACCTGCGGCGCAGCTTCGACACGCTGGTCCACCAGCTCCGGGCCCTCGGCGAGCTCGACCCCGTGGTGGCCGAACGCCTGGAGGTGCGGGTCTACGACGGCCTGCCCGGAGCCCCGATCTTCCTGGTGCTCGGGGATCCCGCCGCGGCGGAGGAGCCGGCGGCGGACCCGGGCGCGCCGCAGGTGCTCCGGGCGTTCAGCAGCTACTTCCTGCTCGACGCGAGCCAGGACATGCCCTACCTGGAGTGGCGGGACGGGCCGTTCGCGGACCGGCTGCACTCCTACGCGCGGCACAAGTGGGCGGAGGGGCACACGGTGTTCCCGACCGAGCCCGCCGACCGCTCCGCCTCGGCGTTCAACGTCCGGCCCGAGGCGGCGGCGCGCCCGGCCCGGGGGAGCTCCGAGGGCTCCTGAGCGTCCGGCCCGGCGTCACTGTGGCGGTGAGCGCACAAGTCTGCTGAGATGACGGCATGGACGTTTCGGACTTCAAGACCCTGTTCGGCGACGACATCCGGGCCTGGCTCGACTGGGGTGCGGTGGACGACGAGAACTCCCGGATCGAGGACCTCGTGATCTCGTCCCGGGAGGAGCTCGCCGACCTCTACACGGTGTGGCACGTGGACCCCGAGGGCAACCCGGGCGAGTGGTCGCACCCGCAGCACCGGCCGCTGACCCTCGCCGAGGCGGCCGCGAAGCAGTGGCCGGAGGACCGGCAGGGCAAGATCGACCACATGCGCCAGGAGTTCGCGGAGGAGTCGGGGCCGGTCCAGCTCACCGTCCCGGCGTACCGGACCGAGGGCTTCCTCGTGGTACTCGACTCCAACCACCGCCTGGTGGGCGCCTACCTCTCCGGGGCCGACCTGCGCGTGCTGCTGGTCGTGCTGGACGGGCCCTCGTCCTCCCAGGTGCTGCCCGCCACCGCGCAGATCGAGAACGACCAGGCGGAGCGGAACTGAGACGGTCCACGCCGGACCGGTCCGACCCCGGGACTAGCATGAGCCCATGAGCGACGACGCCCGCCCCGAGACCCGCTGCCCCGTCCCGCACGGCGACCGGCGCCGGACCGCCCCGCCCGGCGAGCGCAGCGTGCCGCGGGTGGAGGTGCTCGACGGCGTCTGGCACGTCCGCTCCCTGCCGATGGTCCGCCAGGTGCTGCGGGAGGCCGACGGCACGGTCCAGGCCGGCTTCAGCGCGGAGACCGCCCGGCAGGGCCTGACGGGCGACCACCCGCCCGTGCTCTACGCGGATGGTCCGGAGCACCGGCGCCAGCGCACCGCCACCGCGAGGTTCTTCACCCCGGCCGCGGTGAGCCGCCGCTACCGGGCCCTGATGGAGGAGCGCGCCGACGAGCTGGTCGAGCGGATCCGGCAGGACGGCGGGGCCGAGCTGTCCGCGATCACCCTGCGCTACTCCGTGGAGGTCGCCGCCCAGGTGGTGGGGCTGACGAACTCGGACATCGACGGGATGTCCCGGCGCCTGGAGCGCTTCTTCAGCGGCCCCGTGACCGGCTCCGCCGGTTCCCCGCGGCGCCGGCTCCCCGCTCGGCTGGGCGCCGTCGCCGGGGCCCTGCGGCCGATGTGGGCGATGACCGCCTTCCAGCTCCGGGACGTGCGCCCGGCCATCCGGGCCCGGCGCCGGGAGCCGCAGGAGGACGTCGTGTCCCACCTGCTCGCGGAGGACTACACGGACCGGGAGATCCTCGTGGAGTGCCTCACCTACGCGGCCGCCGGCATGGCCACCACCCGCGAGTTCATCGCGGTGGCCGCCTGGCACCTGCTGGAGGACGACCGGCTGCGGGAGGAGTACCTCGCGGCCGACGAGCCGGCCCGGCACGGGATCCTGCACGAGATCCTGCGCCTGGAACCGGTGGTGGGCCACCTCTACCGCCGGACCACGCGGGAGCTGGTCCTGGAGGACGGGGACGAGCGCCACGAGGTGCCCGTCGGAGCGCTGCTCGACCTCTACGTCCGCCAGGCGAACACCGACGAGCAGGCCCTGGGGGAGGACGCCCGGCAGCTGTGCCCGGATCGGTCCCGGCCGCGCGGGATCCGGCCCGAGGCGATGTCCTTCGGGGACGGCGCCCACCGGTGCCCGGGCGGGTTCCTCGCGATCCAGGAGACCGACGTCTTCCTGCAGCGCCTGCTGCGGCTGCCCCTGGAGTTCGCGCACCCGCCGCGGGTCTCGTGGGTCGAGCTGATCGCCGCCTACGAGGTGCGCGACGTCGTCCTGCGGGTGGGCGCCGGTCAGGGGTGGCGCACGCCCTCCCCGGCGAGCACCGCCCGGTAGCCCTCCCGGTACGTGGGGTGGCGCAGCTCGACGCCGGACTCCCGCAGCCGCCGGTTGGACAGCCGCTTCGAGCCCCGGCGCGGCGCGTCCGCCTCCGGGACGTCCTCGGGCCGGGGGACGCCGAGCTCCTGCGCCAGGAACTCGAGGACCTCGAGCTCGGGCACGGGCTCGTCGTCCGTGCCCAGGTACAGCGTGAGCGGCTGCGCGTCCATGGTCAGCAGGTGCACGGCCGCCGCCGCCGCGTCGTCGCGGTGAATGCGGTTGGTCCAGGCCGCCCCGGCGGCACCGTCCCCGGAGCGCACCTTGTCGATCAGCCGCGTCCGGCCCGGCCCGTAGATCCCGGACAGCCGCAGGACCGTGCCGTGCGGGAACTGCTCGTGGAACAGCTCCTCGGCCTCCAGCAGGATCCGCGCGGTCGGGGTCGAGGGGTCCGGCGGGGTGTCCTCGGTGACCTCCCCGCCGTCGGCGTCCCCGCACACGGCGGTCGAGGAGACCAGCAGGGCGCGCCGGGGCAGGGCCCCGGCGGCGCGCAGCCCGTCGAACAGGTGGCGCAGGCCGTCGACGTAGGCCGCCCGGTAGGCCTCCGGCGTCCGCCCGTCCGCGGCGGTGGCCACGACCAGCAGCTCGACGTCGCCCGGCAGCTCGGGCACCTCGGTGCTCAGGTCCACCGCGATCCCGGTCAGGGGCGGCGGCAGCAGCTCCGCACGGCGGCGCAGGCCCAGCACCTCGTGCCCCTGCCCGGCCAGCCGCAGCCCGATCTCCGTGCCCAGGTCTCCGCATCCCGCGATCACCACGCTCATGGCCCCGATTCTCCCACGTCCCGGACCGGGCGCCGCAGCGCGGGCCGGTCCTGTTCCCCCGGCGGCGGCGGCACCGTAGGTTGGAGGTGGCGGCCGGGCACCCCCGGGCGGCCGAGGAGCACGGAAGGGGCCGACGGTGGAGTGGTACCGCAAGGACGTGGAGGAGCTCGCCCCCGAGGACTGCTGGGACCGGCTGCGGGCGGACGGCGTCGCCCGGCTGGCCGTCGTGGTGGACGGGGCGCCGGAGATCTTCCCGATCAACTACGTGGTCGACCGCGGGACGATCGTGTTCCGCTCGGGCCTGGGCACGAAGGTCAGCGGCGCGCTCGAGGGCCTGGCGGTGGCCCTCGAGATCGACGGGCACGACCCGGCGACCGCCACGGCGTGGAGCGTGATCGTGAAGGGCGGCGCCGAGAGCGTCCGGCCGGGCCACGCCCTGATGGAGGCCCTGCAGCTGCCCCTGTTCCCGTGGCAGGAGGGGATGAAGGACCAGTTCGTCCGCATCGTCCCGACCGCCGTGACGGGCCGGCGCTTCACCATGGCCGACCACGAGGCGTGGAACTCCCGGGCGGCCGTCGGCCGCCGGACCCCGGGCGGGTCCGCCCGCTGGACCGAGGCCGGCTCCGGCGGGTCGTGACGGCCCGGGCCGGCTCCCGCGGAGCGGGCCGTGTCGGGACGGGGAGGCCTCCGTGCCCGGTCAGTAGGGTGGGGACATGACCGCGCACACCGTCTACACCGTGGGCCACTCCACCCGCTCCGCCGAGGAGTTCGTGGCGCTGCTGCGGGAGTCCGGGGTGCAGCAGCTCGTCGACATCCGCACGGTGCCGCGCTCGCGGAAGAACCCGCAGTTCGACCTTGACGCGCTGCCGGGCACGCTCGCGGAGGCCGGCATCGGGCACAGCTACTGCAAGGGCCTTGGCGGGCTGCGCCCCACCTCGAAGGACTCGGTCAACACCGCCTGGCGCAACGAGTCCTTCCGCGGCTACGCCGACCACATGCTGACCGACGAGTTCCGGGCCGCGCTGGCCGGGCTCGAGCGCCTGGCCGAGGACCGCGTGGTCGCGATCATGTGCGCGGAGGCCGTCTGGTGGCGCTGCCACCGCTCGCTCGTGGCCGAGGCCCTGCTGGTGCGCGGGCACGACGTGCAGCACATCATGGGCCCCGGCAAGCTGACCCCCGCGACGCTGCGGGACTTCGCCGTGGTCGACGGAGACCGGATCACCTACCCAGGAGGAGAACCATGCAGCACCTGAACGAGATCGCCCTGCAGCACCTGAACGAGGCACGCCACGCCCCGCACGGGCGCAGCGCCGAGCAGCTCCTGCACCAGAAGGTGCTGCGCCAGACCCTCCTGGCCCTCAAGGAGGGGGCGGTGCTCGCGGAGCACAACGCCCCCTACGCCGGGAGCCTGCAGGTGCTGCACGGGCGGATCCGGGTCTCCTCGAGCGAGGACCTGGTGCTCGGGGCCGGACACCTGCACGTGATCCCCGCGGAGCGGCACTCCGTGGTGGCCCTGGAGGACTCGGTGTTCATCCTCACCGCCGTGACCGGCATCGAGGACGCCGCCGAGTAGCCCCGCAGCGGCCCGGGGGAGGAGCGGGGGCGCTCAGCGCCGGCCCAGGTGCTTCTCCCGGCGGTAGGCGATGAACACGCCGGACACCGCGATCATCAGCATCATGGCGGCGATGAGCGCGAGCGTCCATGCGCCGTCGATCAGGGCGACGACCAGCAGGACGAGGGCGATCGCGGTCA
This sequence comes from Kocuria sp. WN036, assembly GCF_002287015.1. Classification (NCBI taxonomy): domain Bacteria; kingdom Bacillati; phylum Actinomycetota; class Actinomycetes; order Micrococcales; family Micrococcaceae; genus Kocuria; species Kocuria sp. WN036. The sequence continues at coordinate 9,506 of NZ_NSKF01000004.1, forward strand.
GCAGGAGCTGGAAGATCAGCACGGGGCAGCCTCCGGTCGGGAACAGGGGTCCCGTCGAGGCTACCCGAGGCGTCCGCGGCGCCGGACGCCGGGGCCGGGCGCATTCCCGGTTTCGCCCTCCGCGTGAGCCGTGTCCCTGCGGCCGGGAGGGGGCTAGCGTCGGGGGAGAACACCACGTCCCCTCACCACCCCAAGGAGCACATCCATGTCCCGCACAGCCATCATCGGCGGCCACGGCAAGGTCGCCCTCGTCCTCGCCCAGCTGCTCAAGACCGGCGGCAACGACGTCACGAGCATCTTCCGCAACCCCGACCACACGGACGACGTCGAGAACACCGGCGCGTCCCCCGTGGTGGCCGACGTGGAGCAGCTGTCGGTCGCCCAGCTCGCGGACCTGCTCGAGGGCCAGGACGCCGTCGTGTGGAGCGCCGGCGCCGGCGGCGGCAGCCCCGAGCGCACCTACGCCGTGGACCGGGACGCGGCGATCCGCGCGATGGACGCGGCCGTGATGGCCGGCGCCAAGCGCTTCGTCATGGTCTCCTACTTCGGCGCCGGCCAGGACCACGGCGTCCCCGAGGACGACCCCTTCCACGCCTACGCCCAGGCCAAGGCCGACGCCGACGACCACCTGCGCGCCTCCTCGCTCGACTGGACGGTCGTGGGCCCCGGCGCCCTCACCGAGGACGAGGCGACCGGCAGGATCGACGTATCCGCGGGCGAGCGGGACGGCGAGCACCGGACCTCGCGGGCCAACGTGGCGCTCGTGGTCGCGGCCGTGCTGGACGACCCCTCGACCATCGGGAAGACCATCGAGTTCTCCGACGGCCACACGCTCATCACCGAGGCGCTCGAGGTGCAGCCGTGACCGCCTGAGCGCACCGCACGAGGGGCGGCCGCCGCGCACCGGGACCCCGGGCGCGGCGGCCGCCCCTCGCCGCAGGGCCCCTGACCAGGAACGGCGCAGGGTTCCTAGGCCAGGAAGTCGGCCGTCCCCAGGACGCGTGCGGTCGCGCCGGGCCCGGTCGTACCGGGGCCGGGCGCGTCCAGGGCGGCGATGCGGCGCTCGGCGATCCGCCAGCCGTCCGGGGTGCGCACGAACAGGTCCAGCTGGTCCCCGCCCAGCGCGGTCCCGTCGGCGCACACCACCAGCCACTTGCTCCAGGCCCGCACCCGGTCCGGGGTGAACCGGCGCAGCACCGTGTCGGTGACCAGGTGGGGGTCCCGGGTCTCGGCCAGGGTCCGCTCGACGATCTCCGCGGGCCCGCGCGCGGTCCCGCCCGGGGAGACGACGACGGCGTCCCCGGTGAACACCCGGTCCAGGTCCGGCCAGGCGCGGGCGTCCACCACCCGGGCGCACCGGCTCAGGACGGTGCCGATCTCGAGCGCGTCGGCGGCGGGCACCCGGTCCCACCCCGCGCCCGGTGCGGGGCTCACCGGCGGGCCCGGTCGGCGGCCGCGAGCACGGCGTCGTCGAACATCGCGTAGGCGTACGGGGCCGGCGCGTAGCCGCCCTCGGCGAGCGCCGCGGAGGCGGAGTCGTTGCGGGGCGCCACGGTGCGCCGCTCGATCCGCCACCCGTCGGCGGTGCGGCGGAACGTGTCGATGTAGTCGCCGCAGGCCACCCTCCGGTCCCACGTCAGCAGCAGCATCCTGGACCAGCACACGGCGGTGTCCGCGTCCACGGCCTCCACGATCGAGTTCAGGGTGTGCGTGGCGGGGAAGCGGGCGAGATCGACGGACTCGACGAAGCGCCGCACGCCCGCCGGGCCGTCGAACTCCCCCTGCGGTGCGCTCAGGCGGACTCCCGGCACGAACACCTCCCCGAACATGTCCCACTGGCGGTTGTCCAGCAGGTGCGAGGAGAAGCTCAGGATCTCGGCGATCTCGATCCGGTCCTGGGCGCTGAGCGCCCCGGTGGTGCTCTCCGTCGTGCTCTCCGCGGTCTGCTCCGAGACCTGTGTGTCGTCCATGGTCCTGCTCTCGTCCTCTCGTCCTTCTCGCGGGCCGGCCGGGCCGTTCCGGCGCGCCGGCGCACGACAAGCGGTTCCGCCCATGATGAATTCCCGGGCCCGGCCGTGCCACGAGGCCCGGTCGTTCCCTAATCTGACCACATGAGCACCCACCAGGATGACATCCAGCACATCGTCGAGTTCGTGAACCGCACCCGCGTCGGCATGCTCAGCACCCGCGAGGCCACCGGCAAGCTCGTCAGCCGCCCGATGACCGTGGTCGACGTGGCCCCGGGGGAGGACCTCAACTTCTTCACCAGCCGGGACACCTCCTCGGTCCGGGACGTGGCGGCCAACGACGCCGTCAACGTCGCGTTCGTGGGGGACCACGAATGGGTCTCGATCTCCGGCGCCGCCGAGGTGGTCGAGGACCGGCAGGTGCTCGAGGGGCTGTGGTCCGACGCGCTGAAGGCGTACTACCCGGACGGGCCCGCCACACCCGGGCTCGTGGTGCTGCGCGTGCGCACGGAGACCGCCGAGCACTGGCGCAGCCCCGGGACGGTCGCCACCGCGCTGCGCTGGGCCAGGGCCCGCGCCACCGGGGAGCAGATCGACCCCGGCCAGTCCACGGTGGTGGACCTGTGAGCCTGCCCCCGATCCACCAGGGAGCCACCGCCGGGCGGGACCCCGAACGGCTGGACCTCGAGGAGGTCCTGCGCCTGACCGCCGTGGTGCACGGCTCCGTGCAGGGCGTCGGGTTCCGCTGGTGGACCGCGCGCCACGCGGAGCGGCTGGGCCTGCACGGCTCGGCGGTGAACAACGCGGACGGCACCGTGGGGGTGATCGCCGAGGGCCCCCGGCACGCCGTGCGGGACCTGCTCAAGGCCCTCAACGGCGGCGGCACGCCCGGCGCCGTGATGAAGGTGGACTCCCACTACGGCTCCGCCACCGGGGAGTTCCGCGGGTTCGTCACCGGCTGAGCCGCGACGCCGCGCCCCCGCCCGCGTTCTACGATGGGGGCATGGCTCACGACCACGCCGGGGACCGCGGACGCGCGGAGCACGACCACGGGCCCGGGCACTCGCACGCCGGCCCCGGGACCGACCGGTGGCGGATCGCCACCGCCCTCGGGATCACCGCGGCGCTGTTCGTCGTCCAGCTGGTCGGCGCCCTGTGGACGGGCTCCCTGGCGCTCCTCATCGACACCGCCCATGTGCTCACGGACGCGGGCGGGCTGCTGCTCGCCCTGGTCGCCGCGCAGCTGACCCTGCGCCCGCCCAGCGCCCGGCGCACGTGGGGCTGGCGCCGCGCGGAGATCGTGGCCGCGGCCCTGCAGGCCGGGGTGCTGCTGGCCGTGGGGCTGTTCGTGCTCGTGGAGGGCGTGCGCCGGTTCCTCGAGCCGCACCCGGTGGCCTCGGCCGAGATGCTGGTCTTCGGCGCCCTGGGCCTGGCCGGCAACCTCGTGGCGATGGCCGTGCTCTTCGGGGGCCGGCGCTCGAACCTGAACCTGCGCGCGGCGATGCTCGAGGTGCTCAACGACGCACTGGGCTCGGTCGCCGTGATCGTCGCGGCAGTGGTCATCACCCTCACCGGCTGGGTGCAGGCGGACGCCGTGGTGGCGCTGCTCATCGGGGCGCTCATCGTGCCCCGCACCGTCCGGCTGCTCGTGGAGTCCCTGTCCGTGCTCATGGAGAGCGTGCCCCCCGGGCTCGACATGGACGAGGTCCGCGGGCACATCCTCGAGCTCCCGCACGTGGTGGAGGTCCACGACCTGCACGCGACCCGGATCTCCTCGGACCTGCCCGTGCTCACCGCCCACGTGGTGCTCGAGGAGGAGTACTTCTACTCCGGCGGCTCCGCGGAGGCGCTGGGCCGGATCCAGCAGTGCGTGGCCGAGCACTTCCCCGTGTCCGTCCAGCACTCCACGATCCAGCTGGAGCCCGCCGACCACGACGAACCGGAGGTCTGCGCCCCCCCATGAGCACTGAGCCCCCGAGCGGCGAGCAGCACTGCCTGGTCGTCTTCGTCCCCGCCACCCACGCCGAGCAGGTCCTGCAGGCCCTGGGCGAGGCCGGGGCGGGACGGGCCGGGAACTACTCCCACACCGCGTTCGTGAGCCGCGGCACCGGGCGGTTCACGCCGCTGCCGGGGGCGCACCCCGTGATCGGGGAGGTCGGCCGGCCCCAGGAGGTCGACGAGGTCCGCATCGAGACGCTGTATCCGGCCGCCGAGCGCGAGCGCGTGCTGCGGGCGATGGCCGGGGCCCACCCCTACGAGGTCCCGGCCTTCACCACCTTCCCGGTCCACGACCGGGGCCCGTACTTCGACGAGCAGGGCCGGCTCAGGAGCCGGCCGGATCCTGCATGAGCACCGAGCGGATCAGGAAGCGCTTGCCCTCCGGCGCCTCCACCGAGAACCCGGAGCCGCGGCCCTCCACCACGTCCACCGTGAGGAGGGTGTGCTTCCAGTACTCGAACTGCTCGCGGGACATCCAGAACTCGAGCTCGGCCGTGGCCGGGTCACCGGGCAGCGTGAACACGCCCAGCAGCACGTCCGCCGGGCCGGTGAGGAAGTCCCCGGCCGGGTAGCACATGGGCGCGGAGCCGTCGCAGCACCCGCCGGACTGGTGGAACATCAGCCGCCCGTGGATCCCCCGCAGCGTCCCGAGCAGCTCCACGGCGGCCGGCGTCAGGGCCACCCGGGAGAACGTCTCGCCCTCGACGGCGGGGACGGACTCCAGGACGGCGGTGTCCCCGGCGGTGTCCCCGGCGGTGTTCCCGGGGATGTTCGCGGTGGTGTTCGTGGCGGTGCTCTCTGCGGTGTTCTCGGCGGTGCTCACAGCACGCTCCTCGGCTCGGCGGTGTGATCCACGCTACAGGCGGTGGAGCAGTTCCTCCAGGCCGAGGCCGTCCAGCACGCCCGCCGGGTGCGGTCCGGCGGCGGCGAAGGCGTCCGCCCACTCCCGGGGCAGGGCCCGGCGCCCGCCCACGAGGACCAGGTTGCCCGGGTAGCGCCCCGTGAGCAGCCGCTCCTCGGCCAGGCACCACACGTCCGCCAGCGCCTCCCGCATCGCCCGCGCCTGCCCGGCGAAGAACGCCAGCCCGGGATCGTCGCCCACGTTGACGACCAGCACCCCGCCGGGCGCCAGCAGCCCGGCGGCCTCGGCGTAGAAGGACGGCTCCGTGAGGTGGGCGGGAGCGTCCCGGCCCGAGAAGACGTCGAGGACCACGAGGTCCGCGGTCCCGGGGGCGACGACGTCCGGCAGGGCCGCCCGGGCGTCGTCGATCACGACGCGCACGTCCGCCCCCGCGGGCAGGGGCAGCGCCTCGAGCACGAACGCGGGCAGCTCCCGCTCCAGCTCCACGGCCACCTGCGCGGAGCCGGGCCGGGTCGCGGCCACGTACCGGGCGAGCGTCAGGGCCCCGGCGCCCAGGTGGACCGCGGTGACCGGCGCACCCGGCGCCGCCACCACGTCGACGACGCCGCCGATCCGCCGCAGGTACTCGTAGAAGATCTCCCCGGGGCGGGCGAGGTCCACGTGGGACTGCTCGGCCCCGCCGATGGAGAGCACGAACCCGCCCTCGGTGAAGCCGTCCGGGGTGATCTCGGCGTGCACGCCGGCGTCCTTGAGGTATCTGCGCATGAGCCCATTGTCACTTCCCGGACGGGAATGAAGCGGGGGCCGGGACGGCTCTACCGGTGAATCACTGCTGCGTCCCGAAGGATCCCCCGCCCATGGCACCCGACGTCCCCGTGTCCGAGACCCCTCCCGTCCCCGCCCCCGCGCCCGCCACCGGGCTCCCGGACACCGGCCCCCCGGCCGTCGTCGCGGACACCGACCACTCCGCCCGCAACCGCCTGGTCATCGGGCTGCTGCTGGTCTCCACGTTCGTGGTGATCCTCAACGAGACGATCATGGGCGTGGCGCTGCCCCGCCTCATGGCCGATCTCTCGGTCACGGCGGTCGCCGGCCAGTGGCTCACCACCGCCTACATGCTGACCATGGCCGTGGTCATCCCGGTGACGGGGTTTCTGCTCCAGCGCCTGCACACCCGGCCCGTGTTCCTGACCGCCATGACCCTGTTCAGCCTCGGCACCCTCGTCTGCGCGGCCGCGCCCGGGTTCGGGACGCTGCTCGCGGGGCGGGTGGTGCAGGCCGGCGGCACGGCCATCATGATGCCGCTGCTGATGACCACGGTGCTGACCCTGGTGCCGCCGGCCGGGCGCGGGCGGGTCATGGGCAACATCTCGATCGTCATCTCGGTGGCCCCGGCCGTGGGGCCCACCATCTCGGGCGTCATCCTCAGCGTGCTCGAGTGGCGGTGGATGTTCATCCTGGTGCTGCCGATCGCGGTGGGCTCCCTGCTGCTCGGCGCGTGGCGGATGCAGAACGTCACCGAGCCCCGCCCGGCGCCGCTGGACGTGGTCTCGGTGGTGCTCTCGGCCCTGGGCTTCGGCGGCCTCGTCTACGGCCTGAGCACCCTCGGCGAGGGCGGGGACGCCGCGCTCCCGGCGTGGGTGCCGCTCGTGCTGGGCGTGGCAGCGCTGACCGTGTTCGTGCGACGCCAGACGCGGCTGCAGCGCGCGGACCGCGCCCTGCTGGACCTGCGGACCTTCCGGTCCCGGGTGTTCACGATGTCCACGGCGGTGCTCGCCGTCAGCATGATGGCCCTCTTCGGCACGCTGATCGTCCTGCCCATCTACCTGCAGACCGTGCACGGCCTCGACCCCCTGGGCACGGGCCTGCTGCTACTGCCCGGCGGGCTCGTCATGGGACTGCTGGCGCCCTTCGTGGGGCGGGTCTACGACCGCTCGGGCCCCACCGTGCTGCTCGTGCCGGGCTCGATCCTGCTGAGCGCGTCCCTGTGGTACCTCGCCTCCACCACGGGGGCCACGCCCGTCCCGATGGTGCTGCACGCCCACGTGGTGCTCAGCACGGGTCTGGCCCTGATGTTCACCCCGCTGTTCACCGCGGGCCTGGGCGCCCTGCCGACACGGCTGTACTCGCACGGCTCCGCCATGGTGGGCACCCTGCAGCAGGTGGCGGGCGCGGCGGGCACGGCCCTGTTCGTCACCGTGCTGACCCTCTCCGCCGCCGGCGCGGCGGCCGCCGGGGCCTCGGCTCCGGAGGCCACCGAGGCGGGCGTGCGGAGCGCTTTCCTGTGCGGCGGGATCATCTCGCTGCTCGCCGTCGTCGGCTCCTTCGGGGTGCGCCGCCCCGCGGGCACGGAGAGCGCCGCCGGCGCGGAGGACTGAGGCCCCGCGGGCCCGGTCCTCAGCCCCGGACGCGCTCGCGGATCAGCCGCGTGAGCTCCGCGGCGTCCTCGACGGCCCGCTCGCCCTCGGCCAGCCCCGCACGCAGCTCCTCCCGGGTCGCGGCGTCCTTGAGGGCGCGGACGTTGATCTCGAGCGTGACCATGGCCGTGGCCACCGCGGCCCGGGCCGCCTCGGAGGCCGCCGCCACGTCGCTGAGGACGTTGGGGTTGCACCAGCCGGTCAGCTCGCGCGCGAGCCCGACCACCTCGGTGCCCACGCCGATCAGCTCCCGCGGGGGACGCGCGGCGCCGGCCGTGGCCTCCTGGACCGCCCGCGAGCGCTCCGCCTTCTCCTCGGCGGTGTCCTTCGGCAGGGTGTAGGCGGCCGAGAGCGCGCCGAAGGCCTCGGCGTCGGCGTCCGCCAGGCCCAGCGCGCGCGGGATCAGCTCCTCGGCCCGGTCGGCCGCGCGCCGGGCACGGTCCGTGTGCTCGGACGCTGTGGAGTAGCGGGCGGACATCGCGATCAGGGCCGCGCCCAGCGCCGCCTGCAGGGCGCCCGCGGCGCCGCCGCCGGGGGCGGGCTCGTCCGAGGCCATGCGCTCCACGTAGGCCCTGACGTTCTCCGAGCTGATCACAGCGGCTCCTTCCGGTGGCGGGACCTGCCGCCCGCCGCGGGGCGCGCGCAGGCGGTGGCGTCCGCACGAGCCTAGCCCTCCGCCGGTCCCCGTGGTGAGTCTCACAGACCCCGCGGGACGAATGCACGGCCCGTCCATCGCACGGAAACGTGCCGGCCACATCGGCGGACGATCCTGGAGGTGTCCGAGGGCCCCCTCCCCGGACCTCGACCCCCGAGAGGACGTGCCGCCATGACGACCCTCCGAGCGACGACCGTCGACGCGACCACCGATGACACCTGGGTCCAGGACCCCGCGCGGATCCGCCCCGGCGACCGGATCGAGGTGTGGGAGCAGGACCACCTCCGCCACGTCGGCACGGTGGGCCAGTGCGCGCCCCACCTGCGGCTGCTCTGGATCCTGGAGGCCGGCACCGGCTCCCGCCGGCTGATCCCCGTCCACGGCTACCGCCTGCGCCGCTCCCCGTTCGCCCGCCCCGCCTGAGGCCCCGTCGCCTCGTGTTCAGCCGCTGTTCGCCCGGGGCGGGTACGGTCGGCGCTGACAGCCGGGCGGACGAGGAGGATCATGGGGAGTCAGCAGGTCGACGGCGGTCGCGGCGGGGCAGCTCCCGGCCGGGACCGCGGGAGGGAGCACGGCATGGCGGCGACCGCCCGGCAGGAGTGCGCCGCGCGGCTGCACGACCGGGTCGCGGCGCTCGTCGACGTGGTGCTCCGGGCCCGCCGGGCGGCCGTGCCGCAGCTCGAGCGCGTGAACCCCCGCCACCGCGGGTCCGCGCTCAACCTCGTGGACTACGTGGCCGTGCGCAGCCAGGACGTGCGGGACCTGCAGCGGGACCTCAGCGGCCTGGGCGTGTCCTCCCTGGGGCGGATGGAGGCCGGGGTCATGAGCCACCTCGGCGCCGTGCTGGAGACCCTCCGCGTGCTCGCCGGCCGACCGGAGGAGGACGTTGGGGCGCCCGGCCCCGACGAGCCCGGCGAGCCCGGTGCGGAGGTACTGCGCCGTAACACCGCGGCCCTGCTCGGCCCGGGCCGGGAGGGGCGCAGCACCCGGATCATGGTCACCTTCCCCTCGGAGGCCGCCGCGGATCCCCGGCTCGTCCAGGACATGGTCCGCGCCGGCATGGACGTGGCCCGGATCAACTGCGCGCACGACGGCCCCGAGCAGTGGGCGGCCATGATCGGGCACGTCCGGGCGGCCGGGCAGGCGCTCGGCCGCGAGGTCCGCGTGGCCATGGACCTCGCGGGGCCCAAGCTGCGCACCGGGCCGATCGAGCCCGGTCCGCAGGTCGAGAAGATCAAGCCCACCCGGGACAGCGGCGGCCGGGTGACCGCCCCGGCCCGCCTCTGGCTGGGCGAGGCGGACCCGGCGGTCGACGACGACGCCCCGGCCGTCCCCGTGGCCGGCGCCGCCTGGACCGCGGCCCGCACCCCGGGGGAGCGGCTGCGGCTCAAGGACGCGCGCGGCTCCGGACGGACCCTGCGGGTGATCGAGGCCACCGGGCCCGGCGTGCTCGTCGAGTGCGCCAAGACCGTGTACTTCGCCACGGGCCTGGCCGTGCGGGCCGAGGACGGCACGGAGGGCGTGCTCGGCGAGCTGCCCGCCGTCGAGCAGTCCCTGCGCGTGCGCGCGGGGGACACCGTGGTGCTGACCCGGGACCTCGCACCCGCCCCGGTCCGGTCCGAGAGCCCCTTCCGGATCGGCTGCTCCCTGCCCGAGGTGTTCACGGACGCCCGGGAGGGGCAGCCGGCCTGGATCGACGACGGGAGGATCCGCTGCCGGATCACCTCCGTGGGGCCCGACGAGATCGTGCTGGAGGTGCTGCAGGCGGGCCCCGACGGCACCAAGCTCAAAGCGGGGAAGGGCATCAACCTGCCCGAGACGGACCTGCGCATCTCCTCGCTCACCGACGAGGACCGCACGCACCTGCCGTTCGTGGCCGAGCACGCCGACATCGTCAACATGTCCTTCGTGCGCTCGCGGGAGGACGTGACCGACCTGCTGCGGGAGCTCGAGCGGATCGGCAACACCGCCCTGGACGTCACCCTCAAGATCGAGACCGTGGGCGGCTTCGAGTCCCTGCCCGCGATGCTGCTGGAGGCCATGCGGTGGCAGGACGTGGGCGTCATGATCGCGCGCGGGGACCTCGCGGTCGAGGCCGGGTTCGAGCGGATGGCCGAGGTGCAGGAGGAGATCCTGTGGCTGTGCGAGGCCGGGCACGTGCCCGTGGTCTGGGCCACCCAGGTCCTGGAGTCTCTCGCCAAGAAGGGCCTGCCCTCCCGGGCCGAGGTCACGGACGCGGCGATGGGCCAGCGCGCCGAGTGCGTGATGCTCAACAAGGGACCGTTCGTGGTGGACGCGATCGAGGCCCTCGACGACATCCTCGTGCGGATGGAGGGGCACACCCGCAAGAAGTCGGACATGCTCCGCCGGCTCAACGCGTGGGCGCCCGTCGTCGAGTGAGCGGGCGAGCGGTCGGGTGAGCCGCGGGGCGGACCACGGGGTGACCCGTGCCACACTGGGGGCATGGCCGCACGCGACACCGCCGTTCTCCGCTTCCTCGCCGCCCCGACCGACGCCGGGCGCACCGGCACCGTGGACGGCGGGCGCGTCCTCGAGTGGATCGACAAGGCCGCCTACGCGTGCGCCGTGGGCTGGTCCCGGGCCTACTGCGTGACGGCGTACGTGGGCAACATCCACTTCGACCGCCCGGTGTGCGTGGGGGACATGGTGGAGGTCTCCGCGAAGATCGTGCACACCGGACGGTCCTCGATGCACATCCGGGTGGAGGTCGCCTCCGCGGACCCCCGCGAGCACGGGGTGACCCTCAAGGACACGTGCCTGATCATCATGGTGGCCGTGGACGGGGACGGCCGCCCCACCCCCGTCCCGCAGTGGGCGCCCGAGACGGAGCACGAGCGCCAGCAGTCGGCCGTCACGCAGCGGCGGATCGAGCTGCGCAACAGCATCGAGGAGCTGATGGCGGAGCAGCGGTACACGGACGAGGGCACCGCCGAGGAGACCGTGCTGCGCTTCCTCGCCGCGCCCACGGACATCAACTGGGGCGGGAAGGTGCACGGCGGCACGGCCATGCGCTGGATCGACGAGGCCGCGTACGTGTGCGGGGCCCGGTGGGCGGGCCGGCCGGTCATCGCCGTCTACGCCGGGGGCGTCCGGTTCTACCGGCCCATGCACATCGGCCACCTCGTGGAGGTCCGGGCGCGGCTCATCCACACCGCGGCCCGCGGCCTGCACATCTCCGTGAACTGCTGGTCGGGGGACCCCGCGACCGGGGAGCTCGCCCTGACCACCAACTGCCTCATGGTCATGGTCGCCCTCGACGACCAGGGCCACGCCCTGCCAGCCCGGCAGTGGCAGCCGGTCAGCCAGGAGGACCGGGACCTGGACGCGTTCGCCCGGGAGCTGGTCCGGCTGCGCGCCGAGTTCCCGGACTCCTTCCAGCAGGTCGACCCGTCCGTCTCCCGGCTGCCCGGGAGCTGACCGCGCTCCTCCTCAGCCGTCGGCGAATCCCGGGACCCGATCAGCCTGCTGTGCATATAGTGGGCCGAGACCCACCGTCCCGGCACCCCACAAGGAGAGCACGCCATGGACCTGAATCCCCTGAACAACGCGTTCGACGACGAGGGCAAGCCCAAGCCCGCCATGAACAAGCTCCTCGACACCGTGCTGCGCGTGCAGCGGCCCGTGGTCCTGGGCTTCGTGAAGAAGGAGCGCGCCGACCACCCCGACGAGACGCCCGAGCAGATCGCCAGGCGGCTCGAGAAGATCTACGTCCGGTCCGTGACCATGGGCGGCGGGGCCGTCGGCGCCACCGCGGTGGTCCCCGGCATCGGCACCGTCGCGTCGCTCGGCCTGTCCTCGTTCGCGGTGGTCGGCTACCTCGAGGCCACCGCCCTGTACGCCCAGGCGATCGCCGAGCTGCACGGGGTGCACACGGAGGACCCGGAGAAGACCCGCACCATGGTCATGGCCTTGATGCTCGGCGAGGACGGCCGCCAGGTCATGAACCAGATCCTGGCCAGCGGCACCAAGGGCCGCGGCATGATGTCCTCCTGGGGCCTGATGATGGGCAAGGACGACTCGAAGACCTTCGACGTCAGCAGGATCATCCGCAACATGTTCGTCAAGCGCTTCCTGCTCAAGCAGACCGGCGCCGTGTTCGGCCGCGCCCTGCCGTTCGGCGTGGGCGCGATCGTCGGCGGGGGAGCGAACCTGGCCATGTCCAAGCAGGTCATCGCCGCGACGCACGAGGCGTTCGGGCCGCTGCCCACCACGTTCCCGGCCGAGCTCGGGCCCGAGGAGCGGGCCCCCCGGTTCGACGACGGCACGTCCCGGAAGGGCAGGCGGGGCCGGAAGGCCGACACGGCCGCCGCGGCCCGCGGCGAGATCGCCGGGGAGCAGTAGACCCCGCGCCGCGCTCCCGCGCTGCCGCTCGACGACGCCCCGCGCCCGGCGGGGCGTCGTCGTCGTTCACGACAGGTCCGCCGGGGCGTGGCCCCGCGTTTACCGCGTCTGCCTAGCCTGGTGCACGAGCGGGGCGCACCGCGCCCCGACCGACAGCCGAGGGAGCGCCGTGCGGCCGATCGTCTACGCGCACCGGGGGGCCAGCGCGGACCTCCCCGAGCACACCCGGGCCGCCTACGTGCAGGCGCTGCTGGACGGCGCCGACGGGGTGGAGTGCGACGTCCACCTCAGCCGCGACGGCCACCTCGTCCTGCACCACGACGCCCAGCTGGGCCGCACGAGCGACGGCCGGGGCCCCGTCTCCGCCCGCACGCTCGCCGAGCTGCGCCGCCTCGACTGGACCTCCTGGAAGGGCGTGCGCATCCCGCCGGGCCACGGGGCGCCGGGCCGTCAGCTGCTCACCCTGCCCGAGCTGCTGGACCTGCTGCGGGGAGCGGGCCGGCCCGTGGGCCTGGCCGTGGAGACGAAGCACCCCAGCCCGTTCGGCCACCGGCTCGAGGAGGAGGTCCTCGGTCTGCTGATGCGGGAGGGCTGGGACCCCGAGACCGGGCGGCTGGACGACGTCACGGTCTCGCTGATGAGCTTCCACCCCGACGCCGTCCGGCACTTCCTGGAGACGGTGCCCGCCCGGCACGTGTGCCAGCTGGTCGGGACGACCACCCGCCGCACGGTCGGGGACAGCCTGCGCGTCGGCCGCACGGCCGCGGCGGTGCTCCACGCCGGGATGCGGTTCGTGGTGCCGCCGGCGCTGCCCGTGATCTCGGCGGGCCTCGTGGACCTGGTGGGCCCGGGGCTGGACCTCGTCCGGGCCCGCCCCGACCTCGTGCGGCAGTGGCGGGCGGAGGGGCGCGTGCTGCGGGTCTGGACGGTCGACACCGCACGGGACGTGGACCTGTGCCGCGCGCTCGGCGTCCAGCAGCTCACCACGAACCGCCCGGCCGACGTGCTGCGCTGGGTGCGGGCGCCCTCCGGGGCCCCGCTCGGCGTCCCGGCCGGCGGCCCGGCGGCCGTCACGGGCCGGTCCCGGTGCGCGAGCACGGCGGTCGGGTAACGGGGGGTCACGTCACCGCCGGCCGGGTCCGGCGCGCGTATGCTCGACAGCAGCTGTCCGTGTCCCCCCGCACGCCGTCGTCGCCCGCCTCTCCCCCCACCACCAGGAGACGGTCATGCCCACCCCGATCCCGCCCCGCGCCCCGGACGCCGGCGCCGTGCGCGCTCCCGCCCCGGACCTCCAGGCCGAGGCCGTCCGGCTCGCCGAGCACGTGCGCCGCGAGACCGCCCGCGCCGTCGCGCCCGAGCGCATCGACTCGGAGTTGTCCCTGCTGAACCGGTTCGCCGAGCACGAGGACGTCGACGTCGTCCTCGGGCCCGTGCTCGCCGGGATCGTCGCGGCCGCTCTGCTCTCCGCCCGCCTCACGAGCGGGCTCACCGATCCCACCACCGGCGGGGCGGCCTGGCGGGCCCTGGACGGGCTCGAGCCGCACCCGGCGCCCGGGATCGGACGCCTCGACCTGGACGTGGCCACCCGGCGGCTGCGCCTGGGCCGCGGCACGGTCCTGGACCTTGCGCCGGTCGCGGACGCGTGGGCGGCGGACCGCATCGTCCGGGTCTTCACGGAGACGCACCCCGGCGTCGCGCTGGTCGCCGAGGTCGGCACGGCGTGCGCCGTGGGCGGGCCGACCGCCGCGGCCGCCGCCCTCGTAGGCGCCGCCCCGGCGGCACGGAGCGCCGACCCCCGGACCGCCGACCCCCGGACCGGTGTGGAGCCCGGGGTACGGGCGGCCCTCGTCGAGCGCGGCCGGCGGGGCCTCGCGGTGGTGGAGAGCCCCGGGAGCGTCCTGGTCGACCCGGTGACCGGCGCCGTCGCGGCGAGCCCGTGGGACCGGGTCGTGGTCGCCGCGCAGAGCGCGGTGGAGGCCCAGGCCTACGCCCGCGCGGCGCACGTGCTGGGACGGGACGCGCCCGGCTGGGTCGCGGCGTGCGCGGCCGACGGCGAGTTCACCGGTTCCCGGCCCGGCAGCACCCTCCGGCGCCGCCTCAGGACACCGGGCTGGCCGGAGCGGGCGGGCCGCGCGGCGGCCTGAGCGGCGCCGGTAGCATGACCGCATGAGAATCGTCATCGTGGGCGGCGTCGCCGGCGGAATGTCCGCGGCCACCCGTCTGCGCCGCCTGCTGGAGGACGCCGAGATCACGGTGTACGAGCGCAGCGGCCACGTGTCCTTCGCCAACTGCGGCCTGCCCTACCACGTGGGCGGCGTCATCGAGGAGCGCTCCGCGCTGCTGCTGCAGACCCCGCAGTCCCTGGGCGCCCGGTTCGGCCTCGACGTCCGGGTGGGGCACGAGGTCGTCGGCGTCGACCGGGACCGGCACGTGCTGCGCGTCCGGGACCTCGCCTCCGGCCGGGAGGATGAGCGGGGCTACGACGTCCTCGTCCTCTCCCCGGGGGCCGTCCCCGTCCGCCCGCCCGTGCCCGGCATCGAGCGCGCCCTGGTCCTGCGCGACATCGAGGACACCGACGCGGTCGTGGCCGCGGTCGAGGGCGCCCGCTCCGCCGTGGTCGTCGGCGGCGGCTACGTCGGCCTCGAGGTCGCCGAGCAGCTCGTCCACCGCGGCCTGCAGGTCTCCCTCGTCGAGGCCGCCCCCCAGGTCATGGCCCCGCTCGACCCCGAGATGGTCGAGCCCGTGCACACCCTGATGCGCGAGCGCGGGCTCGACCTGCGGCTGGGGACCACGGTCACCGAGGTGGGGGAGCGCACCGTGACGCTCGACGACGGCACCGAGCTGCCGGCCGACGTGGTCCTCGCCGCGGTCGGCGTCCGCCCCGACAGCACGCTGGCCCGGGCCGCGGGGCTGGAGGTCGGGGCGCGCGGCGGCATCGTCGTCGACGAGCACCTCCGCACCTCCGACCCGGACGTCTACGCCGTGGGGGACGCCGTGGAGAAGCGCGACGCCCTCGACGGGTCCGCCACGCTCGTCGCGCTGGCCAACACGGCCAATCTCCAGGGCCGGCTCGTCGCCGACGTGATCGCCGGCATGGATGTCTCCGACCGGCCGGTGCTGGGCACCTCCGTGGTCGGCGTCTTCGGCCTCACGGCCGCGGCCACGGGCTGGAACGAGAAGCGGCTGCGCGCCGCGGGCCGGTCCTACCGGGCGATCCACACGCACCCCGCGAACCACGCCGGCTACTACCCCGGGGCGGAGGGGATGACCCTCAAGCTGCTCGTGGACCCGGAGGACGACGCGATCCTCGGCGCCCAGGGCGTGGGCGGGGCGGGCGTGGACAAGCGCATCGACGTCCTCGCCACGGCCATCACCGGCGGCATCGCGGCCGCCGACCTCGCCGAGCTCGAGCTGGCCTACTCCCCGCTCTACGGCTCCGCCAAGGACCCCGTGAACATGCTCGGCTACATCGACCGCAACCACCGGGACGGGCTCGTCGAGACCGTCCAGTGGCACGAGCTCGACGACCGCCTCGCCTCCGGCGCCACCCTGCTGGACGTCCGCACCCCGGGTGAGCACACGGCGATGCCGATCCCCGGCGGGATCAACATCGAGCTGGACCAGCTGCGGGACCGCCTCGACGAGCTGCCGGAGGGCGAGCTCGTGGTGCACTGCCAGGCCGGCCTGCGCGGCTACCTCGCGGCCCGGGTCCTGGCGCAGCACGGACGGGACGTCGTCAACCTCGACGGCGGCTACCTCACCTGGGCGGCCCGGCCCGACGGCGCCGCGGCGACGCCCTCCGGCGACGACGAGGACCGGGGCTCCCCGGCCGGCTGAGCGGCACCCGGGACGCGGCGCAGCACGAGGCCCCCGCACGGGAACAGGGACGAGACGGTCCTGTTCCCGTGCGGGGGCCTCGTGCGTGCAAGGACGACCCGACGCTCGTTCACGAAAGGTAACAGGGGGAATTCTCCTGTCCCCGGAGCTGTGGCCGGGACGGGCGACCGGCCACCCAGCTCCCGGCCCCCGGCGCGCACCGGGGGAGCGTCCCCGACCGTCGACCCCCGGCCCGGGAACCGCACGATTGCAGTCGAAAACGTCTCGCAGAGCGAGATGCGGGCTGTGATCTTTACCACTGGAAACCCATCGGGCGGTCGGCATCGCCCCTGGCAGCTCCACCGACGAACGCATCGATAACGGAGGAATAACGCCGCCGTGACGGATCCGTGAGGAGGCCATAACACCCCGCTCCGTAGAACGGACGTGCCGGTAACACCGGTGTTACGTGCATCGAAAGGAGTTGGACATGACCTCAGTGCCACATCGCTCTCACCGCCGCGAGGAGGCTGCGGCGGCAGAGCGAGTGCTGTGGGACGAGGCCGCCGCGAAGGGAGGCCCCGCCGGAGCAGCTCCGTGGACGGAGCCCTCGACCCGGGGCGTCCGGAGCACGGAGACCAAGCCCACCCGGCTGCACCACTTCTTCGAGCGCAGCTGCGACCTGACCCCCGACGCCCAGGCGCTGCACGCCGACGGCCGGGCCTACACCTACGCGGAGCTCGACGAGCTCGCCAACCGCCTGGCCCACCTGATCACCGGCTACGGCCTGAGCGCGGGCGACCGCGTCGGGATCCTGCTCCAGCGCTCCACGATGCTCTACGCGTCCCTCCTGGCGATCCTCAAGACGGGCGCTGCCTTCGTCCCGATCGACCCGAACCTGCCCGCGGACCGCGTGCAGTTCATCGCCGAGGACTCCGACCTGTCCCTCATGCTGACCTCCGCCGAGTTCGTGGCCCTGGTCGAGGACGCGCCCGCCGACGTCGTCGACGTCGGCCGGATCGGCGAGCGGCTCGGGGAGGCGCCCGCGCACCGCCCGGTCGTCCGCCACGAGGGCGACCCCACGTGCTACATCATCTACACCTCGGGCTCGACCGGCCGCCCCAAGGGCGTCGAGGTCGCGCACTCGAGCATCTGCAACTTCATCGAGATCGTGCCCGAGGTCTACGACGTCCGCTCCGAGGACCGCGTCTACCAGGGCATGACCATCGCGTTCGACTTCTCCATCGAGGAGATCTGGCCGACCTGGGCCGTGGGCGCCTCCCTGGTGGCCGGCCCCACCGACGACGCCCGCCTGGGACAGGGGCTCGCCGAGTTCCTGCAGCGCATGGAGATCTCCGTGCTCTACTGCGTGCCGACCGTCCTGGCCACCCTCGAGCACGACCTGCCCCGCATCCGCAGCATCCTGGTGGGCGGCGAGGCCTGCCCCGCCGACCTCGTGGAGCGGTGGTCCACCCCCGAGCGCCGGATGCTCAACACCTACGGCCCCACCGAGGGCACCGTGACCGCCACGTGGGGCGAGCTCGCCCCCGGGCGGCCCGTGACCATCGGCAAGCCCCTGCCCACCTACGAGGTGCGGATCCTCGACGAGGAGATGAACGAGGTCGCCGACGGCGAGCCGGGCGAGATCTGCATCGCCGGCCCCGGCGTGGCCCGCGGCTACGTCAACCTGCCGCACGTCACCGAGGAGCGCTTCCGCCCCCACCCGGACGGGCCCCGGGCCGGACGGATCTACCGCACCGGCGACCTGGGCCGGTTCATGCCCGACGGCGAGATCGAGTACCTCGGCCGCGCCGACAGCGAGGTGAAGATCCGCGGTCACCGCGCGGACCTGCAGGAGATCGAGAACGTGCTGCGCCGGGAGGACGCGGTGGCGGACGCCGCCGTGAAGCTCACCTCCGGCGGCGACGACGTCGCGGCGTTCCTCACCCTGCGCGCCCCGGTGCGCGACGAGCGCGCCCTCTTCGAGCTGCTCCACGACTCCGTGGTCGCGGCGCTGCCGCCGTACATGGTGCCGTCCTTCTACGAGATCCTGCCCGCGATGCCGATGATGGTCAGCGGCAAGGTGGACCGGAAGAACCTGCCGGACCCCAGCACGCCCCGCTTCGTCACCACGATGGGGCTGGTCCCGCCGGCGACGGACGCCGAGTGGGGGATCACGGAGGTGTGGTCCAAGGTCTTCCGCATCCCCGAGGACCAGCTCTCCGTGGAGGCGGACTTCTTCATGGAGCTCGGCGGGCACTCGCTGCTCGCCGCGACCGCCACGTCCGAGCTGCGCCGCGCGCACCCGGACCAGGACATCTCCATCGCGGACATCTACACCTACCCGACCGTCCGGGACCTGGCGCGCCACCTGGACGCCGCCCCGGCGTACGTCCCCGCCGCGGCCGCCCCGGACGACCGCCCCGCGCCGCTGCACCACACCAGCGGCCGCGTGGCGCTGTGCGGCCTCGCGCAGGTGACGACGATGGTCCTGGCGGCCATGCTCGTCGGCTCCCCGCTCGCCGCGGTCCTGTACTCCTACGGCGGTCAGTTCAGCTACGCCCTGATGTGGGACATGCTCCTGGTGGGCGTCCTGGTCTCGGTGCTCGCCCGCGTCCTCCTGCCGTTCCTCGGCTCCCGCGTGCTGGGACGCTTCGTCAGACCGGGGCACCACGCCCTCTGGGGCCGGCAGTACTACCTGCTCTGGTGCATCGACGGGCTGACCCGGCTCTCGCCGCTCAACCTCCTGACCGGCACCCCGATGGCCGCCGTCTACCTGCGCCTGCTGGGCGCCAGGATCGGTCCGGACGCCCACGTGGGCACCGCCGCCATCGGCCTGCCCTCGCTCGTCACCGTCGGCGCCCGCGCCAGCATCGGCTACAACTCCTCCGTGCAGACCGCCCAGGTCGAGGAGGGGTGGGTGACCATCGCGCCGGTGCACATCGGCGACGACGCGTTCGTGGGGGCCAACGCCCTCCTGCAGCCGGGCACCCGGATCGAGGACGGTGCCCGCCTGGCCGAGCAGTCCCTGGCCTCCCGCAACCAGACGATCCCCGCCGGCGAGCACTGGCTGGGCTCCCCGGCCCGGCCCGGTGACGGGGACGACGAGCTGCTCGAGCGGATGGAGCGGCGCCCGCTGCCCAGCGGCCGCTGGCCCGCCCCGCTGGCGGCCGGCCTGCTCCTGGGCTGGCTGGTCCTCGAGCTGATGCCCTTCGTCCTGGTGCTCCCGTCCTTCCTGATGATCTGGGCCGCGGCCCTGGAGTTCGGCCTCCCCGTGGGGCTCGCCCTCACCCCGGCGGTCGGCGTCGTCTACGTGCTCACGGTCTGCGCCGTGGTCGCGGGCGGCCGGAAGATCGTCCTGCGCCGCACGCCCACCGGCATCCACCCCGTGCGCAGCGGGCTCGGCGTGCGCAAGTGGATGGCGGACCAGCTGCTCTCCACCAGCCTGGAGAGCACCAACGCCCTGTACGCCACGATGTACACGGTCCCCTGGCTGCGCGCCCTGGGCGCCAAGGTCGGCCCCCGCTCCGAGGTCTCCACGGTCGGCCACATCGACCCGGACCTCCTCACCCTCGGCGAGGGAAGCTTCGTCGCGGACATGGCCAGCGTGGGCAGCGCCGTCTACCACCACGGTCACCTGTACATGGAGCGCACCGTGGTGGGCGACCGCTCGTTCGTGGGCAACGCCGCGTTCGTGCCCTCGGGCACCCGGATGGGCGAGGGCTCCCTGGTGGGCGTCGCCTCGGTGCCCCCGGCCGACGTGCCGGACGGCACGTCCTGGCTGGGCTCGCCCGCCATGTTCCTGCCCCGCCGGCAGGACAGCGGCAACTACGACGAGAGCCTCACCTTCCGGCCCTCGCGCGGCAAGGTGGCGGCCCGCCTCGTCATCGAGGCGCTGCGCATCACGGTCCCGCCGGCGCTGATCGGGCTGATCGGCTACCTGGGCCTGCTCGCCTCGGTCGCCCTGGTGCCCGAGCTGACGCTGCTCGGCTTCGTGGCCGTGCTGCCCCTCGTCGCGCTGGCCACCGGCCTGACCGTGGTCCTCGCCGTCGTCGTCCTGAAGTGGGCGATCGTGGGCCGGTACCGCCAGCGCGTCGAGCCGCTGTGGGACAACTTCGTCCGGCGCAGCGAGTTCGTCACCGGCGTGTACGAGTCCGCGGCGGTCCCCGCCCTCATCGGCGGTCTCGTGGGCACGCCCCTGATCGGCCCGGTCCTGCGCCTGTTCGGCGCGCAGATCGGCCGGCGGACGTACATCGGCACCACCTACCTGACCGAGTTCGACCTCGTCCACATCGGCGACGACGCCGCCGTCTCGACGGACGTGTCGCTGCAGACGCACCTCTTCGAGGACCGAGTGATGAAGATGTCCCACGTGGAGATCCTGCCCGGGGCCTCCGTCGGTGCGCGCTCGATCGTGCTCTACGACACGACGGTCGGCGCGGGTGCCTCGGTGGACGCCCTGTCGCTGGTGATGAAGGGCGAGCAGCTGCTGCCCCACACCGCCTGGCGCGGCATCCCGGTGCGGTCGGCCACGGCCGCCCTGACCTCGGGACGATGACCCGGCCATGACCGCCCAGTGGACGTCCCCGCGACCCGGCAGCGGGTCGCGGGGACGCCGTTGCCCCGCCGCCGGGCGCGCACCGGCCGGGACGGCCCCGGGCGGGAGCGCGTCAGGCGCTGCGCATGTGGCCCATCAGCTGGGTGATCTGGGGGGAGGGCGGCGCTCCGAGCTCGTCGGCCATCGTGCTGCAGAAGCTGCGGAACGTCTGCAGGGCCGGGGCGTTGTTGCCGAGACCCAGGTCCGCCTCGATCGACACGCGGACCGCGCTCTCCCGCAGCGGGTCCAGGGCCCGGACGTTGTCGGCGAGCACGTGGGCCCGGTAGAAGTCGCGGTGCTCCAGGGAGAGCCGGGCGAGGTGCTCCACGGCGTTGACGTACAGGGTCCGCAGCCGGTCCTGCTCGGCCATCACCCAGCCGTCGTACCAGCCGGGCAGCAGCTGGGCGCCGTCGGGGGACAGGAACCAGGGGTCCTCCGTCACGGGCGCCGTGGCGGTGGCCGCCCGGTCCAGGGACGCGCGCAGCTCGTGCAGGTCCACGGTGACCGTTTCGGCCAGGGCGATGTTGTTGCCGCGGGCCCCGACGGCTCCGGGCACCTGGCGCGAGATGTTGAAGACGGTGGTGCGCAGGCTGCCCATCGCGCGCTCCGCGGTCCGGTCGGGCCACAGCAGCTCGCCGAGGAACCGGCGCGGCTTGGGACCGAGGACGGCGAGCGCGGCCAGCAGGCGCTGCTGCCGGTGGCCCAGGGCCAGCACGGTGCCGTCGAGCTCGACCTCGACGTTGCCGAGAAGCCGCAGCCTGATCGAGTGTTCCCCATCCATTGTCATGATCCCCCACTGTCATGATCACTGTCCCCGGTGCGCCCGGAGCCTGCCTTCCCCCGAAGGCCGTGGTCCGAGCACCGTCCTCTCCGGTCCCGCGGACCAGGATCCAGGTCCGCCGCGAGAGAGGGTTCAGGCACCGATGATCCCGGGCAACGCCCCGTGAGTCAAAAGCGAACGCCCGGAGTGCGTCAAAAGCAAACGAAAACCCAGGCGGCCGGCACGCGACCCCGGTGGAGGGTGGTGCGCAGGACCGCACCGTGGTATACGACTGATCCCCGGACCGGCGGTGCCGGCCGGGGCACGAGCTCAGGAGTTCTACCGATGACCGACCAGCGACCCGTCACGGGCGTCCGCACGGACCCCCTCGGGAACATCGTCGCCCTGTGCAATCCCGCGGAGGTGTGGTCCCCGCGGTCGACCACCCGGATCATCCGGGACATCGAGAGCGAGGTCCACCTCTACTACGTCCCGGGGTCGTCGGGGCAGCTGCGGGTCCGCGTGGTGTCCGCCGGGTGCGAGAAGCGGCTGTGGGCCGCCCCGGAGGACACCGTGTGCAACAACCTGCACGACCTCCCGTCCGTCTGATCCGCACGGACTGATCCGCACGGACTGGTCCGCACGGGCCGATCCGCGCGGCACGGGGTGCCCGGGCGCGTCCCGGCGCCCCGTGCCCGGGCACCCCGTCGTCACGCGGGGCGCGGGCTCACAGGAAGCGCACGAGGTCCGCCGCGATGCCCGTGTAGGTGGCCGGGGTCAGCCCGGACAGCCGCTGCTCCGCGGCCGGGGGCAGGCCCAGGCCCGCCACGAACTCCTGGAGCCGGGCGGCGTCCACCCGGCGGCCGCGGGTCAGGTCCTTGAGGCGCTCGTAGGGGTTGTCCATGCCCTCGACGCCGGCGATCGCCTCGGCGCGCATGACCATCTGGACCGCCTCCGCGAGGACCTCCCAGTTCGCGTCGAGATCGGCGGCCAGGACCGCCTCCGCCACGTCGAGGCGGGCCAGGCCCTTGCTCACGTTGGAGACCGCGAGCAGGGAGTGCCCGAAGGCCACGCCGATGTTGCGCTGGGACGAGGAGTCGGTGAGGTCGCGCTGCCACCGGGACGTCACGAGCGTGGCGCCGAGGGCGTCCAGCAGAGCGTTGGAGAGCTCGAGGTTCGCCTCGGCGTTCTCGAAGCGGATGGGGTTGACCTTGTGCGGCATGGTGGAGGAGCCGGTGGCGCCCTCCACCGGGATCTGCTGGAAGTAGCCGATCGAGATGTAGGACCAGACGTCGGTGCAGAAGTTGTGCAGGATCCGGTTGAACCGGGCGAGGTCGGCGTAGAGCTCGGCCTGCCAGTCGTGGGACTCGATCTGGGTGGTCAGCGGGTTCCAGGACAGGCCCAGGCCCTCCACGAACTCGCGCGAGACCTCCGTCCAGTCCGCGTCCGGGACGGACGCGTAGTGGGCGGCGTAGGTGCCCGTGGCTCCGTTGATCTTCCCCAGGTACTCGGTGCGCTCGATCCGGGACAGCTGGCGGCCCAGGCGGTGGGCGACCACCGCCATCTCCTTGCCCAGCGTGGTGGGCGTGGCGGGCTGGCCGTGGGTGCGGGAAAGCATGGGGGTCTCCGCCGCGGACCCGGCCAGCGCCGCGACGTCGGCCACGAGCGCCCGGGCCGCGGGCAGCCACACGTCGGTCGTGGCGTCCTTGACTCCCAGGGCCCACGCCAGGTTGTTGATGTCCTCGGAGGTGCAGCCGAAGTGCACGAGGGGGACCAGGTGCTCCAGTCCCAGGGCGGGCAGCCGGCGGCCGATGTAGTACTCCACGGCCTTGACGTCGTGGACCGTCACGGCCTCGATCTCCGCGAGCTCCGCGACCGAGTCCGTGTCGAAGTCCGTGACGATCCGGCGCAGCCCCGCGGTCTGCTCCTCGGTCAGGGGCGCCAGCCCCGGCAGCACCGACCGCTCGGCGAGGTGCAGGAACCACTCGACCTCCACGTGCACGCGGTTGCGGTTGAGGGCGGCCTCGGAGAGGTGGTCGACCAGGGGCGCGACCACGGGCTGGTAGCGGCCGTCGAGGGGCCCCAGCGCGACGGGCGGGACGGCGGCGGCGAGCGCCGCGCGCCCTGAGGACAGGATGCGATCGGTGTTGGGCATGGGCACATTCTTCCACGGCCCCCGCGCGCTCCCGGGCGGACGAATTGTCGTCCGCCGCCAACTTTCGCGGAACCCGGTTGTAGCTTTCGCCCCGAAAAGCAGCGGGTCGTCCGGGGGGGCGTCATCGACCGGGGGAACCCCGGGGGTGCGGGGATAGCATGACCTCCATGAGTACCAGCGACGCTACCCGCACCCTGGCCGGCACCGCCCCGGCCTCGGGCCCGGCCACCGCCACCACCCCGGCGGTCCGGCCGCGCCCGGCTCTGTCCCGACTTCCCCGCTACGCGGCCGGCAAGCCCCCGGTCGTGGTGGACGGGCTCGTGTCCTACAAGCTGTCCTCCAACGAGAACCCGTTCGGGCCCGTGCCCGCCGTCAAGGAGGTCCTCGCCGGCTGGGACGCGGTGCACCGCTACCCCGAGACGACCTCCGCGGAGCTGCGGGAGGTGCTCGGCGAGTTCCTCGGCGTTCCCGCCGAGGACATCGTCACCGGCGCCGGCAGCCTCGGCGCGCTCAACCAGCTGCTCGGCGCCTTCGTGGGCGCCGGCGAGGACGGCACCCCGGACGAGGTGGTGCACGCCTGGCGCTCCTTCGAGGCCTACCCGATCAGCATCGGGCTCTCCGGCGGGCTGGGCGTCCCGGTCCCGAACCGCCGCGACGGCTCCCACGACCTCGAGGCCATGGCCGCCGCGGTCACCGCCCGGACGAAGGTCGTGCTGCTGTGCACGCCGAACAATCCGACGGGCCCCAGCCTCACCACCGCGCAGGTCGAGGAGTTCCTCGCCGCCGTGCCGCGCGACGTGATCGTGGTGATCGACGAGGCGTACCAGGAGTTCCAGCGCCGCGACGACCTCGTCGACGGCGTCGACCTGTACCGCCGGCACCCCAACGTCGTCGTGCTGCGGACGTTCTCCAAGGCCCACGGTCTGGCCGGGCTCCGGATCGGCTACTCCGTGGCCCGCCAGGAGATCACCCAGTACCTGCGCCAGGCGTCCCCCGCGTTCTCCGTGACCGACCTCGCCCAGCGCGCGGCGATCGCGTCCGTGCGCCACTACGACCAGGTGGCCGAGCGCGTCCAGCGGGTCGTCGACGAGCGGGAGCGGGTCCTCGCCGGGCTCGACGGGCTCGGCTGGCCGTACCCGCAGACGCAGGCGAACTTCGTGTGGCTGAACCTGGGCGAGCACAGCGGGGGCTTCGCCGAGCTGTGCGACGCCCACGCCCTGTCCGTGCGCCGCTTCGGCGACGAGGGCGTGCGCGTGACCATCGGGGAGCCGGAGGCCAACACCCGGTTCCTGGAGCTGTGCGCGCAGTTCCCCCACCCGCCCGTGCTCTGATCCTCGGCCGCGCCGGCCCGGCTCCCTCCCGAGCAACCCGAAAGGACGTCCTGCCCATGGATGCCGCCCCATCGTCCCCGGCCGCCCCCGTGCCGGCCCGCACCGTGCCGACGCCGGAGGTGCGCACGCGCCTGGTGCGGCTCCTCGACCGGGACGGCCGGCTGAGCGAGGACCCGGTCCTGTCCCCGTACGTGCGCGACGTCGACGCCGAGCAGCTGCGCGGGCTGTACCGCTCGATGGCGCTGGCCCGCCGCTTCGACGAGGAGGCGACCAACCTCCAGCGGCAGGGGCAGCTGGTGCTGTGGGCGCCGATGCGCGGGCAGGAAGCAGCCCAGGTGGGCTCCGCCCGTGCGCTGCGCCCGGCCGACCACGTGTTCCCGACCTACCGGGAGCACGCCGTGGCCATCGAGCGGGGCGTCGAGCCCGCCGAGCTGCTCACGGTGTTCCGCGGGCACAGCGCCGGGGGCTGGCGGCCCAGCCGGCACCACATGAACGTCTACTCCATCGTGCTCGGCTGCCAGGTCCCGCACGCCGTGGGCTACGCCATGGGCATCGACCTGGACCGGCGGACGGCCGAGGCGGAGGGCCGGGAGGCCGAGCCGGCGGCCGCGGTCGTCTACTTCGGGGACGGCACCTCCACCCAGGGCGAGGTCCACGAGGGCATGGTCTTCGCCGCGTCCTACGACGCCCCGGTGGTCTTCTTCGTGCAGAACAACCAGTGGGCCATCTCGGTGCCGTTCCGCACCCAGTCCCGCGTGCCCCTGGCCGAGCGCGCCGCGGGGTACGGCTTCGAGGGGATCCGCGTGGACGGCAACGACGTGCTCGCGGTGCTGGCGGCCTCGCGGTACGCGCTCGAGAAGGCCCGCGCCGGCCAGGGCCCGGTGCTCGTGGAGGCCGAGACCTACCGGCTCGGGGCCCACACCACCGCGGACGACCCCACCAAGTACCGCCTGCGGGAGGACGAGCAGCACTGGAGCGAGCTCGACCCGCTGCTCCGTCTCGAGGCGCACCTGCGCGAGGCCCACGGCACCGGCGACGACTTCTTCGCCGACGTCGCGGCCGACGCCCAGGCGTTCGCCGACCAGGCCCGCGCCCTCGTGCTGGCCATGGACCCGCCCGCGTTCGAGGACTTCTTCGACCGGCCCTACGCCGAGCCGCACGCCCTCGTGGAGGAGGAGCGCGCCTGGTACGCGGCCTACCAGGCGGGCTTCGCCGACACCGACACCGACGACGACGCCGGGCCGGGCACCGCCGGACCGGACCGGGGCACGCAGGCCGCGGGGCTGACCGTGGCGGCCGACCCCGTGGCCGGGGCCCCCGACCCGGAGACCGCCGGCACCCAGGAGGACCTCGCATGAGCACCGCACCGGACCTGACGATCGCGAAGGCGGTCAACGCGGGCCTGCGCCGGGCCATGGAGGAGAACCCCCGGGTGCTGCTCATGGGCGAGGACATCGGCTCCCTCGGCGGCGTCTACCGCGTCACCGAGGGGCTCAAGGCGGACTTCGGCGCCCACCGGGTGATGGACACCCCGCTGGGGGAGGCCGGGATCGTGGGCACCGCCATCGGGCTCGCCCTGCGCGGCTACCGGCCCGTGTGCGAGATCCAGTTCGACGGCTTCTCCTTCCCGGCGTTCAACCAGATCACCACGCAGCTGGCCAAGATGCGCAACCGCACCAACGGGGACGTCACCGTCCCCGTGACGATCCGCATCCCCTACGGCGGGGTCATCGGCTCCGTGGAGCACCACTCGGAGTCCCCCGAGGCGCTGTTCGCGCACACGGCGGGGCTGCGCATCGTCACGCCGTCCAACGCCCAGGACGCCTACTGGATGACCCAGCAGGCCATCGCGTGCGAGGACCCCGTCATCGTCTTCGAGCCCAAGCGGCGGTACTGGCTCAAGGGCGCGGTGGACGTCGAGCGCCCGACCGTCGACCCGTTCTCCGCGCAGGTCGTCCGTCACGGCGAGGACGCCACCGTGGTGGCCTGGGGCCCTCTCGTGCCGGTCGCGCTCGCCGCGGCGCAGGCGGCGGAGGAGGACGGGCGCAGCGTCGAGGTGATCGACCTGCGCTCGCTGTCGCCGATCGACTTCGACACCCTCGAGGACTCCGTGCGCCGGACGGGCCGCCTCGTCGTCGCCCACGAGGCCCCGACCTTCGGCGGCCTCGGCGGGGAGATCGCCGCCCGCCTCACCGAGCGGGCGTTCTACTCCCTGGAGGCACCGGTGCTGCGGGTGGGCGCCTACCACCTGCCGTACCCGGTGGCCGCCGTCGAGGACCAGTACGTGCCTGACCTCGACCGCATCCTCGAGGCCCTGGACCGGTCCTTCGCCTACTGACCCCGCCGACCCGGTCGCCGGCCCCCGGGCCGGCGGCACCGCCGCCGGCCCGGGGGCCGCGCGCGAGAGAGGAAGTACTGACATGCCCCAGATCTTCAACCTGCCCGACGTCGGCGAGGGCCTGACCGAGGCGGAGATCCTCGCGTGGAAGGTCGCACCGGGGGAGACCGTCACGGTCAACCAGGTGCTCGTCGAGATCGAGACCGCGAAGTCCGTGGTCGAGCTGCCGTCCCCGTACGCCGGCACCGTCCTGGACCTGCTGGCCGCCGAGGGCAGCACGGTCGAGGTCGGCGCCCCCATCATCGCCGTGGGCTCCCCGGGCGAGTCGGCGGAGCCCGCCCCGGCCTCCGGCGTCCCCGGGATCCTGGGGGAGGGCGGGGAGCCCGGTGCGGACCGGCCGCTCGTCGGCTCCGGGCCCAAGGCCGACCCCGTGCGGCGGCGGCGCCGGGCGGTCCCGCCGCCGGCGCCGGAGGCCGAGCCGGAGCCGGCCCGGCCCGCGGGCTGGACGGAGAAGCTGTCCCGGGGCCCGCTGGGCGCCGGGCTCGGCGGGGGGATCGGCACGGCGGCCCAGGGCATCGCAGGGCGCGCCGCCCGGCTGGCCGAGGACAGCGGCGTCTGGCGCCGGCCGGGTCGCGGCGACGTGCCCCCGGCCGTCGAGGTCGTCCCGCGCCGCCCCGCGCTGGCGAAGCCTCCGGTCCGGAAGGCCGCACGGGACCTGGGCGTCGACCTCGCCGACGTCCCCGCCACGGGCGCCGCCGGACAGATCACCAAGCAGGACCTGCTCGCCCACGTGGCGCGGCTCGGCGAGGCCGTGGACCGGCGCCGCCCCGCGGCCCCGGAGGAGCGGATCGAGCGGATCCCCGTCAAGGGCGTGCGGAAGGCCACGGCGCAGAACATGGTGCGCAGCGCCTTCAGCGCCCCGCACGCCTCGGTCTTCGTGGAGGTCGACGCCACGCGCACCATGGAGTTCGTCCGGCGGCTCAAGGCCGCCCCGGACTACGAGGGCGTCAAGGTCACGCCCCTGCTGGTGCTCGCGAAGGCCGTCGTGTGGGCCGCGGCCCGCAACCCGATGGTCAACGCGACGTGGACGGACGAGGAGATCCTCGTCAAGCACTTCGTCAACCTGGGCATCGCGGCGGCCACGCCGCGCGGTCTCATGGTCCCGAACGTCAAGGACGCCCAGGACCTCTCGCTGCGCGAGCTGGCCGTGGCCCTCGACGAGCTCTCCCGGACCGCTCGGGCGGGGCGCACGCAGCCGGCCGACATGCAGGGCGGCACCCTGACCGTGACCAACATCGGGGCCCTGGGCCTCGACACCGGCACGCCGATCATCAATCCCGGCGAGGTGGCGATCATCGCGTTCGGGAGCATCAAGCAGAAGCCGTGGGTCGTGGACGGCGCCGTGGTGCCCCGCTGGGTCACCACGCTGGGCGGGTCCTTCGACCACCGCGTGGTCGACGGGGACCTCGCGGCCCGCTTCACCGCGGACGTGGCCCGGATCCTCGAGGAGCCGGCGCTGCTGCTGGAGTGAGCCCCGGCCCGTGCGGTCCGCGGCACGAGCGGCACGGCAACGGCCCCGCACCGATCGGTGCGGGGCCGTGTGCTGCGTCGTCGACGCGCGTGCCGCCACGTCTCACGGCTCTCCCCGCCGGGCCGTGGCCCGACGCCGCACCGACGTGGAACTGGGCGGTTGCGTCCCGTGCCCGGCGCCCCATCTCCTGTGGACCCGTGATTGAAATCCCCCCAGACACAATCACACATCTCATTCACGATGGATCACTCGTGCGACGCCGGCCGCGGTGGCAACCTGCCCGTCGGCCCCCGGCACTGCTGCCGGAGACCTGTCCCCCCACGCCCGGAGGACCGCCTCAGTGCGGCCTCCTGACGTCCAGGACTGGGTCCAGTATTGCGGAGGTCTGGACAAAAGTCTGTCCCCCGATGTGCGCATGACGGGGCATGACCGCGATCGCGCCGGACCGCGGCGGCCGTAGGCTGGGCGCATGCCTGCGCACCTGCCGCCCCGTCCCTCCGCACGCTCGGCGGTGCCGCCGTTCCGGGTGATGGAGATCCTCGCCGACGTCGAGCGCCTGCGCGCCGCCGGCCGGGACGTCGTCTCCCTCTGCGCGGGGGAGCCCTCCGGCGGCGCCCCGGGTCCCGTCGCGCGGGCGGCCGCCCGGGTGCACGCCCGCAACGAGGGGCTGGGCTACACCCCCGCCCTCGGGATCGAGCCGCTGCGCCGGGCGGTGGCCGGCCACTACGCCCGGTGGTACGGGCTCGACGTCCGTCCCGAGGACGTCGCGATCACCACGGGGGCCTCCGGGGCGCTCGTGCTCACCTTCCTGGCGGCGTTCGACGCGGGGGACCGGGTGGCGGTGTGCCGGCCGGGCTACCCCGCCTACCGCAACACCCTGGCCGCCCTGGGCGCCGAGGTGGTCGAGCTCGACTGCGGGGCGGCGACCCGCTTCCAGCCCACGCCCGGGATGCTCGACGCCGCGGTCGCCGAGCACGGGCCCCTGCAGGGACTGGTGGTGGCGGGCCCGGCGAACCCGACCGGCACCGTGCTGGAGCCCGGGGAGCTGGCGGCGCTGGCCCGGTGGTGCGCCGAGCACGGGACGCGCCTGATCAGCGACGAGATCTACCACGGGATCGTGCACACCGCCCCGGAGGGCGGCGCGCCCCGCGACGGCGGGCCGTACCGGGGCACCAGCGCGTGGGAGCACGACCGCGACGCCGTGGTGATCTCCTCCTTCTCCAAGTACTGGGGGATGACGGGGTGGCGGCTGGGGTGGGCCCTGCTGCCCCGGGACCTCGCGGCCGCGGTCGACGCGCTGGCCGGCAACCTGAGCCTCTGCCCGCCCGCCGCCGCGCAGCACGCCGCCGTGGAGGCCTTCACCCCTGACGCCTACGCCGAGGCGGACCGGGCGGTCGAGCAGTTCGCGCGCTCCCGGAGCCTGCTCCTGGACGCGCTCCCGGCGCTCCGGTGGGGCGAGGTCGCGCCGGCGGACGGGGCGTTCTACCTCTACGCCGACCTCGGGGAGCAGCTCGAGCGGCACGGCAGCTCCCTGGAGTGGTGCCGGCGGCTGCTGGAGGCGGAGGCCGTGGCGGTCGTCCCGGGCCTGGACTTCGACGCCGCGCGCGGCCACCGCGCGGTGCGGCTGTCCTTCGCCGCGGGGCCCGACCGGGTGGATGAGGCCCTCACCCGGATCCTCCGGTTCCAGTCCCGTCCCTGAAGCACCCGGCCAGGTGCCCGGGGAGCACCCCGGTGCGGAGCAGGAACCGGTGCGCGGTGGTGCGCCCCACGAACACGAGTCCCTGCACCTTGAGCCGGGCGGCCAGCCGGTCCCCCTCAGGGGAGCGGCGCGACTCTTCCAGGACGGTCAGGGGCGGCTCGGCGGCGGCCGGGCGAAGATCCCGGACGTGCTCCGCCCAGTCCTCGAGACCGAGTCCGCGGCAGGCGCGCGCGTTGTGCACCACGGCCTCGATCTTGACCCGGTTGCGGATGACCGCGGGATCCAGGAGCAGCTCGTCGACGTCGTCCTCGGTCATCCGGGCGATCTCCTCGGGGACGAAGTCCCGCAGCGCCCGGCGCAGGCCCTCCCGCCGCTGGGCGATGCTCCAGCGGGCCAGGCCCGCCTGGAAGATCTCCAGGCCGAGGGCCTCGAACCAGCCGGAGGAGTCCGCGGGCCGTGCGCCCCAGCGCCGGTCGTGCTCCTCGAGGGCGGCCGGGCCCGTGGGCGCCCAGGGGCAGCGGCGCAGGCCGTCCCCGCAGAGCACGGCGCGGAAGGCGTCGTCGGGGTAGCGGACGCCACCGTCCCGGAGGGCGGTGTCGGGCGGGCGGTCGCCGGGGCGGTCGTGGGTGCCGCGGGAGCGGTCGTCGGCGGGGTGCGGGCCGTGCCCGGCGGAGGCGGTGTCCATGGGACCACGGTAGGAACGCCGGGCCGGCGGACCGCAGGCACGCGGCTCCCTGTGGACGGTGCCGCCGGTGTCCGGGGCGCCGGACGACCGGGTGCAGTGCGGGTGCCCGCACCGCGGGCGGTGGAGCCGGTCAGAACCGGGAGACCGCACCGGTGCCGTCGGCGATCTCGATGGCCACGGGCTCCTCGTCCCCGGCGTTGCCGTCGTGGACGATGAACACCGCGGCGGGCTCTCCCTCCGGGAAGGCGCGGATCGTGACCGACCCCGAGGTCGCGGCGTTGAGCACCTCCATGGCCTGGCGGGTGGCCGCGCGCAGCACCGCCGTGGGCAGGGGCCTGCCGCGCTCGTCCAGGATGTCCACCAGCACGCCCCGGGCCCGCGCCGCCCGCGTGACCTCGAGCAGGTAGGGGGTGGCGATCGACCGGCCCCGGATGGAGTCCCGCAGCTGCGCCTCGGTGAGGCGGAACTGTTCGATCTCGTACTCGGAGACGGGGGAGGGGTCGTGCGCGATCCGCTCGAGCAGCCCGCCCGCGAGGCGGCGCACCTCGTGCACGCGCTGCACGGAGGCGTTGACCGTGTCCTGCTCCGCCTCGTCGTGGGAGCGCGCCGAGATCACCATGTCCCGGGCCTCGGCGAACGCGGCGGAGGCCCGGTCGTACTCCCGGGCGATGAGCTGGCTCGCGAGCAGCAGGGCCGCCGCCGCGGCGTTCGTCAGCGCCGCGTCCCAGAGGCCCAGGGCGGAGCGGGCGCCCCACGTCATGGACACGGCGACCGCGATGACGAGCGTGGCCCAGCCCCACCCCGCGCGGCGCCGGATGCCCAGGACCACGAGGAAGCCGTCGAAGCCCAGGGTGAACCACTGCCCGCCGAACAGCTCCGCCTGGGGGTTCAGGGCGTCGTAGGAGCGCTGGATCGACACCAGCATGAGGAGCACGCCCAGGGCCGCGGGCAGATCGGGCAGCCGGCGCTGCCGGTACGGGTAGACGACCAGCGCCACCGCGACCACGTAGGTCACGAGCGCGGCCTGCATGAGGTCCGGCTTGTCCATGCTGGGCGTCTGCAGGATCCCGAGCACCACGGGGATCAGGAAGAACACCGTGGCGGCGACCAGGCTCAGGGGATGGAAGAGGGTGCGGGAGATCACGGCTGCGCGTCCCGGGGCCAGAGGATCGTGACGCGGGTGCCGCGTCC
This sequence comes from Kocuria sp. WN036, assembly GCF_002287015.1. NCBI lineage: Bacteria > Bacillati > Actinomycetota > Actinomycetes > Micrococcales > Micrococcaceae > Kocuria > Kocuria sp. WN036. Next base: position 41,870 of record NZ_NSKF01000004.1, read on the forward strand.
CGGTGCGCTGTCGACGTCCACCGCGCCGCCCACGTGGCGCACGTTGCCCAGGATGGACACGCGCACCCCGAGCCGCCGGGAGTCGATGCTGCGGACCTGGAAGCCGCGGCCGCGGTCCACCACCTGGAAGCGAAGGAAGAAGCCCTCGGGGTTGAGGGGGGTGGGCGGGCACACGCCGCCGTCCATGGTCACGAAGGTGACCTCGGTGCCGGCGTGGCGGGCGCTGTTGGAGACCGCCTCGGTGACCGCCTGCACGAGCGCCTGCGCCGTCTCCACGGGGATGAGCGGGCGCGGCTGGCCGGGGGGCCTGATGTAGGGGGTGATGCTGTTGAAGCGCACCCGGTTGCGCCACGGGGACAGGGACTCGAGGAGGTCGTCGAGCAGGGTGTGCACCATGGTGGTGCCCTTGCCCTCGGCGCGGCGCTCCTCGAAGGCGAGGACCTCGAGGGCCCGCTGGGCCAGCTCCCGGGTGCGCCGCTGGACGGGGCCCGGGGCCCGTCCGGCGTCCAGCAGGGCGGCCATGACGTTGTCGTGGATGAGGCGGTCCAGCCGCTCCTGCTCCTCGGCCTGCGAGCGCGAGCGGTTCAGCTGCAGCTCCTGCGCGATCGCGGCCGCGTACACCTGGTCCGCGTTCTGCCCGCCCTTGTAGACCAGGCTGATCAGCACCACGAGGACCACGCCGAACGCGATCCGGCTCGTGGCGTCGAACAGCACGCCCATCACGTCCGCCGACTCCGTGGTGCGCACCATGACCAGGACGTAGAAGACCGTGACGGACGCCAGGTACGCGACTGCCAGCTCGATGCTCCACGCGACCACGGTGGCGGCGGCCGCGAGCAGGATGAACGGCTCCACCCACGGGTCCTGCGGCGGAGCGGCGCCCGTCCAAGCGAGCGGGAGGGTCAGGACGGTGAGGGCCACGAGCACCGGGGCCGCGAGCACCGGCCACATCCGCACCTGCCGCCTGGCGCCCTGGAGGAGCATCGCGCCGCCGTTGACCAGGAGGGCCAGCAGGAACACCAGGTGCCACCGTTCGAAGGCGCGCAGCTGGTCCTCGACGATGGTGAGGGCCTCCAGGAACAGCGCGACGACGACCAGCCCGTGGCAGATGTTCGCGAGCAGGTGGATGCGGTAGGAGTTCATCCCCAGCTCCTGCGGCGAGGTCGGCACCAGGAGGCTGCTGCGGCGCCGCCGGGCGGGGACCTTCCGGTAGGCGAGCGGGGGCCGGTGCGCGGCGTGGCTCACGGAGCGGCGGCCCTCACCGGGGCGAGGGGCGGATCACAGATGCTTCTCCGCCGTGGTGATGTCCGCCGTGGGCTCGACCAGGCCGTCCTCGATCGCCCGGATGCGCAGGTCGATCTTGGTGGGCGCCGGGCGTCCGACGCGCGCGTACTTCTCCCGGATGCGGTCGATGTTGGTCTTGACGGCGCTCTGCTTGATGCCCATCCGGCGTGCGACCTGGACCTGGGCGAAGCCGGAGGCGTAGAGCCGCAGGGTCTCCTGCTCCCGCGGGGAGAGGCTGGCCCGGGAGAACTCCACGTCCCCGTCGATCGCGGCGGCGAGCTCCTTGGTGATCACCGGCTTGCCCTCGGCGATGTTGCGGGCCTCCTCGATCGCGTGCTCGAGCGGGTCCGACTTGCGCACCAGGCCCAGCGCGCCGGCCCGCAGCGCCTCGCGGATCAGCGCGGCGTTCTCGCCGATGCTGAAGATGAGCACCTTCATGCCGGCGGCGCGCAGCAGCTCCACGTTGGTGGCGGGTCGGGACATGTCGTCGAGGGACAGGTCCAGGAGCACGACCTCGCACTCGATCCGCTTGGCGCCCTGGGCGGTGAGGGCGGGGTTCTCGGGGTCCCGGCCCAGCTGGTCGAGGAGTCCGGGGACGCTGGAGGCCGATCCGACGAGCTTCACGTCCGCCTGCGAGGTCATGGAGACGAGGCGGACGCCCTCCCGGACGACCTCGTGGTCATCGACGACGGCGACAAGGGTGGACGGCATGGGTGTTTCCTCCGGGTGCTGCTCGGTGGGCCGGTCCGCAGATTTCCGCGTGGGGGTGACGGATCTCACCGAGGTGCTCCGATTGTCCCCTCTTTGGTGGTCGGATGCGAACCCGACACGGTGCCGGGACGCAAAGTTACCGGGCCCGGTCCTCCGGTCCGTCCCCCCAGCGATCGACCCTGCGGTGGTAGCGGACGCCCCACAGCCCGCCGAGCACCGCCGCGAGCAGGTCGACGGCGAGCACGGCGAGGACCGCGAGCAGGCCCGGGACCAGCAGGTCGCCGATCAGCGCCTGGGCCGAGACGCCCACGGGCGCCAGGCCGACGGTGTCGGCCCACACCAGTCCCGCGACGGTGGCCACGGAGCGGCCGAACAGGGACCACAGCCACACGGACACGCCCTGCCGCGCCCCGGAGAACCGCGCCATCCGGCCCGCGGCGTAGCCGCCGCCCAGGAACGCGATGAACTCGACCAGGCCGAGGGCGGCCGCGCCCGTCCAGGCCGCCGCGGACCCGGCGGCGAGGTCGTCCACCACGCCGCCGACCCCGTCCACGAGGCGCAGCCCCAGCGCGGCCGCGGTCAGGCCCGCCAGGGCCAGCAGCAGCCAGGACAGGGCCATGGCGCTGAGCCAGCCGAAGAAGCCGGGCACCAGCTGGAGGCCCCCGAACTCCTCCCGCTGCCGGGCGAGACGGGTCGCGGCGTCGACCGGGACGCCGGAGGACGGGTCGCCGGAGAACGGGCCGTCGGGTCCGGCGCCGTAGCCGGGCGCGGGGCCGTAGCCGGCCGCGGCGCCGGGGGCCCCGACCGCGGGCGTCGGGTCCGTGCGCGGCCGCGGGTCCTCCGGCACCGGGCGCTGGGCGGTCACCGCCGGCAGCGGCCGGGTGTGCTGGTCGTCCTCGTCGTCGTACCAGGACCAGTCCTCGGTCCCGCCGCTCCCGGCGCCCCCCTCGGGGGCGTCGTGCGGCGAGCCGCCGCCGGCCGGGGCGGCGAACCGGCTGACCGGGGGCAGCGGCCGGGTGGCGTCCGGGGAGTCGTGCGGACCGGTGTCCGACCAGGGCGTCGGGTCGTCGGGGGAGGGCGGGCCGGGGGTCGAGGAGGGCGTCATGGCACCGGAGTCTACGGCCGGTTCCCGGACCGGGCCCGGTGAGCCGTCCCGTCCGGCACGGGGTGTCGCCGCGGCCGGGCGGCCGGGCGCCGCCGCCGAGTAGGGTCGGGACCATGCCTGTCGACACCGTCCGCGAGTTCCTGCGTGCCCGCCCCTGGACCGCCAGCTACGACCCGGGCGTCCCCGCGGACCTGGACCTGCCGGAGACGTCCCTGGTGCACATGCTCGAGCGCTCCGTCGCCCGCCACGGCGCGAGCACCGCGCTCGAGTTCTTCGGGGCCACGACCTCCTACGCCGCCCTGGGCCGGCAGGTCGACCGCGCGGCCGAGGGCCTGCGCCGGCTGGGCGTGGGCCGCGGCGACCGGGTCGCGATCGTCCTGCCCAACTGCCCGCAGCACGTCGTGGCGTTCTACGCGGTGCTGCGCCTGGGGGCCGTCGTCGTCGAGCACAACCCGCTCTACACGGCCCCGGAGCTGCGCCACCAGTTCGAGGACCACGGGGCGCGCGTGGCGATCGTCTGGGACCGGGCGGCCGAGCGGGTGCGCTCCCTGCCCGCGGACCTGCGGGTCGACGCGGTCGTGTCCGTGGACATCACCGCCGCGATGCCGCGGCCGAAGCGGCTGGCCCTGCGCCTGCCGCTGCCGGGCGCACGCGCCTCCCGCGCGCAGCTCACCGGCCCCGCCCCGGGCACGATCCCCTGGCGGGAGCTGCTGGCCTCCGCCCCGATCGCCGCGGAGCACCCGCGGCCCGCCGCGCACGACCTCGCGCTGCTGCAGTACACCTCCGGCACCACCGGGCTGCCCAAGGGGGCGATGCTCACGCACCGCAACCTCGAGTCCAACGCCCTCATGGGCCGGCACTGGCTCGGCTCCGGCGAGCGCGAGGTGGTGCACGGCGTGCTGCCGCTCTTCCACGCCTTCGGCCTGACCCTGGGCGTGACGTTCGCGATGTCCCTCGGCGCGCGGCTCGTGCTCTTCCCGACCGTGCGCGCGGACCTGATCCTCGGGGCGATGAAGCGCGCCCGCCCCACGGTGCTGCCCGCGGTGCCGCCGGTGTACCAGAAGCTCCTCGACGCCGCACCGGAGCAGGGCGTGGACCTGCGCGGCATCCCGGTGGCCGTCTCCGGGGCCATGAGCCTGCCGGTCCCGCTCGTGGAGCAGTGGGAGCGGGCCACCGGGGGGATCCTGATCGAGGGCTACGGGCTGACCGAGTGCTCCCCGCTGGTGGCCTGCAACCCGCTCAACGACTCCCGCCGGGCGGGCTCCATCGGGATCCCGTTCCCGTCCACCGACATCCGGCTCGTCGACCCGGACACCCTCGAGGACGTCCCCCCGGAACACCCCGGGGAGCTCTGGGTGCGGGGCCCGCAGGTCTTCCAGGGGTACTGGAAGCGCCCCGACGAGACCGCCCGGACGCTCACGGACGACGGGTGGCTGCGCACCGGCGACATCGTCACCGTCGACGAGGACGGGTTCCTGCAGGTGGTCGACCGGCTCAAGGAGGTCGTGATCACCGGAGGGTTCAACGTGGCCCCCAGCGAGGTCGAGGACACGCTGCGCCGGCACCGCGCCGTGGCGGACGCCGCGGTGGTGGGGCTCGCCGACCCCAGCGGCAGCGAGGTGGTCGTCGCCGCCGTGACCCTCGTGCCGGGCGCCGAGCTCGACGAGGCGGCCCTGCGCGAGCACTGCTGGGCGGGCCTGGCCCGCTACAAGGTCCCCCGGCGGATCGTGGCCGTGGAGGAGCTCCCGCGCACGATGCTCGGCAAGATCCAGCGCCGGGAGGTCCGCGAGCAGCTGCGGCGCACGGGCGTGCGGCTCTGAGCCCGGGCGCTCAGGGCAGGTCCGCCTCCGGGGCGACGTCCCGGTAGGGGACCCGCCGGATCGACCGGATCCGGCCCAGCTCGCCCCACTCGTCGCGCCCGAGCCGCGCGATCGGGCGCAGCGTCCGCACGACCGGGCCCCGCTCGTCCATGTCCTCCTCGTCCACGACCACGTGCGTGACCTCGCCGAGGACCAGGAAGCAGTTGCCCACGGGGATGGGGTCCGTGTGCAGCCGGCACTCGATGGCGGCGGGGGACTCGGCCACGCGGGGGACGGCCACGGTGAGCGAGGGCTCACGGGTCAGGCCCACGGCGTCGAACTCGCTGATCTCGGGAGGGTAGTCGGTGCTGGTCGCGTTGATCCGCTCGAACAGCCCCTCGGGCGCGAAGCTGACCACGAACTCCCCGGTCTGCCGGATGTTGCGGAGGCTGTCCTTCTCGCCGACCGAGACGAACTGGACGATCGTGGGGTTCTCCGAGGCGACCGTGAAGAACGAGTGCGGGGCCAGGTTGTCGACGCCTGCGGCCGAGCGGGAGCTGACCCACGCGATGGGGCGGGGGACCACGAGGGACTTGACCGCCCGGGCGAAGGAGCCGTGCCGGTCGGCGGTGATGTCGGTGCGCATGGGCCCATTGCACCACCTCGACGGGCCGGGGGCACAGGGCGCGGCCCCGGGGTGCACGGCGGCAGCGGAGTCGATTAGAGGTCACCGATGTCCTAATGGAGCATTTTGGGTGTACTCTGTGGATCAATACGACGGGTGGCGGTCGACGACGACCCCTCCGACCGAGCGGAAGGGCCAGGTGCCACGATGGAGATCCGGCAGCTCAACTACTTCATCGCCGTGGCCGAGGAGCGCCACTTCGGCCGCGCCGCCAAGCGCCTGCACATGGCCCAGCCGCCGCTGTCCCAGCAGATCCGCCAGCTCGAGGAGCAGCTCGGCGTGCGGCTGCTGGACCGGACCACCCGGCGGGTGGACCTCACCGCCGCCGGCCAGGTGCTCCTGGACCGGGGGCGGCGGATCATCAACGAGATCGAGGCCCTCAAGGCCGACGTCTACCAGGTGGGGCAGGGGGCCACAGGCGTGCTGCGGGTCGGCTTCTCCGGCTCGGCCACCTACGGGGTGATGCCGCGGGTCGTGCGCTGGGCGAAGGAGACGATGCCCGGGCTGTCCCTGGCGCTGCACGGCGAGATGCTGACCCCCGCCATGGAGGAGGGGCTGCGGGAGCACACCCTCGACGCCGCCCTCCTGCGCCCGCCCGTGGCCTCTGCGGACGTCGAGTACCGGGTGGTCGCCCGCGAGCCGCTCGTGGTGGCGCTGCCCTCCTTCAGCGCCCTCGCCGTGGACCTGCCCGTGGCCGTGCACGAGCTGCAGGACCAGGAGTTCATCACCTACCCGCCCGACTCCGTGCTCTACCGCACCGCCGCGGACCTCTGCCGCCAGGCCGGCTTCCAGCCCCGGATCGCCCAGGTGGCGGGGGAGACGTCCACGCTGCTGTCCTTCGTGGCCGCCGGCGGCGGGGTGGCCGTGGTGCCCGCCGGGGTGCGCGCCTTCCAGCTCGAGGGCGTCGTCTACCGCGACATCGAGCACTCGCCGCAGATCGAGCTCGCCGTCGCGTGGCGGCGCGAGGACCGCTCCGCGCTCCTGCACAACTTCATCGACCTCGTCGTCGACGTCCAGGCCGCCCCCGGGTCCCCCGGCGGCACGCCCGTCCCGCCCGCCCAGGAAAGGCCCGCCCGCCCATGAAGATCGCGACCGTCGAGGCGATCCCCTACTCGATCCCCTACGTCCACCCGCTGCACTTCGCCTCGGGCGCCGTCCACGAGGCGGACCACGTGCTGGTGCGGATCACCACCGACGACGGGATCGTGGGCACCGCCGACACCCCGCCGCGGCCCTACACCTACGGCGAGACCCAGAAGTCCATCGTGGCCGTCGTCGAGGACCTCTTCGCCCCGCAGCTGGTGGGCCTGGACGTCCTCGACCGCGAGAAGGTCCAGGCCGTGCTGGCCCGCACCGTCCACAACCAGACCGCCAAGGGCGCCGTGGACATCGCCCTGTGGGACGTCATCGGCCAGTTCCTCGGGCAGCCGGTGACCAGACTGCTGGGCGGGTTCACCGACTCCATGCGGGTCTCCCACATGCTGGGCTTCAAGCCGGCCCAGGAGCTGCTGGACCTCGCCCTTCGGTTCCGCGAGACCTACGGCATCACCACGTTCAAGCTCAAGACCGGCCGGCACCCGATCGGCCTCGACGTCGAGGCCGCGGCCGTGCTGCGCGAGGGCCTGGGCGAGGACGCCGAGCTCTACATGGACGCCAACCGCGGCTGGTCCGCCAACGAGGCCATGGAGGTGCTGCGCCGCACGGCCGACCTGGGCCTGCAGTTCCTCGAGGAGCCCGACGACGCCCGCGAGGTGCTCGGCCGCCGCCGCCTGGTGGAGCGCTCGACGATCCCCATCGCCGCCGACGAGTCCGCCCCGAACCTGGGGGAGGCCGCAAAGGAGATCCTCACCGGCGGGGCGAACCTGCTGGCGGTGAAGACCGCCCGCTCCGGCTTCACCGAGGCCGCGAAGATCGTGGGCATGGCCGAGGGCATGGGGGTGGACGTCTACGTGGGCAACCAGATCGACACCCAGGTCGGCACGATCGCCTCCGTGGTCTTCGGCGCGGCCCTGGCCCACACCTCGAAGCGGGCCGGGGAGCTGTCCAACTTCCTGGACATGTCCGACGACCTCCTCGCCGAGCCCGTGGTCATCGCCGACGGCCGGATCCGCGTGCCGGACGTGCCCGGGGTGGGCACCGCCGTGGACGAGGACAAGCTCACCCGCTACCGCACCGACCGGTAGACCCGGCCCGGTAGACCCGGCCCGGTAGACCCGGCCCGGGAACCCAGCCCGAGATCTCAGCCCGAGAACCCATCCCGACGGAAGGACGCACCGTGAAGTACCTGGTCCACATGGACATCGACCTCCCCACCGACATGCCCGCCGAGGAGGCCGCGGAGATCAAGGCCACCGAGAAGGCCTACTCGCAGGAGTTGCAGCGCTCCGGGAAGTGGCCCGAGATCTGGCGCGTGGTGGGCGAGTACGCCAACTACTCGGTCTTCGACGTCGACTCCCACGACGAGCTGCACGACATCCTGCAGAACCTCCCGCTGTTCCCCTACATGGACATCACCGTGGTGCCCCTGGCCAAGCACCCCTCCGACGTGAAGTAGCACCGGCCCGCCCCGCGAGATGGCGGACGACGGCGACCCGGCCACCGGCTGTCGCCGTCGTCCGCCACCTCGCGGTCGTCCGGGGACGGTCAGTCGGTGGAGCGGTAGCGGGCGGCGAGCTCGCTGCGGGAGCGGATCCCCAGCTTCCCGTAGATGCGCGTCAGGTGGTACTGGACGGTCTTCTCCGCGAGGAACAGGGCCCGCGCGGTCTCCTTGTTGGTGGCCCCGCCCGAGACCAGCTCCGCCACCGCCTGCTCCTGGGCGGTGAGCTGCACGGCGGTGCGGCCCACGGCGGCGAGCACCGGGTCGGAGGGGTCCGGCAGGTTCCCGACGTCGAGACCGGTGGCCTTCAGCTCGCGGTCGCAGCGCTCCACGTACGTGGCGGCGCCCAGCGAGTCGTAGAGGTCCCGCGCGGTCCGCAGCACGGTGGACGCCAGGCGCCGCTTGCCCGCACGGCGCATGCTCTGCCCGAAGGCGAAGCTGATCCGGGCGCGCAGGTACGGGCGGTTGAGCCCGCGCAGGTGGCCCAGGGCCGCCTCGAAGTGCTCCCGCGCCGTGTCCGGGTCCCCCTGCGCGGCGAGGATCCGGCCCCGGGCCCAGGAGATGCGGGCGTCGTCGGAGGGGATCCGCCGCTCGCGGCGCACGCGCTCGAACGTGGTGAGGAACGCGTCCGCGTCCTCGAGCCGGTCGGTCATCACGAGGGCGTTGACGTAGGTGTCCTGCCACGGCCAGAAGGAGACCCGCTCGTCGGTCCACGGGTCGAGGTCCGTCAGCGGCTGCAACACCCCCAGCGCGCTCTCGTAGTCGGCGCGGGCCTCGTGGAAGCGGGCCCGCGCGAGACTGGCCGGGACCTGCATGGCCCGGTAGGTGCCCGGCTGCACGGCGGCCTGGGAGACGTAGTGGCGGGCCCGGTCCCAGTCCCCGCGCATCGACCACAGCTCCGCGGCGGTCCAGTACAGGAGCGGGCGGATGAGCGGCATCTGCGAGGTCTCGAGGCGCACCGAGGCGCGGGAGACGGTGGCCGCCGCGGCGTCCCAGTCGCCCAGGACCAGCTGGGTGCGGGCCAGCCAGGCCTCCGCCCACAGGGAGATCCGCAGGGACCCGCCCCGGTACTCGGTGGGGGCGGCCGCCTGGAAGTTGACGAGCGCCGTCTCGACGTCGTCGGCGCGCAGCGCGAGCCACCCGGCGCCCATCTGGACGCGCTGCTTCTGGGCGTTCTCCGCCGCGTGCTCGAAGGCGCGCTCGTAGGAGGCCTCGGCCTCCCGCAGCCGCCCCTGGGCGAAGAGGCCCAGGCCGTAGATCGCCTCGGACTCGATGTGGGCGGGGGTGCCGGGGGCGGTGAGGGACATCGCGGTCTCCGCCCACCGGGTGATGACGGGTCCGTCCCAGGAGGCCACGCCGTGCAGCACGAAGCGCTGGGCGATCTGCGCGGCGGCCGCGGGGTCCCGCTGCCGGTTGCTCGTGCGCCAGGCCATCTCGAGCTGGGTCTGCGCGCTGCGGTTCTGCCCGGACACCGTGGAGAGGTAGCCGAGCACCGACGAGCGCAGCGGGGAGGACGGCATGGCGTCCACGGCGGCCGCCCACATGCCGGCCTGGGCGATGTCGCCCGAGCCGACCAGGGCGTCCACGGCCCGGAGCAGACGGTCGTTGCGGGCGCGCGCGTCCGCGGAGAGCCGGGACGCCGAGAACAGCGCCGTGGCGACGTCCTGCCAGGCGCCCACCATCGCCTGCCGCGCGGCGAAGGCCTCGAGCTCCACGGCCAGCGGCTCGTCGGGCCCCGGGGTGGCCGAGACGCGGTGGCCGAGCCGCTCGCCCTCCTCCTGCACCACGGTCGCGGACCGCCGGTGCAGCGCGATCCGCCGGCTCGGCACGATCAGCCCGTAGACGGCCTCCGCGGCCCCCGGCTCGAAGAACTGCACGACCGAGCGGGCCTGGTCCACGGAGAGGTCCAGCAGCCCGGCGCGGTGGCCCTCGTCGAGGGCGTCCATCAGGGCGTCCACCCCGCTGACGTGGGCCACCTCGGACAGGCCCGCGCTGCGCCCCAGCACGGAGACGGCCTCGGCCGTGCGGATCAGGTCGGGCGAGGCCCCGGTGAGGACGCTGTGCACGCGGGCGCGCACCCGGGAGCTCGCCGGCAGGTCCGCGAACCAGGAGTGCCAGGTGTCCTCGGGCAGCTCGCGCAGCAGCTCGAGCACCTGCTGGGGGAGCCCGCCGGTGTGCCGGACGAGCCGGTGCGCGGCGGTCGCGCCGAGGTCGAGGCCGAAGAACTGCCGGGCCGCGGCCCGGACCTCCTCCGCCCCGAGGGGCTCGAGGGGGAGGCGCTGGACCTGGTGGCCGGTGAGGAAGTCCAGCACCCCCGCCGGGACGTGCCACGCCTGCGCCGGGTCGAGGGTCAGCACGAACATGACCCGCTTGCCGTGCATCCGGCGCATCACGAACACCAGGATCCGCAGGGTCTGCTCGTCCAGCCGGTGGGCGTCGTCGACGGTGACCACCACGCTGCCGCGGGTCTGCAGGCTCTCGAGGTGGGTGCTCAGGGTGGCGGCGTAGTTCACGGCCTGCGCGGGGCTCAGCTCCGCGACCGGGGCCGAGGGCGGCGCGGGCTCGCCGTCGAAGCCCCGGGAGGAGCGCAGGGGCGGGGCGAGCATGAGCTGGCTGTACCCGGCCAGGGCGAGCTGGGACTCCCACTCGTCGCCGGTGGCGCTGAGCACGCGGACGCCGCGCGCGGCGGAGCGGCAGTGGTCGAGGAACAGCTCGAGCAGGGCCGTCTTGCCCGAGCCCAGCGGGCCCTCGAGCACCACGGTGCGGACGTGGCCCTTGCGCACGGTCCGCAGGACCTCGAGGAGCTCCTCGAGCGCGGCCGCCCGCCCGACCAGCGGGAGCTCCTCGCCGGGTTCTCCGTGCTGCAGGCCCGCCGTCATGGCCGCGAGTCTACCCGTGGAGGGGGCGCGGCCACGGCGGCGGGCGTCCGCCCGGAGACGGCTCAGCCGAGGTCCCCGCCGGCGACCGGCAGGACGCTGCCGGTGACGTAGGAGGCCTCGTCGGAGGCGAGGAACACGATGGGCGCGGCCTGCTCGTCGAGCGTGCCGTAGCGCTTCACGAACGAGGAGTCCACGGTCTGGTCGACGATCACCTGGTACCAGGCCCGCTCCTGGGCGCTCTCGGCCTCGGGGCCGCGCTTGACCCTGCGGGGCGGGGCCTCCGTGCCGCCGGGGGCGGTGGCGACCACGCGGATCCCGCGGCCGGCGACCTCCATGGCCAGGGACTGGGTCAGCGCGTTCACCCCGCCCTTCGCCGCGGCGTAGGGCACCCGGTGCATGCCGCGGGTGGCCACCGAGGAGACGTTGACGATCGTGCCCGAGCCCTGCTCGAGCATGGCCGGGAGCACCGCGCGGCAGGACCACAGGGTGGGGAAGAGCGAGCGGCGGATCTCCTTCTCGATCTTCTCCTCGTCGTACTCCTCGTAGGGGCGGGCCCAGATGGTGCCGCCCACGTTGTTGACGAGCACGTCCACCCGGCCGTGGGCCGCGAGCGCGGCCTCGACGGCCTGCTGGGCCCCGGCCCAGGTCTCGAGGTCGGCGGTCACGGACGTGGCGGCACCGCCCGAGCCCGAGGCCTCGGCGGCGCGGACGATGCCCCGGGCGACGTCGTGCACCAGCTCGGCGCGGTCCACGAGGACGACGGCGCCGCCCTCGGCGCCGATCCGCTCGGCCACCTTCTGCCCGATGCCCTGCGCGGCGCCGGTCACGACCGCCACCCTGCCGGCGAAGCGGCCCGGGGTGAGGAACTGTCCCGCGTACGGTGCGCCCATCAGCGGCCGGCCTCCTTGGCGTCGATCGCCGTGGACATGGTCTGCTTGGCGTCGCGGGCGTGGGCCATGATGACCTCGCGGGCGCGCTCCTTGTCGTTGCGCTCGAAGGCCTCGACGACGTCCAGGTGGTCCTGGGCGACCCGGGCGAAGATCTCCGTGCCCCGCTCGAAGGTCGCGGCCATCTGCTCGCGCACGTCGAGCCGGCGGTAGGACTCCAGCAGCGTGGGGTTGTCGCAGACCATGAAGAGGTACTCGTGGTACTCCTCGTTGGTCCGCACGTACTCCTCGGGGTCCTGCACGGTGCCCGCGCCCACGGAGCGCGTGGTGGCCTCGGCGAGGCGCCGGAACTGCTCCAGCTGCTCCTCGGTCAGCCGGCCCATCACGAGCTCGGTGACGGCGAGCTCGAGGCCCATGCGGGCGTCGAGGTGGGCGAAGCTGTCCTCCTTGCGGAACTCCAGCCGGCCGGTCTCCAGCGAGGAGAGCGCCTCGGAGCGGGTCATGGTGTCCCCCTCGGCGGCGATCGTCTCGGGGGAGGGCGGCGCGCCGGTCTCGGCGTCGCCGCCGGTGGTCTCCTTCGGCGCGAAGCGCTCGAAGTAGAAGTTGGCGGGCTCGATCCCCTCGCGGTCCAGCCACGCGGAGACGGCGTTGACCATGGGGGGCGGGCCGCACAGGTAGATGTCGACGTCGCCGTCGTTGAGGTGGGCCGGCTCGATGATCTGGGTGACGTAGCCGGTGTGGGGGGCGGAGGTGCCCTCCTCGGAGGCGATGTGGTCCCAGGTGAAGTGCGGCAGCTTCGCCTCGTAGGCGCGGAGCCGGTCGAGGCCCACGATGTCGGCCTCGCGGGTCACGCCGTAGATGAGGTGCACGGGGGTGCTGGGCGGGTTCTCGGCGAGCTTCTCGAGGATCGACAGGAGCGGGGCCAGGCCGGTGCCCCCGGCGAGCAGCAGCAGGGGGCGCTTGGGCTCGCGCAGGAAGAACGAGCCGTAGGGGCCGCTGAACTCGACGGTGTCGCCGACCTGGGCGCGGTCGCGCAGGTACTCGGACATCGCGCCCTGCGGGGTGATGCGGACCATGAAGGCCGCGCCCTCCACCTCGGGGCCGCTGCTGAAGGAGTAGGAGCGCTCGGCGTCGGTGCCGGGCACCTTGATGTTGACGTACTGGCCGGGCAGGAACGCGAGGTCCTCCCGCTTCTCGACGTCGAGGGTGAAGGAGATCGTCGTCTCGGAGTGCTTGTCCAGCTCCTGGAGCGTGGAGGTGTACGTGGCCGCGGAGGTCTTCGCGGACTCGGCGGTCGCCGGGATCTGGATGGCCATGTCGGACTCGGGGACGGCCTGGCAGGTCAGCAGGTAGCCCTTCTCGAGCTCCTCCTCGGTCATGGCGTCGTCGATGAAGTCCCCGGGGTCGAAGGAGCCGGAGTCGCAGAAGGCCTTGCAGGTGCCGCAGGCGCCGTCCCGGCAGTCCGCGGGAATGTTGATGCGCGCCTTGTAGGCGGCGTCGAGGACGGTCTCGTAGTCGCCGACCTTGACGACCTTCGTGACGCCGTCCTCGAAGCTGAGGGCTACCTGGTGGCCCATGATTTCCTCCTGGGTGGGGGGCCGCGTCGTCGCGGCCCGTGGGAAGTGCGGGGGTGCTCGGTGAGCACGGAGTGCGGACGGTCCGTCGTGGCCGGCCCCGGCGCGGGACCGGCCACGGCCGGCGTCAGATCATGTAGACGTCCACGACGTGGTGGATGTAGTCGTTCTTCAGGACGACCTTCTTCTTCAGGATCAGCGGCTCGTCGCCCGAGAGGTCGATCGTGTAGAAGCTGGTGCCGAAGTACGTGTCCGTCGTGTTGTAGCGGAAGTACAGCGTGAACCAGTTGAAGCGGACCTGCACCCGGTCGCCGTCGTGCTCGAGGACCTCCACGTCGGTGATGTTGTGCCCGGTGCGGGGGTCCGGCAGGGACGTGGCGGAGGAGCGGTCCGTCTTGATGCGGAACACGCGGTCCTCGATGCCGCCGCGGTTGTCGTAGTAGATCAGGGAGATCTCGTTCTGGGGGTCTTCGGTCAGCCGGTCGTCGTCGTCCCAGGACGGCATCCAGAACTCGGAGTCCGGGTGGTAGCACTCGAGCCACTCGTCGAACTGCCGGTCGTCCAGCAGGCGTGCCTCCTTGTAGAGGAACGCGCGCACGGTCTCGAGGGTCGCGATCTCCTCGGCGGTCTTCAGCGCCGCCAGGGGGTTCAGCAGGTTGGTCATGGTGTTCTGCACTCTTTCTGTGGTTCGGGGGAGTCCGGGTCAGGCGGTCACGGGGGCGGACTGCGCGGCGGCGCGCTCCTCCGCGGCCAGACCCTTGTCCATGACGTCCTTCCAGAAGCCGTGCTGGACGGGGTACAGGCCCTCGTCCTCGGTGCGCACACCGGAGGCGATGACCTTGGTCATGCCGAGGGCCTGGGCCTGCTCGTCCGGGCCCTGGATCTCGTGCGCGGCGCCGCGGGACATGTCGTTCCACGGGGCGGAGGTGGCCCAGTAGGTCTTGTTGCAGGAGCGGAACTCCTCGAGGTCGTCCGGGGTCGCCATGCCCGTCGCGTTGAAGAAGTCCTCGTACTGGCGGATGCGCTTGGAGCGGTTCTCCTGGGACTCGCCCCTGGGGGCGATGCAGTAGATGGTGACCTCGGTCTGGTCCGCGGAGATCGGCCGGAAGTGGCGGATCTGCGAGGAGAACTGGTCCATGATGTACACGTTCGGGTACAGGCACAGGTTGCGCGAGATGTTGATCATGAAGTTCGCCATCTCCTCGCCGTACTTGTCGACGAGCTCCTCGCGGCGGTCCCACAGCGGGCGGTCCTGCGGGTTGGTCCACTCCTGCCACAGCAGCAGGTGGCCGTGCTCGTAGGAGTAGAACCCGCCCTTGACCTTGCCCCACTTGCCGGCGTCCATGGCCTTGGTCTTGTTGGCGGAGTCGCCGGCGGTGCGGCGGGCCGTGGTCGCGGCGTAGTTCCAGTGCACCGAGGTCACGTGGTAGCCGTCGGCGCCGTTCTCCGCCTGGACCTTCCAGTTGCCGTCGTAGGTGTAGGTCGAGGCGCCGCGCAGCACCTCGAGTCCCTCGGGGGACTGGTCCACGATCGAGTCGATCACCGTGGTGGCGTCGCCGAGGTGCTCCCCGAGGGGCAGCACGTCCGGGTTGAGGGAGCCGAACAGGAAGCCGCGGTAGGAGTCGAAGCGGGCGACCTTGGTCAGGTCGTGCGAGCCCTCCTTGTTGAAGTTCTCCGGGTAGCCGCCGTTGCGGCCGTCCTTGACCTTGAGCAGCTCGCCGGAGTTCTTGAACGTCCACCCGTGGAAGGGGCAGGTGAAGGTGGTGCGGTTGTCCGTCTTGCGCCGGCAGAGCATCGCACCGCGGTGGGAGCACGCGTTGACGATGCAGTTCAGCTTCTCCTCCTTGTCACGGGTGATGACCACCGGGGTGCGGCCGATGTAGGTGGTGAAGTAGTCGCCCACGTTGGGGATCTGCGACTCGTGGGCCAGGTACACCCAATTGCCCTCGAAGATGTACTTCATCTCCAGCTCGAAGATCTCCTGGTCGGTGAAGATCTCCCGCTTGGCCCGGATGAGCCCGTTCTCGCGGTCGTCCACCACGGCGTCGGAGAGGACCTCGCGGACGTGGGTCAGGTTCTCGGTCATGACGTGCTCCTTCTGGTCGGGCTGCCTGGTCGGGCTGCCTGCTCGGGATGTCTGGGCGGGACGTCTGCTCGGGACGTGCGGGCCGAAGTCTGCGACCGGCTCCTGCCGGACGGTACGGAGCCAGTCTGGTGCGCCGTGACTCCGCTCACATCAGGCAAACCCCTAGGACTAACCCAGGGGGTGTTTATGCCGTATTGGGTGCAGAAAAGACGCCTAATTGATATTTGTCGCGTCCTGATCGCGCCCCTAGGCTGGTGGAGACGTCGACGTGTCCGGTGTCACAGCCGGAGGGCCCGAGCCGGCGGCCGCGAGCCGCGTCGGGAGCGGCGGGCACGAGGGGCGTCCCTGATCACCGTTCAACGAGGAATGTGGAGCACACCATGACGGAGACCCACGCGGCAACGCGCAAGGAGAACGAGGGCACCGCGGTCGAGGCCGGGTCCAAGGCGACCGAGCGGTTCACCGCCTCGGGCAAGCTGGCGAAGCTGGACGTGCCGAAGGAGCGGGTGTCCCTGCTGGCCGGTGCGGCGATCAAGGCGATCAACGACATCGCGGTCGAGCACCAGGTCACCTACGAGGAGTACAACGCGCTGAAGGCGTGGCTGATCAAGGTCGGCACCGACGGGGAGTGGCCGCTGTTCCTGGACGTGTGGCTGGAGCACACCATCGAGGACGTCAACTCCCAGGAGCGCCCCGGCGCCGTCGGCACCATCGAGGGCCCCTACTACGTGCCGGACTCCCCGGTGCTGCCCACTCCCGCGACCCTGCAGATGCGCGAGGACGAGCCCGGCACCCCGCTGCTGTTCAAGGGCCGGTTCACCGACACCGACGGCAACCCGCTGCAGGGCGCCCAGGTGGAGATCTGGCACGCCGACGCCAACGGCTTCTACTCCCAGTACGCCCCGGAGCTGCCCGAGTGGCTCTTCCGCGGCACGGTGAAGGCCGACGAGAACGGGTACTTCGAGATCAACACCAAGCGCCCGGCCCCGTACCAGATCCCCACCGACGGGGCCTGCGGGCAGCTCATCGGTGCGGCCGGCTGGCACGCCTGGCGCCCGGCGCACATCCACATCAAGGTCTCGGCCCCGGGCCACCAGCTGGTCACCCAGCAGCTGTACTTCCCCGGCGACCCGCACAACGCGGACGACATCGCCTCGGCGGTCAAGCCCGAGCTGATGCTGGACCCGAAGCCGCGCACCGACGGCGGCGCGGGCGAAGAGGTCGTCTACGACTACGTCCTCGCCAAGGAGGGCCAGACCAAGTAGGACGCCGGCCGCGGGCGCACCGCCCGCGGCGCACAGGAGCACCCCCGCAGGCCTCGGCCCGCGGGGGTGCTCCTGCGTCCCGGCCGGGCCGTCCGGCCACGGCGCCGAGCGCGCCCGAAGTCGCCTCCCGGGCCGCCGCGGCCGTCGAGGACACAAAACGCACAGGCGGCTTGCTCATGCAGATCACTGGGTCTAAGGTAAATCTGTCGTCGGCGATGGCCCGGAGGTGATCCCCCCATCTGCCTCCGGATGGTTCCTGCCGGCGACTGGTGTCCCATTCCCCCGATCGGGATGCCTGACAGGCCCTGCCGATCCCCCCATGCGGCAGGGCCTGTCCCCTGCGCGGGGCGGTTCCGGGCCGCGGACGGCCTCGGCCGGTGGGCGGCTCAGGCGCCCGGCGTCAGCACAGCCCCAGCTCCTCGAGCCGGGGGAGCACCTTGCCGGAGACGGAGAGCAGCGCGTCCATCTCCTCCCGGGTCAGGTGGTCGATCAGCGCCGCCCGTACGAGCTCCAGGTGGCCGGGGGCGGAGGCCTCGATGGCACGCCGCCCCTCCGGGGTGATCCGCACGTCGAGGCCGCGGGCGTCGCTGTCGCACGGCAGCCGTTCGAGCAGCCCGCGCCGGGCCATGCGGGAGAGCAGGTGGGAGAGGCGGCTGCGCTCCCAGCCGAGCTCGTGGAGCAGGTCGCGGGAGCGGATCACGCCGGTGCTGCTCTCGGACAGCTGGACGAGGACCTCGTACTCCGAGCCGGACAGCGCGCTGTCCCGGGACAGCTGGCGGTCCACCGCGGTCTGCATGCCGCGGCTCAGGGCCAGGAAGCCGCGCCAGACGCGCTGCTCCTCGTCGGACAGCCAGTTGACCTCGTCGGTCTCCGGGTGGCTCATGCGGCGGTCCTCTCGTGGCGCGGAAAACCCCCACTATAAATTGACGTGTCAACAAATGTCAACCGCCGACAGGGTCCTCCGGCGGGTCCGGGCGGTCGCCGGCGTCGCGGCCGTACCGTGCCGGGCGGCGGTGGATCCACTCCGAGTCGTAGAGGTCGCCGGGCCCGCGCGCGGGCCGCCGGAGCCGCTCGGCGTAGCCGGTGGGGCGCAGCGGAGAGTCGTCGTGGTCGACCGGGGTGAACGAGGCCATGGCGACGAGTCCGAAGCCCAGGCCGGCCGCGACGACCAGCGTCATCCCCGAGACGACCAGGACGCTGACGTACTCGTCGGCCAGGTGCGCACCCGTGGTGCCCGCCAGCAGCGGCTGGACAGCGAACACCCCGGCGAGGGGCAGGAGGCCCAGCAGCAGCAGGGCGGCGGGGACGAGCCACAGCTTCGAGCGGCTCCGCAGCGGGGGCACCGAGGCGTCCCGGAGGGCCGGGTGCAGCTGGGCCTGGACGACGACGAAGCCCGCGAGCCCGGGCAGCCCGAGCAGCGCTCCGACCGCCCACCCCCACGCGTGGCCCAGGGCGGCGAGTCCGCCGCCGAGCAGGAGGCCCAGCAGGACGAGGGTGAAGGAGAGCCCGCGCGCCATCCGCCGGGCGGCCCGGGGCGAGGCCGCAGGCCCGCGGGCCGCCCGGGGCGCGGTCCGGGGCGGGACGTGCTGCGGGGGGAGGCGCTGGCCGTACTCGGGCTCGTTGCCGTGGGTGCTCATGGGCGGGCTGTTTCCGTGGTGTGAGGGTGCCGGACGCCTCCACTGTAGACCTCGCCTCCGACGCGAGCTCCCGCTGGCGCCCTCTCTGTGATTGACATATCATCAAAACCGAGGGGCGGGAGGTGCGGCCGTCCCGCCGCCGACCGTCGTCCCGGCCGGTGGCGCCCCGTCCCGCCGCACCGCGAGGAGCCACCATGTCACAGCGCAGCACCCAGCGGTCCGAGCACAGCACCGCCGGCGCCTACGTGCATCCCGGCGAGGAGTTCACCCGGGACACCGCCTACATCGAGGACCGTATCGTCCGCGACCCGGCGCGCGCCGACGTGCCCGAGGGGGCGCGGGCCTGGCCCGTCGAGGCCGGCCGCTACCGGCTCGTCGCCGCGCGGGCCTGCCCCTGGGCCAACCGCACCCTCATCGTGCGACGGCTCCTGGGGCTCGAGGACGCCCTCTCCGTGGGGCTGCCCGGTCCCGTCCACGACGTCCGGTCGTGGACCTTCGACCTCGACGCGGACGGCAGGGACCCGGTGCTGGGCATCGAGCGGCTCCAGGAGGCGTACTTCGCCCGCTACCCCGACTACCCGCGGGGCATCACCGTGCCGGCGGTCGTGGAGATCGCGAGCGGCCAGGTGGTGACCAACGACTTCCCGCAGATCACGGAGGACCTCGCCAAGGAGTGGGGCGCCTTCCACCGCGAGGGCGCCCCCGACCTCTGGCCGGCCGATCTCGAGGACGAGATGCGCGAGGTCATGCAGCGGGTCTACACCGAGGTCAACAACGGGGTCTACCGGTGCGGCTTCGCCGGCTCCCAGCGCGCCCACGAGAAGGCCTACGAGCGGCTGTGGGTCGCCATGGACTGGCTCGAGGACCGCCTCTCGACCCGCCGCTACCTCATGGGGGAGCACATCACCGAGGCGGACGTGCGGCTGTTCACCACCCTGGTGCGCTTCGACCCGGTCTACCACTCGCACTTCAAGTGCTCGCGCAACAAGCTCACCGAGATGCCCCACCTGTGGGGCTACGCCCGGGACCTCTTCCAGACGCCGGGCTTCGGCGACACCGTGGACTTCGAGCAGATCAAGCAGCACTACTTCGTGGTCCACGAGGACATCAACCCGAACCAGATCGTGCCCGTGGGCCCGGACCTGGCCAACTGGGTGTCCGCGCACGGCCGGGAGGCCCTCGGCGGCTCGCCCTTCGGGGCGGGGACCGCGCCGGGCCCCGTCCGGCCGGAGGAGCGGGTTGACGGACGTCACACGCCCCTGACCGTCTGAGCGTTCCGCCGGATCGGCGCGCGGCCTAGACTGGACAGCTCCTACGGCCCGGGCCCGTTCACGGGGACGGGTGCCCAGGGGGCCTCCCGTCCCCGCTGACCTCCTCCCGGAAAGGACCCTCACGTGGCCCCCTACCGCAACCAGCGCGCCGCCGCGCTGCCCGCCCGCCTGTCCCGCTCCTGGCTGCTCACCTCGGCCGCCGACCCGTCCGTCTTCCCCGCCGCCCTCGCCTCCGAGGCGGACTCCGTGGTCTTCGACATCGAGGACGCCATTCCCGCCGAGGGCAAGGACCAGGCCCGGCAGAACGTCGTCGAGGCCTTTGAGGCCGGGGCGAGCGCGTGGGTGCGGATCAACGACATCACCACGCCGTACTGGGAGCAGGACCTCGCCGCGCTCAGCCGGGTCGGCCACCTGCGCGGGATCATGCTGGCCAAGACGGAGCACCCCGACCACATCACCAAGACGGCCATGATGGCCCCGGCCGGCACCCCCGTGGTGGCGCTCATCGAGTCGGCGGTGGGGATCATGAACGCCAACGACATCGCCCGCGCCCCGGGCGTGTTCCGGCTCGCCTTCGGGGTCGGCGACTTCCGCCGGGACACCGGCGTCAGCGCGGACCCCCTGGCGCTCGCGTTCGCGCGCTCGAGCCTCGTGGTGGCCTCCCGGGTGGGGGAGCTGCCCGGTCCCATCGACGGGCCGACCCTGGGCGCCTCCGAGGAGGGCCTCGCCGAGGCGTGCGCCGTGACGCAGTCCATGGGCATGACGGGCAAGCTGTGCCTGGACCCGCAGCAGACCGACGGGATCAACCGCCACCTCGCTCCGAGCGAGCAGGAGATCACCTGGGCCCGCGAGCTCATCACGCAGCACGACTCCGGGCACGTGGTGGGCGACGGCAGCTATCTGCCCCGCCTGGCCCGGGCCCGCAAGGTCTCCGAGCTGGCGCAGACCTACGGTCTCTGGAACCGCTGAGCGCTCCGGGCGCCCGGCTCAGCCCAGCCAGCGGGTCATGAGCTCCCGGAACACGGGGTCCGTCAGCGTCGCGGCCCGGTGGTGGGCGGGCACGGGGTCCCCGTCCGGGACGGACGGCACGGCCACGACCACCAGTCCCGCCGCCACGGCCGAGGTCGCGCCCACCACGGAGTCCTCCACGGCCAGGGCCTCACCCGGCGCGAAGCCCAGCCGCCGCACCGCCTCGGTGTAGATGTCCGGGGCCGGCTTGCCGCGCGGCACGTCCTCGGAGGAGACCCAGGTGCTGAGGTGGGGGGCGAAGCCGGCCTCCTCCAGCTTCACGCCGAGGATCGTGCTCGTGGAGTTGCTGGCCACGGCCACGGGCAGCCGCTCGGCGAACGCGCGCACCGTCTCGAGCGCGCCCGGCAGGGGCACGATGTGCCCGGTCAGCGTCTCCTCCTCGGTGCGCAGCACGTCTGCGTGGACCGCGGCGCGGTCGGCCCGGGCGGCCTCGGCGATCGCCGTGGCGACGTCCGCCGCGGACCAGCCCATCATCCGGCGCTCCATCGCCTCGGTGAACTCGAGCCCGTAGCGCTCCGAGACGGCGCGCTGGACCCGGGCCCAGTTCGCCTCCGTGTCCATGAGGATGCCGTCGCAGTCGAAGACCACGCACGCCGGGGCCCACCCGGGGGCGGGCGCCGGCAGCTCGGGGGAGGACGTGGGCGGCGACGGCGTGGGGGCGGGGAAGGACGTCATGCTCCCATGGTGCCCCACCGGGCGCCGTCCGGGGCGGGGGTGTGAGCAGGACAACGCCCGGGAGGACGCCCGGAATAAGCACCCCGGCCGGGGGTGTTGCCGCCACCGAACCCCTTCGTGCCATCCCCGACGGAAGAAGCCCCGCCCTTGCCCGCCACGCCCCGCGTCCCGCTGTCCGCCCTCGACCTCGTGCCCCTCTCGGAGGGCCGCTCCACCGCGGACGCCCTCCGCGAGGCGCTGGACCTCGCCCGCCGGCTCGACGCCTCCGGCTACCGGCGCCTGTGGTACGCCGAGCACCACAACACGGAGGCGTTCGCGTCCTCCGCCACGGCGGTGCTCGTCGGGCAGGCGCTCGCCGCCACGGAACGCCTCAGCGTGGGCTCCGGCGGGATCATGCTGCCCAACCACGTGCCGCTGACCGTGGCCGAGGCCTTCGGCACGCTCGCCAACCTCTACCCCGGCCGCGTGGAGCTGGGCCTGGGCCGGGCGCCCGGCACCGACATGCGCACCGCCCTGGAGCTGCGGCGGGGCCACGCCGGCCACGACACCTTCGAGGCCGACGTGCGCCGTCTGGTGCGGCTGTTCGGCGGGCAGGAGCAGGAGGTCGTCCGGGCGCCCGTGGCCCGGGACACGGACGTTCCCCTGTGGATCCTCGGCTCGTCGACGGGCGGCGCGGAGGTCGCCGCCCGGCTCGGCCTGCCCTACGCGTTCGCCTCCCACTTCGCCCCGGCCAGGATCATGGACGCCATCGCCCTGTACCGGCAGCGCTTCGACGCGCAGGCCCCGACCGCCACGGTCGAGCGCCCGCACGTGATGGTCGCGGCGAACATCCTCGCCGCCGACACCGACGAGGAGGCGCGGCGCCAGTTCAGCACCCACCAGCTGCTGGTGCGCGGGATCGCCCGCAACGACCGCCGGCCGCTCCAGCCGCCCGTCGAGCGCGTGGAGCTCACCGCGGCGGAGGCGGGCATGGTGCAGGAGCACCTCGCCGTCTCGGCGGTCGGCACGCCCGAGCGGGTGGTCGCCGATCTCGAGCAGATCGTCGAGCTCACCCGGGCCGACGAGCTGATGCTCAACAGCTACGCCCACGACCCCGAGGTGCGCGCCCGGTCCTACGAGCTCGTCGCCCACGCCTGGTGAGCGCACCGTCCCGGCGCCGGCCGTCCCGCCGGCCGCACGCCCCCGGACCCCACGACCACCGCCCGGCGACCCCCGCCGGGCGTCATCCGCACCACGACAGGAGCACCCCATGACCACCGTCCCCGCCCTCGAGGCCGTCTCCGCCGACTCGGGCTTCCGCCGCACCACGATCGAGCGTCGCCCGGTCGGCCCGGGCGACGTCGAGATCGACATCCACTTCGCCGGCATCTGCCACTCCGACATCCACGTCGCGCGCGACGAGTGGGGCGGCACGCACTACCCCGTCACCCCGGGGCACGAGATCGTCGGCCGCGTCCGCGCGGTCGGGGAGTCCGTGACCGGCTTCGCCCCCGGCGACACGGTGGGCGTCGGCTGCTTCGTCGACTCCTGCGGCCGCTGCGAGCACTGCACCGGCGGCCAGGAGCAGTTCTGCACGGAGGGCGTGACCGCCACCTACAACACGCCCCAGGCCGACGGCACCCCCACCCGGGGCGGCTACAGCGGCGGGATCGTGGTCGACGAGCGGTTCGTCCTGCGCGTCCCCGAGGCGCTCGACCCCGCCCGGGCCGCCCCGCTGCTGTGCGCCGGGATCACCACGTACGCCCCGTTCAGGCGCTGGGGCGCCGGACCGGGCCGGCGGGTGGCCGTCCTGGGCATGGGCGGGCTCGGCCACGTCGCCGTGAAGATCGCCGCCGCCATGGGCGCCGAGGTCACCGTCCTGAGCCAGAGCCTGTCCAAGCAGGAGGACGGCCTGGCCTTCGGCGCGACCGACTACTGGGCCACGAAGGACCCCGAGACCTTCGAGCGCAACAAGGGCCGCTTCGACCTGATCCTCAACACCGTCTCCGCGGACCTGCCGGTCGAGCAGTACCTGTCCCTGCTGCGGGTCGACGGCGTGCTGTGCTCCGTGGGGCTGCCCACCGAGCCGTACAGCGTCCGCCCGGGCGCCCTGATCGGCCCCCAGCGCGTGCTCACCGGGTCGATGGTCGGCGGGATCCCGCAGACGCAGGAGATGCTGGACTTCTGCGCCGAGCACGGCGTGGAGGCCGAGATCGAGCTGATCGGCGCCGACGACGTCGACGCCGCCTACGACCGGGTGGTCGCCTCGGACGTGCGGTACCGCTTCGTCGTCGACGTCGCCCGCACCCTGGCGTAGCCGCCCGGATCATCAGCAGCCTGCGGCTCCGGCCGCGCCGGTGGTTAGAGTGGGGTCCATGGCCCACACCACCACCACCGACGGCGCGCTGCGCCGGCTCGCCGAGGCCTACCGGGTCTCCACGACCTACTCCGGGTTCGACGGACAGGAGCGGGAGGTCCCGGAGCCGACGCTGCGCGCCGTGCTCGACGCGCTGGGCGCGGACGCCGGGGACGACGCCGCGATCGAGGCGTGCCTCGCCCAGCGGGAGCTGGCGCCCTGGCGGCGGGTCCTGCCGCCCGTGGTCGTCGCCGTCGCGGGGGAGCGCACCCGCTTCGCCGTGCACGTCCCGCACGGCTCCACCGTCCGTGTGACCCTCGCGGCGGAGGGCGGCGCCCGGACCACCGCCTCCCAGGTCGACAACTGGCGCTCCCCGCGGGACGTGGACGGCGTCCTCACCGGCCAGGCCACCTTCGAGGTGCCCGAGGGCCTCGCCGTGGGCTGGTACGAGGTCCGCGCCGAGTGCCCCGAGGTCGACGGCGGACGCGCGGTCACGGCGCCGCTGGCCGTGACCCCGCGGCACCTCGCCAGCACCGACCGGCTGCACGGCCGGCACCGCTGGGGCTACATGGCGCAGATCTACTCGGTGACCTCCGGGCGCTCGTGGGGCGTGGGCGACGCCTCGGACCTCGCGAGCCTCGCCGCGATCTCGGGCGAGCAGGGGGCGGACTACCTGCTGGTCAACCCGCTGCACGCCGCCGAGCCCGCACCGCCGGTGGAGCCCTCGCCGTACCTGCCGACCAGCCGCCGCTTCTTCAACCCCCTCTACCTGCGCATCGCCGAGGTCCCCGAGTACGCCTACCTGCGCCCGGGCGACCTCGAGGTGGTCAACACGCTGGCCGCCATCCAGCGCAAGGACAACCTCGACACCAGCACCATCGACCGGGACAAGGCGTACGCGGCCAAGCTGAAGAGCCTCGAGCTGCTGTTCACCGTCCGCCGCTCCCCGCACCGCCAGCAGCAGCTGCGCCGGTTCGTGGCCGAGGGCGGGCAGGGCCTGCAGGACTTCGGCCTGTGGTGCGCGCTGCGGGAGGAGCTTGGCGAGGACGCCCCCGAGTGGGACGACGCCGCGGCGCGCCCCGACGCCCCGTACGCGGTGGAGGCGCGGACCCGGCTGTCCGACCGGATCGACTTCCACGTGTGGATGCAGTGGCTGCTGGACGAGCAGCTCGAGGCCGCCCAGCGCGCGGCGCACCTGGCCGGGATGGACATCGGCGTGATCCACGACCTCGCCGTGGGCGTGCACAAGCAGGGCGCCGACGCGTGGACGCTCCAGGACGTGTTGGCCCTGGGCGTCAGCGTGGGCGCGCCCGCGGACATGTACAACCAGAAGGGCCAGAACTGGTCCCAGCCCCCGTGGCACCCGGAGCGCCTGGCCGAGGCCGGCTACCTGCCCTGGCGGGACATGCTGCGCACGATCTTCCGGCACGCCGGCGGCATCCGGGTGGACCACGTCCTGGGCCTGTTCCGGCTGTGGTGGATCCCGGACGGCCAGGAGGCCTCGGAGGGCGCCTACGTCTACTACGACCACGAGGCGATGGTCGGCATCCTCGCGCTCGAGGCGGAGCTCGCCGGGGCGGTGGTGGTCGGGGAGGACCTGGGCACCCTCGAGCCGTGGGTGCGGGAGTACCTCGCGGAGCGCGGCGTGCTGGGCACCTCGATCCTGTGGTTCGAGGTGGACGGCGACGAGCCGCTCCCCCCGGCGCAGTACCGGGAGCTGAGCATGGCCTCGGTCAGCACCCACGACTTCCCGCCCACGGCGGGCTTCCTGGAGGGCGTGCAGGTGGACGTGCGCCAGGAGCTGGGCCTGCTGGCCCGGCCCGTGGAGGAGGAGCGGGCCGAGGCCCGCCGGCAGCTCGACACGTTCTTCGCGGCCGTCGCCGCGGACGGGCTGCTCCCCGACGGGGACGCCACGGACGAGCAGGGCCTGGTCGAGGCGCTGCACCGCTACCTCGCCCAATCCCCGGCGCTGCTGTTCAACGTCTCCCTCGTGGACGCCGTCGGCGAGCGCCGGATGCAGAACCAGCCGGGCACGGGGGACGAGTACCCGAACTGGCGCGTGCCCCTGGCCGACTCCGCGGGCAACCCGGTGCTGATCGAGCAGCTGCCGGACAACGCGCGGGCGAACTCCCTGGTGCGCGCCGTCAACGAGGCGCTCGGCAACCGCTCCCGCCTCCGGTCCGTGGGGGAGCCGGGGCAGCCCGAGCACACCGACCGCACGGCGCCCTGACCGCGCCCCCGCGGCCCCGCCCGCAGCACCCCCCTGCCCCGAACGGAGGAAGCACCGCATGACGGAGCCGACGACGCCCCGCCCGGCCGCCGTGCCGCTCGCACCGCCCATCCGCTACGTCGCCCTCGGCGACTCCATGACCGAGGGCGTGGGCGACCCCGACCCCGCCCGCCCCAACGGGGTGCGCGGCTGGGCCGACCTCGTGGCCGAGCAGCTGACCGCGGCCCACCCGGACACCCGCTACGCGAACCTCGCGGTCCGGGGGCGGCTGCTCCGCGGGATCGTCGAGGAGCAGCTCGAGGCGTGCCTGGCCCTGGAGCCGACCCTGGTGAGCCTCTACGCCGGGGGCAACGACCTGTTGCGCCCCCGCGCGGACGTGGACGCCCTCATGGGGGTCTACGAGCAGGCGGTCGCCCGGCTGCGGGGCTCCGGCGCCCAGGTGGTGCTGTTCACGGCCTTCGACCCCGGCCGGGACGCCCCCACGTCCTGGACCCGCCCCCGGCAGGCGCTCTACAACGAGCACGTCCGGGAGATCGCCGACCGGCACGGGTGCCTGGTCCTCGACTACTGGCGGATGCGCACCCTGCAGGACTGGCGCTACTGGGCGGTGGACCGGCTGCACATGTCGACCGCGGGGCACACCCGCGTGGCCGCCCGGGTGCTCGAGCTGCTGGGCGTGGAGCACGCCCTGGAGCTGCCGCCCACCGACCGGCTGCCGGTCACGGCGAGCCCGGGGGTGCTGAAGGAGGACCTCCTCTGGGCCCGCGAGTACCTGCTGCCCTGGGTCGGGCGGCGGCTGCGCGGGACCTCCTCCGGGGACGCGGTCGCCGCCCGCCACCCCGGGTACACGACGCTGCTCCCGCGCCCGGTGCTCCCCGCCGGTCCCGCGGCCCCCGCGGAGCCGTCGGCCCCCGCCCGGTGCGGCTGAGCAGGGAGTCCCCCGGTTTGCGGGGGTCCGGGGAGCCGGTAGACTGACCCGAAGCTGGTCACACCTGACGTCAGGTTGCGGGGAAGTCCGTCCGGGCCTAGACTTCAAGGCTGTCGTGTGGTGGAGTCCACCTTCCGGCACCTTGATCTTCACCGTCTTCATCGTGGCGAGGCCTTCGCCGGTTCCGGCCGCGGGCCTTACGAGAGGGCCCGGTTGGCGAACGGTGGCAATTCTGAAGGTGGCGGGACGCTCGTTGCCGCAGCTGAGTGATCAACTGCGGCACCCACTGCGTGCCGTCATTTCGTCAACATTGGAGGAGAACACTATGGCAGCGCACTGCCAGGTGACCGGAGCTCAGCCGGGCTTTGGGCACAGCATTTCGCACTCGCACCGCCGTACCAAGCGCCGGTTCGACCCGAACATCCAGAAGAAGCGGTACTGGGTGCCGTCGCTGCGCCGCAGCGTGACGCTCAACGTCAGCGCCAAGGGCATCAAGGTCATCGACGCCCGTGGCATCGATTCCGTCGTGACCGACATTCTCGCACGTGGGGAGAAGATCTAGCATGGCCAAGGACAAGGACGTTCGTCCCATCATCAAGCTGAAGTCCACCGCCGGCACCGGTTTCACCTACGTGACCCGCAAGAACCGCCGCAACGACCCGGACCGCATGGTGCTCAAGAAGTACGACCCGGTCGTCCGCAAGCACGTCGATTTCCGCGAGGAGCGCTGAATCCATGGCCAAGAAGTCCAAGATCGCCAAGAACGAGCAGCGCAAGGTCGTCGTCGAGCGCTACGCCGCGAAGCGTGCCGAGCTCAAGAAGACCCTCGTCGACGAGAACGCCACCGACGAGGCCCGCGAGGAGGCCCGCCTGGGCCTGCAGAAGCTGCCCCGGGACGCCTCCCCGGTCCGGCTGCGCAACCGGGACCAGATCGACGGCCGCCCCCGCGGCACCCTCCAGAAGTTCGGCATCTCCCGCGTCCGGTTCCGCGACATGGCTCACCGCGGCGAACTGCCCGGCATCACCAAGTCCAGCTGGTAATTTCTGACGCAGGAGCGCGATCGGTCCCCCGTGCCGCGCTTCCCCACGACCCCAAGTCCAGGAGGACATGAACATGGCTAAGAACCGCAGTGAACTCGTCGCAGAGGTCGCCGAGAAGGCCGGCACCACCAACGCCGCCGTGAACGGCGTCCTGGACGCGATGTTCCAGGTCTTCGAGGAGTCCGTCTCCGCCGGTGAGAAGATCACCATCCCGGGCTGGCTGGCCGTCGAGCGCACCGACCGTGCCGCCCGCACCGGTCGCAACCCGCAGACCGGCGAGACCATCGAGATCCCGGCCGGCCACGGCGTCAAGCTGACCGCTGGTTCCAAGCTCAAGGCGGCCGTGTCCAAGAAGTAAGGACACCCGCGGGTCCGTTCCGGACCCCGTCCCATGGCTTCGTCCGAAGGGGCGGCCCCGCACCGGGGCCGCCCCTTCGGCGTGCCCGGGCCCCGCGCCGCGGACACGACCGGCAGCGCGGCCCCCGGCACCGCAATTGGTCCGGCGCCGGGTGCGGCGCGCATAATGGGACCACCGGGCCGAGCGGCCGGCGATCCAGACGGGAGGTGCGGCGTGAGCCCACGTGCACGGCGCCTCGCCCGCGGCTGGGCCGGAGCGGCCATCGCCACCTCCGCCGCCGCGATCTCCCACGCGGCCGCCGGCGGGCAGGCCCCGCCCGTCGTGCTCGTGCTCCTCTCGCTGGCCCTGTCCGGGCCGCTGTGCATGGCCCTGGCCGGCCGGGTGCTCTCGCGGTCGTCCCTGCTGCTGGGCGTGCTGCTCAGCCAGTCCGTGCTGCACGCCCTGTTCGCGGCCTCCGGCGGTGCCGGCACGGTCGCCCACGCCGCCCACCCCTCCCTGGACCACGCCGCGCAGCACGGCGCCACGGGGGGTGCGCCCGGCCCCGCCCTGGTGCTGGAGGTCCAGTCCCACGCCGAGCACGGCGGAACCGCCATGCTCGTCGCCCACGCGCTCGCCGCACTGGCCTCCTACGTGCTCATGCGCCACGGCGAGGTCGCGGCCGTGGTCCTCCTGGAGGCGCTGCGGCTGCGCGTGCGCCGCCGGCGGCAGGTGCTGCCGGCCCCCGTGGTCGTCGGCCGCCCGCGCGCCGTGCGGGCCGGGCGCCCGCACGTGCTGACCGACCAGACGCTCCTGCGTCCCGTGCGCTCCCACCGCGGGCCGCCGCGCGCCCGCCGTCGACCCCTGCTGCCGGTCCTCCTCCCGGGACCCGCCACGCTGCCCGCCGGCTGAGCCGGACGGCCGCGGGGCGCCGCCCGGGCCACCGACCTCGGCAGGACGTCCGACGGCCCGTGCCCGCCGCCGGCCCTCCCGGCCCGGCGGCCCCGCCCACCGCCGCCCGGCCCTCCGAGGAGACCCCATGCCCACGTCCACCACCCGCCGCACCGCCGCCCTGCTGGCAGCGGGAGCCCTCACCCTCCTGCCCCTGCTGCCCGCGGCCGCGCACGACGAGCTGACCGCCGTCACGCCGGAGCCCGACTCCGTCCTGACCACCGCGCCGGAGGAGCTCGAGCTCACCTTCTCCGGCGAGATCATGGACATCGGCCACCAGATCCTGGTCACCGACTCCGAGGGACGCTCCGTGACGGAGGGCCCGCTCGAGCCGGTGGGGAACACGGTCGTCCAGCCCCTGGCCGCGGCCGGCGCGGAGGACGAGACCTACCGCGTGGTCTGGCGCGTGGTCTCCGGCGACGGGCACCCCATCGAGGGGACGTTCAGCTACGACGTCGGCTCCGGCGGCGAGCCCTCG
Source organism: Kocuria sp. WN036 (assembly GCF_002287015.1). Taxonomy (NCBI): domain Bacteria; kingdom Bacillati; phylum Actinomycetota; class Actinomycetes; order Micrococcales; family Micrococcaceae; genus Kocuria; species Kocuria sp. WN036. The sequence continues at coordinate 71,650 of NZ_NSKF01000004.1, forward strand.
GCGGACCCGAGCGCCGCGGTCGAGGACGCCGCCGCGAGCGCCCAGGACGCCGCGGACCGCGCCTCGTCCGGGGACGTCCCGCTCTGGCTCGTCGCGGTCGCGGGCGGGGCCGTGGCCCTCGCCGTGCTCGGCGTGGTGAGCCTCGTCTCGAGCCGGCGCCGCAAGGGCTGAGCTCCCGGGGTCCGCCCCGCTTCCGCACCGTCCGCACCTCCCGGCCGGTGCCCGCCGGGCGCCGCCGCGCCCCCGGGGGCTGCCGCCGTGCACCCTCCCGCGCGTGCCCGCCCCGCGCATCCTCGTCATCGACTCCCAGGAGCACCCATGCCCACTTCCCTGCCCACCTCCCTGCCCACCTCCCTGCCCACCTCACTGCCCGCCGCGCTGCTGCGCACCGGCACCGTCCTCGCCCTCGGCGCCCTCGCGCTCACGGGCTGCGCGTCCTCCGCCCAGGAGCCGGCACCGTCCGCCGCGTCCACCTCCGCCTCCGGCGCCCCCTCCCCGCACGACGCCGGGGGCGCCGCCGCGCACGAACCGCTCACCGTGGAGCAGCCCTGGGCGAAGGCGGGCCCCGCCGGGGGGATGACCGGGGTGTTCGGCACCCTCGTCAACGAGGGCGACGTCCCGGTCGTGCTCACCGGCGCGTCCGCCGAGGGCGTCGCCGGGGCGGTCGAGCTGCACGAGACCGTGCTCGACCCCGAGACCGGCAGCACGGTCATGCAGCGGATGCAGGACCCGGTCGGCATCGCGCCGGGGGAGTCCTACGCCCTCGAGCCCGGGGCGGACCACCTCATGCTCCTGGACCTGCGCTGCGGGCTCCGTGCCGGGGACGACCTCGAGCTCGTCCTGCGCTTCGAGGACGGGACCCAGCAGACGGTCACGGCGGCCGTCCGCGACTACGCGGGCGCCCAGGAGGAGTACGCCCCGGGCCACGGCGAGGACGAGGACGCCGGCGAGGACGCCGGCGAGGACGACCACGCGGACGACGGCGAGGGGCACGCCGGGGGCCACGCGAGCGGGACGGGGTCGCCCTCCGGGGCCACGCCGGCGGCGGACCTGCCGGGCTGCCGTGGGTGAGGCCCGCGGCCTGGACCGGCGGCGCCTGCTCGTGGCGGGCGGCGCCGCCGGCGTCGGCGCCGCCTCCGCCCTGGGCCTGGAGTCGGCCCGCCGCGCCGGGGCCCCCGCCGCGGCCCCGCAGGACACCGCCCGGGTGGCACCGCAGGGGCACGGGCAGGCCGTCGAGCCCTTCCACGGCCCCCGGCAGGCCGGGGTGGCGACCGCGCCGCAGGCGTTCGCCGCCTTCGTGGCGCTGGACCTGAACCGGGACACCACCCGGGACGCGGTGCGGCGCCTGCTGCGGGTGCTCTCCGAGGACGCCGCCGCCCTGACCCAGGGGCGGGCGCCGGTCGCCGACCAGGAGCCGTGGCTCGCCGAGCACCCCGCGCGGCTCACGGTCACCCTCGGCTTCGGGCGGCGGCTGCTCGGACTGGTCGCCCCGGACCGGGTGCCGGCCTGGCTGCGGCCTCTGCCCCCGTTCTCGATCGACCGGCTCGAGGAGCGGTGGAGCGACGGCGACCTGCTGCTGCAGATCTGCGCCGACGACCGCCTCGCGGTCTCGCACGCCCAGCGGGTGCTGCTCAAGGCCGCCCGCTCCTTCGCCGCCGTGCGCTGGGTGCAGGACGGCTTCCGGCACACCGTGGGCTCCGTCCCGGACGGGCAGAGCATGCGCAACCTCTTCGGCCAGGTGGACGGCACCGTCAACCCCCGGGGCGGCAGCGAGGAGTACGAGCGGGTGGTCCACGGCCGGGACGGCTTCGCGCCGTGGGTCCCGGACGGCACGGCCCTGGTTCTCCGCCGGATCGCCATGAACCTGGACACCTGGGACGAGGCGGACACGCCGGCGCGGGAGGACGCCGTCGGGCGGCGCCTGCGCGACGGCGCCCCGCTGACGGGCGGTGCCGAGCACGACGAGCCGGACCTCGCCGCGCGGGGGCCGCTGGGCTTTCCCGTCATTGCGGACTACGCCCACGTGCGCCGCTCCCGCTCGGAGGACCCCCTCGAGCGGATCCACCGGCGGGTCTACAACTACGACCTGCCCGTGGCGGGTGCCTCGGGCACCCGGGGCCGGGGCGCGACCACCGGAGGGGTCAGCGACGCGGGGATGGTCTTCGCGGCGTACTGCGCGGACGTCGACCGCCAGTTCGTCCCGATCCAGCGCCGGCTCGACGAGCTCGACATGCTCAACGCCTGGACCACCCCGGTCGGGTCCGCGGTCTTCGCCGTGCCCCCGGGCTGCGCGGAGGGAGGGTTCGTGGGGGACGTGCTCTTCGAGGACTGAGGACCGCCCGTGTGGGATCCGGCACACGCGCACGGGCCGGTGCGCTCGGGGAGGGACAATGGAGACGGGCCGCCCCGTCGTCGTGGGGCGGATGAAGGAGACTGACCATGAGTTCGAGGACGGCCGAGCGCGCCGACCACGGCACCGCCGCCCGGCCGGGCGACCGGGGGATCGACCCCTGGTGGCTCGCGGCCGTGCCCCTCGTGGCCCTCGCGGCGCTCATCGCGGCGATGCTGTGGACCGGCTCCGGCGCGGCCCGGCTCGCCGCCGACCCCGGGGCGCTGGTCCGCTGGGGGCTGCCCGCCGCGGAGCTCGTGCACAACGGCGCGCTGGTGGTGGTCATGGGGGCCCTGCTGTTCGCGGTGGGCGTCGTGCCGACCACCGTCGACGGGCGCCGCCGGGGCACCCGGGACCGCGCCGCGGCCCCCGAGCACCCGCTGTTCCGCCGCACCCTGCGCCTCGCCGAGGCCGCGGCCGTGGTCTGGACCGTGGCCGCCGTGGCCGTGCTCGTCCTGTCCTACTCCGACGTCGCGGGCGTGCCCGTGGGCGGGGACGGGACCTACACCCAGCAGCTGCTGCACTACACCACGGACATCCCCACCGGACAGGCCCAGGCGGCGATCGTCGTGGTGGCCGCCGTCGTGACCACCCTGGTCTTCGGCATCCGGGCGCTGCTCGGGCTGCTGCTCACCCTGGCCCTGTCCTGCGCGGCCCTCGTCGCCATGGCCCTCAACGGGCACTCCGCCGGCGGCAACGACCACATGGGCGCCGTCAACTCCCTGGGCCTGCACCTGCTGGGCGCGGGGCTGTGGACGGGAGGGCTCGTGGTGCTCGCCTGGCTCTCCCCGCAGCTGAGCGCCCCGGACGCCGGCACCGGCACGCTCCCCGAGGGCGCCGCCCGGGGCCGTCCGTCCGCCGGCCCGCGGCGGCGGGTGCCGATCGCGGCCGTGGTCCTGCGCCGCTTCTCCGCGGTCGCCCTCGGCGCCTTCCTCCTCGTCCTGCTCTCCGGGACGGTCAACGCGGCCGTGCGCATCGGCTCCTGGGAGCAGCTCTTCAGCGGCTACGGGTGGCTCGTGCTGGTCAAGTTCGTCCTCACGCTGGGCCTGGGCCTGGCGGGCCTCACGCACCGCCGGTGGCTGGTGCCCGCGCTCGAGGCCGGCCGGCTCACGGCCCGCCGCGCCGTGTGGCAGCTCGTGCTCGGGGAGCTGCTCGTGATGAGCGCCGTCATGGGCGTCGCCGTGGCCCTGTCCCGGACCGCCCCGCCGGTGCCCGAGGAGATCGCCCCGGACGCCTCCCCGGCGCTGATCCTCACCTGGTACGAGCTGCCGCCCGAGCCCACCGCGGCCTCGTGGTTCACCACGTGGCGCGTCGACTGGCTGTGGCTCGCGGTCTGCGTGTTCCTCGCGGCCGTCTACCTGTGGGCGTTCGTGCGCGTGCGCCGGCGCCGGGACTCCTGGTCCGTGCTGCGCACCCTCTCGTGGCTCACCGGGGTCGGGGTGCTGTTCTTCATCACATCGGGCGGGTTCGCCGTCTACGGCCGGGTCCTGTTCTCGGCGCACATGGTCGAGCACATGGCACTGACCATGGTCGTGCCGATCTTCCTGGTCCTGGGCGCGCCGGTCACCCTGCTGCTCAAGGCCCTGGAGTCCCGCCCGGACGGCACCCGCGGGCCCCGCGAGTGGATCCTGCGGCTCGTGCACTCGGGGTTCGGCAGGGTCGTGACGCACCCGATCTTCGCGGCCGTGAACTTCGCCGGCTCCATCGTGGTCTTCTACTTCACCCCGCTGTTCCACTTCACCCTGCACTACCACGTGGGCCACGTGTTCATGGTCGTGCACTTCCTGATCACCGGGTACCTGTTCATGCTGGTGCTGATCGGCACGGACCCCATCCCGTACCGCCCCGGCCACATGATGCGCCTGGTCCTGCTGCTGGCCACGATGGTCTACCACGCCTTCGTGGGGGTCGCCCTCATGGGCTCCGACACCCTGCTGCAGGCCTCCTGGTTCGGCAACACCGGCCGGGACTGGGGCCGCACCGCGATCGAGGACCAGCAGCTCGGCGGGGCCCTCATGTGGGGGATCGGCGAGTTCCCCACCGTCGTCGTCGCCGTCGTCGTCGCGATCATGTGGGCGATCGAGGGCACCAAGGAGAACCGCCGTGCGGACCGCAAGGCCGACCGCACGGACGACGCCGAGCTCAAGGCCTACAACGAGATGATGGCCGGGCTCGCCGAGCGCGACGACCGCGCCGCCCGGCCCTGAGCACCGTCCCGCCCGTCCCGCCGCCCGTCCCGCCCTGGTCCACCCCGTCCTGCTCCGCCCCGAAAGGATCCCCCTCCATGCGCCTCACCTCCCGCGTCCGCGCCTCCGAGCTGCAGGGCCGTGCCTGGCTCAACACCGGCGGCAGGGACCTCGACCTCGCCGCGCTGCGCGGCAAGGTCGTGGTCCTGGACTTCTGGTCCTTCTGCTGCATCAACTGCCTGCACGTGCTCGACGAGCTGCGCCCCCTCGAGGAGCGCTTCTCCGACGTCCTCGTCACGGTGGGCGTGCACTCCCCGAAGTTCGAGCACGAGGCCGACCCGGACGCGCTCGCGGCCGCCGTGGACCGCTACGAGGTCCACCACCCCGTGCTCGACGACCCCGAGCTGACCACCTGGGACGCCTACACGGCCCGCGCGTGGCCCACGCTCGTGGTGGTGGACCCGGAGGGCTACATCGTGGCGCACCTCTCGGGGGAGGGCCACGTGCAGGGCCTCGTCACCCTCGTGGAGGAGCTCGTGGCCGAGCACGAGGCCCGGGGCACCCTGCACCGCGGCGACGGGCCGTACGTGCCCCGGCCGGCGCCCGAGGGGGACCTCCGCTTCCCGGGCAAGGTGCTGCCGCTGCCGGACGGCTCGTTCCTGGTCTCCGACACGGGCCACCACCGCCTGGTCCAGCTCGACAACGACCTCGAGACCGTCCGGCGGGTGATCGGCGCGGGCAAGGGTCACGCGGACGGCGACCCGGGGACCGCGCGCTTCACCGAGCCCCAGGGGCTCACGCTGCTGCCCGAGGAGGTGCGCGCGGCCGCCGGCTACGACGTGGTCGTGGCGGACTCCGTCAACCACCGGCTCCGGGGCGTGGACCTCGCCACGGGGCAGGTGCGCACGGTGGCCGGCAGCGGGGTGCAGCGGCTGCTCGACGAGGAGCGCGCGCGGGGGGCGGAGCCGAACCACATCGACCCCGAGGCCGACCCGCTGGAGGTCGCGCTGTCCTCCCCGTGGGACGTCGTGTGGTCCGCGCGGGCCGACCGGCTCGTGGTGGCCATGGCGGGCACCCACCAGCTGTTCTCGTTCGACCCCCGGACCGGCCGGCTCGCCGTGCTCGCGGGCACGGGGGACGAGGGGCTCAAGGACGGGTCCGGCGCCGAGGCGTGGTTCGCGCAGTCCTCGGGGCTCGCGGAGGACCACGAGGGCAACGTGTGGATCGCCGACTCGGAGACCTCCGCCCTGCGCGTGCTCCGGTTCGACGACGACGGGGCCGTCGCGGTCGAGACCGCCGTGGGCGAGGGGCTGTTCGACTTCGGCTTCCGCGACGGCGACGCCGGCGGGGCCCGCCTGCAGCACTGCCTCGGCGTGGCCCAGCTGCCCGACGGCTCGGTGGCCGTGGCGGACACCTACAACGGCGCCGTGCGCCACTACGACCCCCGGACCCGGCAGGTGGCCACGCTGGCCCGCGGCCTGGCCGAGCCCTCCGACGTGCTGCTGGACGTCTCGGGGGAGGAGCCGCTGCTCGTCGTCGTCGAGGCCAACGCCCACCGCCTGGTGCGCGTGCCGATCCCCGCCGCCGCCCAGCGCGTCGACGAGGGGGCGTCGCGGACCCAGCGGGCCCGCACCAGGCTCGCCCCGGGCGCGCTCGCGGTCGAGGTGCGCTTCGCGGCGCCGACCGGGCAGAAGCTCGACGACCGGTGGGGGGACCCGACGCAGCTGAGGATCTCGTCCTCCCCCGAGGAGGCGCTGGCCGAGGGCGCCGGCACGGCCCAGGGCCTGCGCCGGCAGCTCGTGCTGGCGGACGGCGTCACCGAGGGCGTGCTGCACATCACCGCGCGCGCCGCGGCGTGCGACGGCGAGCCGGGCGGGGAGATCCCCGACCACGCGGCCTGCCACCTCTACCAGCAGGACTGGGGCATCCCCTTCGTGCTGGACGCCGACGGGGAGAGCGAGCTGGTCCTGGACCTGCGCGGCGTCAACTGAGCGGGCTCAGCCGCGCGGGTCGACCCGCACCGTCGAGCCGTCGATGTCGAGGTCGGCGGCGACCTCGAACGGCACGGTGCGCTCGAGCCGTTCGACGTCCCCGGTGAACAGGTCGAGGGAGTCGAAGGCGATCCGCGCGGTGCCCTGCGCGGGCTCCAGGGCCCAGCCCCGGCCGCCCTCGGCCCCCACGACGATCTCCGGGTCCGGATAGGACTCGATCGTCCACTCCACGTCCCCCGAGACCCGGCCGTCGAACTCGAAGGAGAACGGGCAGCCGGACGGGAAGAGGCTGCCCTGCCCGGCGCAGCCGTCCAGGTGCTCCTTCAGCTGCCGGTCCACCTCCTGCTCGAGGGCCTCGGTCGGCCGGGCCTCCAGGACGATCTCCGCCTGCTGGCCCGGGTCGGTCAGCACGGTGCGCACCGGGTCGGCCGCCACGAGCTCGGACGTGTAGGAGGCCGTGTAGACGCCCGGGAAGAAGGCGGAGAACTCCGCGGAGGACTCCGGCAGGGCCACGGACATGCCGTTCACGTCGACCGAGGTGGCCCCCGGCAGACTGACCGTCACCGTGGGCAGGGGGGTCTCGTCGAACGCCCACACCGTGAAGAAGCCCCACTGGGTGTCCACGGGGTGGAGGGCGAACTCGGAGCTGTGCGGCTGGCCGTCGAGGGTGTAGTCCGCGCGGACCACGGCCCGCTCGCCGTCCTCCGAGACGGTGGAGACCTCCAGGTCCTCGAGGTCCTCGGCCGCGGCCTCGAGCGGGTCGCCGTCCAGCATCGCCGCGTTGGCCTCAGGGACGCGGGCGTTGAGCAGCCCCAGGGCCTCGCCGCCGTCGCCGTCCCGCAGGTCCTCGAGGTAGGCCCGCACGTCCGTCTCCGGACCGTACATGTACTTGTTCACCAGGGCGATGGTGACGGCGGCGGCCGCCACCCCGAGCAGCACGAGGAACAGCCAGGCCCCGAGGGCTTTCAGCACGCGGACGTTGGACTCCATCCGATCACGCTAGCCGATCGCCCCCCGGCCTGCGCGTGCACCGGGCCGGGCGGGGCCCGTCCGGGGCGCGGTCCGCCCCAGGACGGGTACGCTACGTGCCGCACCCCTTCCCCCGCCCGATCGTCCCCCGTCTGGAGCTGACTCCCCATGGCCGACTCCGTCCGCCAGGTCCCCGAGAAGTACGGACCCGTCCGCGCCGTGCTGCGTCCCCGGCTGGGCTCCTACGGCCGCCGCCTGCTCTCCTGCCTGGGCCCGCTGCTGGTGGTCGTGGTGCTCGTGCTGTTCCTCTGGGCGCGGCGGCCGGCCCCCGGCGTGGCGGTGGTGGTGCTCGTGCTCGTGCTCGCCGCCGCCGCCGCGTGCTGGCTCCGGCTGCGTCCCGTGCTGGTCGTCCGCACGGACAGCCACGTCCTGCGCTCCCGCACCGTGGGCTTCGCCGCGACGCCGCTCACGGAGGTGGAGCACGTCGTCACGATCGGGGCCCTGCACCGGGCGGCCGGCGCCCAGCGCTCGGCCGCCCGTCCCCACCTGTGGGCGGCGGGCCGCTCGGGCCGCCGGGTCCTGGGCCTCGACGGCGCGGTGTGGGACGCCCGCGCCCTCGAGGACGTCGCCGTGGCGCTGGGGGCGCCCCGCACCCATCTCGAGCGCGCGACGGCACGGGAGGCCGCGGCCCGCTGGCCCCGGCTCGTGCCCTGGGGGCTCCGGCACCCGCGGCTGCGCTCGGCCGCGTCCTCCGCGGGTCTGCTCGCCGTCCTCGCCCTCGTGGGGTGGTTCTCGCTCGGCCTGCCGGGCACCGGCTGAGTTCCCGGGCTCGCCGGCACCTGCCGCGCCCCTGGGCTCCCGTGCACCTGGCGCGCCCCGGACGCGCGGGAGCCCGCCGCCCCGGCAGCGGGCGGCGGGCTCCTCGGGCACCGGGCGGAGCGCCCTGTGCTCAGCCGGCGGCGGCCAGCTCCTGGCGGGCCCGCTCGATCTCGGCCTTGCGCTCCTCGACGGCCTCGCGGGTCAGCTCGGCGCCGGCCTCCTCGTCCCGGGTCAGGTTCGCCCCGGTCTCGGGGTCGAAGACGTGCATCCGGCGGGTGTCGACCCAGATCCTGCCCTTCGTCCCCCCGCGGATGCGGGAGGTGGCGTCGAGGGAGACGACGATCTGCGGGTGCATCTCGTCCCCGTCCAGCTCCTGCGCCAGCTCGTCGAGCTTCGCCTTGACCGAGTCGTCCTGGCGGTAGTTGATGTAGCCGTACTGCTCGTTGCCCATCCACTCCGTGTGGGTGAACTCGGTGTCGAAGACGGTGCCCCGGGAGGCGATCGCCTCGTCCACGAACTTGGCGTCGTTGAAGTGCTCGGGGCGCAGGCCGAGCAGCACGATCGACCCGTCCGCGGGCAGCTTCCCGGCGGCCTTCTCGGGGACCGGGATCTCGCCCAGCGGGGTGTCGAACACGCTGCCCTTCACGTGCGCCGGGAGGAAGTTCATCGACGGGGAGCCGATGAACCCCGCCACGAACAGGTTCGCCGGCTGCTCGTAGAGCTCACGGGGCGAGGCGATCTGCTGCAGGATGCCCTTCTTGAGCACCGCCACGCGGTCGCCGAGGGTCATGGCCTCCGTCTGGTCGTGGGTCACGTAGACCGAGGTGATGCCCATCCGGCGCTGGAGCTGGGCGATCTCGGTGCGCATCTGGCCGCGCAGCTTCGCGTCCAGGTTGGACAGGGGCTCGTCGAACAGGAACGCGTCGGCGTCCCGCACGATCGCCCGGCCCATCGCCACGCGCTGGCGCTGACCGCCGGAGAGGTTGGCCGGCTTGCGCTCGAGGTGGTCGTCGAGGTCCAGGGTCGAGGACGCCGTGCGCACCTTGCGGTCGATCTCCTCGTCGGAGAACTTGCCCTTGGACAGCCGCAGCGGGAACGCGATGTTCTCGTACACGGTCAGGTGCGGGTAGAGCGCGTAGTTCTGGAACACCATGGACAGGTTGCGCTCGCGGGGCTCCTTCTCGTTGACCCGCTGGCCGTTGATCAGGAGGTCCCCGGAGGTGATGTCCTCGAGGCCCACGATCATCCGCAGCAGCGTGGACTTGCCGCAGCCGGAGGGCCCCACGAGGATGAGGAACTCGCCGTCGGCGATGTCGATCGACACGTCGTTGACGGCCGGGAAGCCGTCGCCGTACTTCTTGACGAGGTGGTTGAGGGTGATGGATGCCATCTGGGACTCAGTCCTTCGTTCGGTTCGGAAGATGCGGGAGGTGGCGCGGGCTCAGCCCTTGACCGCGCCCTGGGTGAGGCCGGAGACGATCTGGCGCTGGAACAGCAGCACCAGCAGCACCACCGGGATGGTGACGACGATGGCCGCCGCGGAGATCGCGCCCGCCGGGTCCTCGAACTGTGAGGCGCCGGTGAAGAACGCGAGCGCCGCCGGGACGGGCCGGGCCGCCTCGGTGGAGGTGAGGCCGATGCCGTAGACGAAGTCGTTCCACGCGATGAAGAACGCGATGATCGCCGTGGTGAAGACGCCGGGCAGGGCCAGCGGCACGATGACCTTGCGGAACGCCTGCCACGTGGTGGCGCCGTCCACCTGGGCCGCCCGCTCGAGGTCCCACGGGATCTGCTGGAAGAACGCGGTCAGCGTCCAGATGGAGATCGGCAGGGTGAGCGAGAGGTAGGGGATGATCAGGCCGGGCCAGGTGTCGTACAGCCCGATCTGGCGCCACAGGTTGAACAGCGGGGTCACGATCGAGACCACGGGGAACATGGACACCGCCAGGGCGACCGTCAGGATCATCTTCTTGCCCGGGAAGTCCAGCCGGGCGATGGCGTAGGCGCAGAGCGTGGCGAGCACCACGGCCACGGCCGTGGCGATCAGGCAGATGCCGATCGAGTTGATCAGGGAGGGCACGAACAGTTCGCGGGCCTGCCCCACGAAGATCGAGGAGTAGTTCTCCCCGACCCACTGCGTGGGCAGGAACTTCCCGGAGGTCAGGTCCGCGGGCGTCTTGAAGGACGTCATGAGGATCGAGGCGACGGGGAACAGGGCGTAGACGAGGACCAGGACCGTGACGACGCCCCATCCGACCTTCTGCTTGGTGGTCATGGGTTACCTTCCCTTCCCGGCGCCGGCGAGGTCGACCTTGAACACCTTGATGGCGACGAAGGCGATCAGCAGCACGCAGACGAACAGGATCACGGAGATCGCGGAGCCGAGCCCGATCTCCAGTCGGCCGATGGAGGTGCGGTAGGCGAGCAGGGACAGGGTCTCCGTGCCGTACTGCCCCTGGGTCATGATGAAGATGTTGTCGAAGATGCGGAACGCGTCCAGGGCGCGGAACACCACGGCCACCATGATCGCGGCCTTCATGTTGGGCAGGACCACCCGGGACATCCGCTGCCACCACGTGGCGCCGTCGACCCGCGCCGCCTCGGTGTACTCGCTCGGCACCTGGGCCAGGCCGGCGAGCAGCAGGAGCGAGATGAACGGCGTGGTCTTCCAGATCTCGGAGGCCATGATCACGAACAGGGCCGGCCACTGGGACGCGAACCAGTTGAAGTCCGGGCCGATGCCCGGGACCCAGGAGAACCAGTTGTTGATGTAGCCGGTCGTGATGTCGAACGCGTAGAACCAGGCGAACGCGGAGACCACGGTGATGATGCCGTAGGGGACCAGGATCGCGGTGCGCAGCAGCCCCTTGGTGCTGCGGATCGCGTTGTTCATCACGAGCGCCAGGGCGAAGCCGAGGACGAGCTCCACGACCACGGTGACGATCGTGATGAGCACCGTGATCCACAGGTCCCGCCAGAACACCCCGTCGGTGAGGACCGTGGCGTAGTTGCCGAGGAAGACGAACTCCTTCTCCCCGGGGGCGGTGAGCCGGAACGAGAAGAAGGAGTCCCACAGCGCCTGCAGGATCGGGTACATCGTGACCAGCAGCATCACGATGAACGCCGGACCGGCGAGCATCCAGCCGAGCTTGCGCTCCGACCGGGCCCGGTCGGACATCAGCGGCTTCGCGCTGCGGCGGCCGGTCACGGGGGCCGGGGAGACCTCCCGGGGCCCGGTGCCGGGGGCGTTGGGGTTGACGACGGTGCTCATAGCAGCCGCTCTCCTCTCAGGACGGACTCGATGAACTCGGCGGTGAGCCGGGGCGTGTCCTCGGTGACCGACGCCGGCGGGGTCCACTCCTGCTGGATGGCGGTGGAGACCTCGTTGTAGAACGGCGTCTGCGGGCGCGGGGCCGCGTTGTCCAGGGACTCGCGGATCGTGGCGTACATCGGGTAGGCCTCCCGGACCTCCGGGTCCTCGTAGGCGGCCTCGGACGCCGCCGGGTTGCCGTTGCTCACGAAGTAGTAGGCCTGGTTCTCGGGCTGGACGATGCACTCGACCGCCTCCCATGCCAGCTCCTGGTGCTCGGACGTGGCGCCCACGCCGATGTTGATCCCGCCCAGCGGAGGAGCGGAGGGCTCGTCCGGGTCCACCCGCGGCCACAGGGCCCAGCCGATGTCCTCGTACACGGACCGGTCGACCGTCCCGCCCTCCACGGCGGCGGCGGTCGCCGCGTAGATGAAGGGCCAGTTGACCATGAAGGAGCCGTCGTCGGACTGGAACTGGATCATCGAGGCGTTCTCGTCGGCGGTCGGCAGGCCGGGGCCGCCGAGCCCGTCCTGGCCGATGGTCCCGACGATCTCGGCCGCCTTCCGGCCGGCGTCGGAGTCCAGGCCGATCGAGATCTCGTCGGAGGGGGCCTCCGGGTTCTCCACGATCGAGCCTCCCGCGGACGCCACGAGGGCGTTCACCCACACGGTCATCGACTCGGCCGACGTGCCCTGCACCCCGAGGTACTTGTCCTGCTCCCGCGCGGCGTCCATGATCTGGTCCCAGGTCACCGGCTCGTCCATGTTCAGACCGGCGGCCTCCGCCACGGACTCCCGGTACCACAGCAGCTGGGTGTTGGCCCAGAACGGCACCGAGACCAGCTCGTCCTTCCACTTCGCGCCCTCGAGGGGCCCCGCCAGGACGTCCTGGGTCGTGGCCTCTTCCACGTCCCCCGGCACGGGGGACAGGAAGCCCGGCTCGGCCAGTTCGGGGATGAAGGGCGGGTCCAGGCTCATGATGTCCATCGAGCTGTCCCCGGCGGCCAGGCGCCGGGCGAGCTGCTCGCGCTGCGACGCGGCGTCGCGCGGGAGCAGCGAGGTCTCGATGTTGTACCGGCCTCCGGACTCCTCGGAGCACTGCTGCGCGAGCTCCGCCTGACCGCCGGCGTCGGGGTTGATGTACCAGGTCAGGGTGGGGGTGGCGCCGGCGTCGGCGTCACCGCACCCCGTCATGAGTAGGGCACCCACGGCACCGAGGGCCGCGGCGGCGCTGAGCCGCCGCCTGCCCGGTGCTCTGTGGGGGTGTGAGGTGGTGGTCAACGGTCGTTCCTCCCCTTCGGCGATGTGGCGGTCCGCGAGGGGCGTCGAGCGGATCCTGTGGGACCCGGTCGGCGGGACGGTCGGCGGCGGGTGCTGCCGGTCGACCACCCCTGCACGGAGCCTTCAGTCTATGAGTGCGCTACCTCACAGACCAGTAATCTGACGGTTTGCATCGGTGTGCCGCCGTGGGTCCGGGCGTGTCCCGGTGCGCCCGGCTGTTCCCGCCTTGAACGGCGCCGGGTGCGGCCCCGCGCCGGGAGGTTCTGGGGCGCGGCGGGGCGGCTCAGGAGAGCAGCAGGGCCACGACCGCCATGGTCAGCATGGCGACCACCGTGGTGACGAGCACGGTGTCCCGGCACAGCTGCTCCGCCCGGCCGTAGCGCACGGCCGCCACGTAGATGTTCTGGGCGGTCGGCAGCGCCGCCATCACCACCACGGCGTAGAGGAGGGGGCCGTCCAGGCCCAGCACGAACCGGGCGAACAGGAACGCCAGCGCCGGGTGGAGCAGCAGCTTGAGCGTGCTGGCCAGCACCACGTCCCGGCGCGGCCCGGCACCCCGCCGCAGCGGGGAGGCGCCCACCAGGGAGATGCCGAAGGCCATCAGCATTGCCGGGATGGAGGCCCCCGCCACCAGCTCCACGGGCTCGTGCACCACCTCCGGCAGCCGCCACCCGGTGACGGCGAAGAGGATCCCCAGCCCGGAGCCCACGATCATCGGGTTGGTGACCACGTTGCCCAGGACGCTGCCGAGGCTGGGACGGCGGCCGTCGGTGAGGGTGTCCATGACGGTCAGGTAGACGGGGGTGTTGAGCGCCAGCTGGAACAGGATGACGGGGACCACCTGGGACGCGTCCCCGAGCACGAAGACGGCGATCGGGATGCCGAGGTTGGCCGAGTTCACCTGGGAGGCGGCCTGGGCGCCCATCAGCGTGGTGGCCGCGTCCCGGCGCAGCACCCACCGGGCGATCCCGGCGTAGACGAGGGTCGTGGCCACGGCGGACACGGCGGCCACCAGCAGCGGCGCGGAGAGGATCTGGGCGATGTCCGCCTCGGAGATGGTGAGGAACAGCAGCGGCGGGCTGGCCACGTAGAAGGCGAACTTGCTCAGCACGAGCTGCCCCTGGGGGCCCAGCACGCCCCGCCGGCCCACGGCGTAGCCGGTCAGGATGACGGCCCAGACGATGAAGAACCCCGAGAACACTCCGGTCACGGGACCCTCCCTCGCGCTGCTGCGGGTCCGCGTCCGCGGGCCCCTACAGTTCTATCCCATCACCGGCCCGTCCGCGGTCGGGCCGGTGCGGGTCACGCGGCGGGCAGGTCGGCGCGGGCGGCGCTCAGCGTCCGGGAGTGGGGCGGGCGGGCGACGCCGTCGAGCAGTGCCTCGGCGGGGTCCGACCCGAGGTCGACGATCCGGTTGTCCGCGTCCACGTGGACCACGGACGGCACGTGGGCGCGGGCCTCGGCGTCGTCCATCTGCGCGTAGCTGATGAGGATGACGAGGTCCCCGGGGTGCACGAGGTGGGCGGCCGCCCCGTTGATCCCGACGACGCCGGAGCCGCGCTCGCCGGCGATCGTGTAGGTCTCCAGCCGCGCGCCGTTGGTGACGTCCACGATGGAGACGAGCTCGCCGGGGAGGATGTCGGCGGCGTCGAGGAGGTCCTGGTCGACGGTGACCGAGCCGACGTAGTGGAGGTCGGCCTGGGTCACGACGGCACGGTGGATCTTGGCCTTGAACATGGTGCGCAGCATGACGGGAGATGTGCTCCTCGTGAGCGGGGTGCGGGTGACGGGCGCAGGGCCCGGGCGGTCGCCCCGGTGCGGATGCGGGGAACGGGGCGCGGGGACATCCTATCGCGCGGTCCCGGGAGACGACGAACGCCCCGGCCGGATGGGCTCGGGGCGTTCGGTGCGAGAGCGGCTGACGGGAATCGAACCCGCGTATCAGGCTTGGGAAGCGTGCGCTCTACCATTGAGCTACAGCCGCGCATCCGTGGTCCGTCCGGCGCGAGCACCGGACGAGGACAGCACACACTCTACACCACCCGCCGGGACGGGGGTGGGCACGGGGCGGCGGCGCAGCGCGGTCCGGCGCCCGGCCGTGCGATACCTTGGGGACCGTGCTGATCTCTGACCGCGACATCCGCCGGGAGCTCGACGGCGGCCGGGTCGTCCTCGAGCCCTACGATCCCGCCCTGATCCAGCCCGCCAGCATCGACGTGCGGCTGGACCGCTGGTTCCGGCTCTTCGACAACCACAAGTACGCGCACATCGACCCGTCCGTGGAGCAGCCGGAGCTCACCCGGCTCGTGGAGGTCGACCCCGAGGAGGCCTTCGTGCTCCACCCGGGGGAGTTCGTGCTCGGCTCCACCTACGAGAAGGTGACCCTCCCGGACGACATCGCCGCCCGTCTCGAGGGGAAGTCCTCGCTGGGGCGCCTGGGCCTGCTGACCCACTCCACGGCGGGGTTCATCGACCCGGGCTTCTCGGGGCACGTCACGCTCGAGCTGTCCAACATGGCCACGCTGCCGATCAAGCTGTGGCCGGGCTCCAAGGTGGGCCAGCTGTGCTTCTTCCGGCTGTCCTCGCCCACGGAGCACCCGTACGGGTCGGGCGCCTACGGCAACCGGTACCAGGGGCAGCGCGGACCCACGGCCTCGCGCAGCCACCTCGGGTTCTCCCGCACCCGCATCTGAGCCCGCACGGCCCGGCCGTGGCCGGCGGTGTGCCGGCGCCCCGCGGCCCGTGAACCGGCGGGCCCACGAACCGGCGGGCCCACGAACCGGTGGGCTCACGAAGCGGCGACGCCGTGGTGGGGGGCCGCCGCGGTCTTCGGGTCGCGCGCGCGCAGCAGCAGGAGCAGGCCGGCGCCGACCACCAGGAGGATCCCGAGGATCCCCCAGCGCTGCGCACCGAGCACGGAGACGAACACCGCGAACAGGGTGGGCGCCAGGAAGCTCACGGCCCGGCCCGTGGTGGCGTAGAGGCCGAACAGGGCGCCCTCCTCGCCGGTCCGCGTGAGCCGGCCGAGGAACGTGCGGGAGGCGGACTGCGCGGGGCCCACGAACAGGCACAGCAGCAGCCCGCAGACCCAGAACGCCGCCGTGCCCTCGAGGAACAGCAACGGGGTCCCGGCCAGCAGGATGCCGACGAGCGACGCCACGATGACGCGCTTGGGCCCCACCCGGTCGTCGAGCCGCCCGCCCACGAGGGCGCCCGCCCCGGCCGCCACGTTGCCGACGATCGCGAAGACGATGACCTCGCTCAGGGTGAAGCCGAACGTGCCGGCCGCGATGACGCCGCCGAAGGTGAACACCGCGTTGAGCCCGTCCCGGAACACGGCGGAGGAGAGCAGGAACCACAGCGTCTGCGGGGCGTCCCGGTACAGCTCCCGCAGGGTCTGCCACAGCTGGCGGTAGGAGCGGGCCACGGACGGGCGCGGTCCCCGGCGGGTGGGGCGGATCTCGGGCACCACCAGCAGGACGGGGATCGAGAACAGGGCGATCCACAGCCCCGAGAACAGGGCCACGGCCCGCACGTTGAGGGCGTCCTCCTCGGGGATGCCGAGCAGGCCCGGGGTGATGAACCCGAACAGCACGATCGTCAGGGCGACGATCCCGCCGAAGTAGCCCATGGCCCAGCCCTGGCCGCTCACCCGCCCGATGTGCTCGCGGCCCGCGATCCCCGGCAGCATCGCGTTGTAGTTGACCACCGCGAACTCGTCGAAGACGTTGGCCAGCGCCAGCAGGCCCACCCCGAGGTAGAGGTACGGCTGGTCGGGGAGGACCAGGAAGCACAGGGCCGTGAGCAGCGCCGTGAGCATCGTGTTGATCCCGAGCCACAGCTTGCGCCGCCCCGCGCCGTCGCTGCGCTGGCCCACCACGGGGGCCAGCAGGGCCACCACCACGCCGGCGGCCCCGATCCCGTAGCCCAGCACCTCCGAGGCGTGGTCCTCCCCGCCGAAGGGCTCGCTCGTGAGATAGACGGTGAACACGAACGTGGTCATCACGGCGTTGAAGGCGGCGGATCCGGCGTCCCACAGGCTCCAGGCCCACACGTGCGAGCGGCGCGGCACGAACGCCGTCGCCGGGAGGGAGGGGGCGGGGGCGGGAGGGCCGGGGGGCGTGGCGTCCATGGCAGTCATGCTAGGCCCGCGGTGCCCGTCGCGGAGGGCGGCCTCGCCGGAGGACCGCCCGGCAATCCGGGTTCCGCCCAGGAAACCGTCCGGGAACGTACAGGAGCTGTCAGGACATGCGAGCGGGGGCGGCAACACCCCTTTGATAGGGTGGAACACCCGGGTGCGCCCCGGCCACCCCGTGCTCGCACAGGTCCTCCGTGCCCGCGTCCGGGCCCCTCGACGCCCGCCCGCCGATCTCTTCCCCGACCTCCGGAGGCGCCTGATGACCGCTGTGCTCCTGCTCCACGCAGTGGTGGCCGCGGTCGCGCCCCTGCTGTTCGCACGGATGGGACGCAGCGCCTTCTACCTCCTGGCGGCGGTCCCGTTCGCCGGCTTCCTGTGGCTGCTGGGCTCCGGTCCGCGGGTCTACGGCCCGGAGGGCGGCTGGACCGAGGGCGGCGAGTGGATCCCGTCCCTGCGCCTGGACCTGGTGCTGCGCATGGACGCCCTCTCGTGGACGATGTCCCTGCTCGTGCTCGGTGTGGGCTCCCTGGTGCTGTTCTACTGCGCCCGCTACTTCAAGTCCGGTGCGAGCGGCATCGGCGGCTTCGGCGCGCAGCTGCTCGCCTTCGCGGGCGCCATGTTCGGCCTGGTGACCGCCGACGACATGCTGGTGCTGTTCGTCTTCTGGGAGATCACCACCGTCCTGTCGTTCCTGCTCATCAGCTACAGCCGGACCCGCCTGTCCGCCCGGCGCGCGGCGCTGCAGGCCCTCGTGCTCACCACCGCCGGCGGCCTGGCCATGCTGGTCGGCATCGTCATGCTGGGCCAGGCCGCGGGCACCTACCGGATCTCCGAGGTGCTCGCGGCGGCCCCCGAGCTGGCGCAGCGCGGGACCGTGGTGGACGTGGCGGTCCTCCTGCTCCTCGTCGGCGCCGTGACGAAGTCCGCGCTGATCCCGCTGCACTTCTGGCTGCCGGCCGCGATGGCCGCGCCCACCCCGGTGTCCGCGTACCTGCACGCCGCCGCGATGGTCAAGGCCGGCATCTACCTGGTGGCCCGCTTCGCCCCGGGCTTCGCCGAGACGGCGCTGTGGCAGCCGACCATCGCGGTGCTGGGGCTGGGCACCATGCTCTTCGGCGGCTGGGCGGCCCTGAAGCAGTACGACCTGAAACTGATCCTCGCCTACGGCACCGTCAGCCAGCTCGGCTTCCTCATGGTCATCGTGGGCCGCGGCTCCGCGGACACGGCGCAGGCCGGCATGGCCATGCTCCTCGCGCACGGACTGTTCAAGGCGACGCTGTTCCTCGTGGTCGGGATCATCGACCACCGGGCGGGCACCCGGGACATCCGCCGCCTGTCGGGGCTCGCCGGGCGCGTGCCCGTCCTGTTCGCCGTCTCGCTCGTGGCCGCGGCGTCCATGGCCGGGCTGCCCCCGCTGGCCGGCTTCGTGGCCAAGGAGTCCGTGCTGACCGCGTTCGCCCACGACGTCGAGGGCGCGGCGGGGATCGTGGTGCTCGCAGGGCTCGTGGTCGGCTCCGTGCTGACCTTCGCCTACAGCGCCCGGTTCGTGTGGGGCGGGTTCGCCCACAAGTCCGCCGAGTTCTCCGAGCTCGACGCCGGGGTCGGCGGCAGGGCCGTGGTCAGCGACATGCAGCGGGTCGAGCCCGCGTTCCTCGCCGCGCCGCTCGTGCTCTCCGTGCTCACCGTGGTCCTCGGCCTGTGGCCCCAGCCGGTCGACGCGATGCTGCAGCCCTACGTCGAGCAGTTCCCGGCCGTGGAGCACGACTTCTACCTGGCCCTGTGGCACGGGTTCACCCCGGCCCTCGGGTTCTCCGCCCTCATCGTCGCGGGCGGGATCGTGCTCCACCTGTTCCGGCGCCAGGTCGCGGACCTCCAGCGGGCCCTGCCGTCCCTGCCCCCGGGGGAGCTCGTCTACCGGCGGGTCGTCAACGTGCTGGACCTCGCCGCCGTGTGGATCACCGGCCGCACCCAGCGCGGCTCGCTGATGTTCTACCTCTCCGTCATCCTGATCACGGCCATCGTCGTGCCGCTCGTGGCGCTGATCGCGGAGGAGACCCCGCCGCTGGGGTCGCTGCGGGTCTCCGACGGCCCGGGCCAGCTGATCGCCGGCGCGGCCATGGTCGTCGCGGCCCTGCTGGTGCCCCTGGCCCGCAAGCGCTTCCTCGCGGTGCTGCTCGTGTCGGTCACCGGCTACGGGCTGGCCCTCATCTTCGCCTTGCAGGGCGCGCCGGACCTCGCCCTGACGCAGACGCTCGTCGAGACCGTGCTGCTCGTGGCGTTCGTGCTCGCGCTGCGCTCGCTGCCCGCCCCCCTGTGGCACCGCAACCCGGCCGGGCGCCGGCTGCTGCGCGGCACCATCGCGGTGACCTTCGGGCTGTTCATGATGGCGCTCGCGGCGTTCAGCATCTCCTCCCGCACGGCCGACCCGATCTCCCTGGAGCTGCCCCGGATGGCCTACGAGCTCGGTGACGGCCAGAACGTCGTCAACGTGATCCTCGTGGACATCCGTGCGTGGGACACGTTCGGGGAGATCTCGGTGCTCGTGCTCGCCGCCACCGGCGTGGCCTCCCTGATCTTCGTCACGGGGCGCGGGGACCGCATCGTCCGCTCCGGGGACGATCCCACCACCGACCAGCTGCGGGTGATCCGGCGGCGCAACGCCGCGGCCGTCTCACCGGGCGGCGAACCCCTGGACGTGGGCCTCGCGCGCCGCGACGACGACCTCGAGGACCCCTACCTGCTCGCCGGGAGGACGATGGCCCCCGAGCGGCGCTCGATC
Organism: Kocuria sp. WN036; assembly: GCF_002287015.1. Classification (NCBI taxonomy): domain Bacteria; kingdom Bacillati; phylum Actinomycetota; class Actinomycetes; order Micrococcales; family Micrococcaceae; genus Kocuria; species Kocuria sp. WN036. Next base: position 91,511 of record NZ_NSKF01000004.1, read on the forward strand.
GTCTTCGAGGTCGTCACCCGGCTGCTGTTCCACACGTTCATGATGGTCTCGCTCTACCTGCTGATCGCCGGGCACAACGACCCCGGCGGAGGGTTCGCGGGCGGCCTCATGGCCGGCCTCGCCCTGACCGTGCGCTACCTCGCGGGCGGGCGCTACGAGCTGGAGCTGGCCACGCCGATCAACGCGGGCACGATGCTCGGGACGGGCCTGGCGCTCGCCGCGCTCTACGCCGTCACCCCGGTGTTCTTCGGCGGGTCGGTGATGCAGAGCTACACCTTCGAGGCCGAGCTGCCGCTCTTCGGGGCGGAGAAGTTCGTGACCGCCCTGATCTTCGACATCGCGGTCTACCTCATCGTGGTGGGGCTCATCCTGGACATCCTGCGCTCCCTCGGCGGCCGGATCGACCAGCGGATCGAGGAGGACGCGGTCCGCCGGCGGCGGCGCACCCCGGGGCGCGGCACACGCATCCGCGTCACACGGCAGCGGAAGGTGGCCGCCGGCGCCCCCGCGGGAGCGACCGCGGCGGCCTCCGCGACCTCGCCGACCGCGATCGCCCGGATCCGCACCGACGGAGGGAACGAGCAGCGATGACCGTGAACCTGACCCTGCTGGTCGTGATGGGCGTGCTCTACGCCGTGGGCGTGTACCTGCTGCTCGAGCGCTCGCTCACCCGCGTGCTGCTCGGGCTGATGCTGCTGACCAACGGCACGAACCTGCTGATCCTGCACGCCGGCGGGGCCGCCGGCTCCGCGCCCCTGTACGAGGGGTCGATCGCCGCGGAGGACTACAGCGACCCGCTGCCCCAGGCCCTCATCCTCACCGCCATCGTGATCTCCCTCGCGGTCACCGCGTTCCTGCTGGGCATGATCTACCGGTCCTGGGTCCTCGGGCGCCGGGACGAGATCCAGGACGACGTCGAGGACCGGCGCGTGGCGCGGCAGTCCTCCTACGACATGGAGGACGACGCCGACGTCCCCGCCGACACCACGGAGTTCGACGACGCCCCGCGGCCCCAGGACCCCGGTGAGTCCCTGGAGACCCCGGGCGTGCGCGGCGTCGACGAGTGGGGAGGGAGGCGGTGACCGTCAACTTCGCCCAGCTGGCCCCCCTGGCCGTCATCATCCCGTTCCTCGGCGCGGCCCTGAGCCTGCTGCTCCTGCGGCGCAACGCCCTCCAGCGGACCGTGGCCATCGGCTCGCTCGTGCTCACCCTCGCGGTCGAGGCGCTCATCCTCGGCACCACGTGGAACCTCGGCCCGCAGGCCGTCCACCTCGGCGGCTGGGAGGCGCCCTGGGGCATCGTCATGGTCGTGGACCAGCTCTCGTCCCTGATGCTCGTGGTCTCCACGGTCGTCTCCCTCGCCGTGCTCGTCTACGCGAGCGGGCAGGGCGTGGCCGACGGCGACGAGGAGGGGCCGATCTCGATCTTCCACCCCTCCTTCCTGATCCTCGTGGCGGGGGTCTCCAACGCCTTCCTCGCCGGGGACCTGTTCAACCTCTACGTGGGCTTCGAGATCCTGCTGACCGCGTCCTACGTGCTCATGACGATGGGCGGGACCGTGCAGCGGATCCGCACCGGCGTGACCTACGTGGTGGTCTCGGTGATCTCCTCCGTGCTGTTCCTGATCACCATCGCGATGATCTACGCGGCCACGGGCACCATCAACATGGCCGATCTCTCGGTCAAGCTCGAGGGCCTGCCGGTGGGGACGCAGATGCAGCTGCACCTGATGCTGCTCATCGCGTTCGGCATCAAGGCCGCGGTCTTCCCGCTGTCCTTCTGGCTCCCGGACTCCTACCCGACCGCCTCCGCGCCCGTGACGGCCGTGTTCGCCGGCCTGCTGACCAAGGTGGGCGTGTACTCGATCATCCGCACCGAGACCGTGCTCTTCCCCGGGGAGCGGCTCGACGACCTCCTGATGTGGGTCGCGCTGCTCACCATGGTGGTCGGCATCCTGGGCGCGCTCGCGCAGATCGACATCAAGCGCATGCTGTCCTTCACCCTGATCAGCCACATCGGGTACATGATCTTCGGGGTGGCCGTGGGCACCCAGGAGGCGCTCTCCGCCACGGTCTACTACGTGGCCCACCACATCGTGATCCAGACGAGCCTGTTCCTCGTGGCCGGGCTGATCGAGCGCCGCGGCGGGTCCACCAACGTGGACCGGCTGGCCGGGATGGCCAAGATCTCGCCGCTGCTCGCGCTGCTCTACCTCGTGCCCGCGCTCAATCTCGGCGGGATCCCGCCGTTCTCCGGCTTCCTGGGCAAGACCGGTCTGCTGCAGGCCGGCGTGGACCAGGGCGACGGGCTGGCCTACGCCCTCGTCGCCGGCTCCGTGGCGGTGTCCCTCCTGACCCTGCTCGCCATGATCCGGGTGTGGAACCGCGTGTTCCTGCGCGCCCCGGAGGACGCGGAGTACCCGGACCCCATCCTGCTGGCCCCGGTGCCCGCCGGCTCCCGGTTCCTGCTGACCTCGGGTGCCGTCGACGACCAGGCGGGCCGCTTCGCGGGCAAGGGCGACGTGCGCCTGATGTCCCCCTCGATGCTCGGCGGCGCCTCGGCCCTCGTCGCCGCGGGGGTGGCCCTGACCGTGTTCGCCGGGCCGCTGTTCCAGCTCGCGGACAACGCCGCGGAGAACCTCGTCCGCCCCGAGCGCTACGTCGAGGCCGTGCTGGACCCCGCGTCCGCGCCGCGGCCCGTCGTGGAGGAGGCCCCGTGACCCGCCCCAAGAATTCCCTGCTCGTCGAGCTGCCGCTGCTGGTGTGGCTCGTGGTGGTGTGGGGCGCCCTCTGGGGCGACTTCGGCCCCGGCAACCTGCTGGTCGGACTGGTCCTGGCCCTGCTCGTCACCTGGGTGCTCTACCTGCCGCCCGTCCAGCTGTCCGGCCGGTTCAACCCGTTCCAGTTCGCCCTCTTCGCCGTGACGTTCGTGTGGCAGGTCGCCAAGGCGAGCTTCGAGGTGATGCTCATTGCGATCCTCGTGGGCCCGCGCGCGCGCAACGCCGTGGTCGGCGTCCAGCTGCGCACGCGCTCCGACCTGCTCCTGACGGCCACCGGCCACACCATGACCCTGATCCCGGGCTCGCTCGTGGTGGAGGTGGACCGGGCCTCCGGCACGCTGTACTTCCACGCGCTCAACGTCCGCAGCGCTCATGAGGCCGAGGACTTCCGCCGGTCCGCCCTCCGGGTGGAGGCGGCCTGGATCCGGATCATGGGCACCCCGGAGGAGCTCGCCGCCCTGCGGGCCGAGCGGGGCGGCGGACGGGCCTCCGGCACGGACCGGCCGGACAGCGCCGCGCTCAGCTCGCCGATCACCGCGAGCCTGCAGATCGTGGGCCGCCGCCGGGACGAGGTGCCCACCGGGTCCCCGGCGGACGCCCCGGGATCCACCCCCACCGACACCCACGAGGAGGACCACCCGTGATGCAGATCGCTGTGGCCGTCGCGGCCGTGCTGCTCAGCGCGGCCGCCGCGGGCACCCTCTACCGCCTCGCCAAGGGCCCCTCCCTGCTGGACCGTGTGGTGGCCACGGACGTGCTGCTGGCCATCGTCGCGGCCGCCCTCGCCGTGGACATGGCCTACCACGGCCACCTCAACAACCTGATCCTCATGGTGATCGTCTCGCTGGTCGGGTTCATCGGCTCCGTGACGGTGGCGCGCTTCGCCACCCAGACCGCCGAGCACGGGCGGTGAGCGCCGTGCTGGACACTGTCCTGGACGCCGCCGCGGCCGTGTGCCTCGTGGTCGGCGCGCTCATGTCCCTCGCCGCAGGGATCGGCCTGGTCCGCTTCCCGGACCTCCTGACGCGCATGCACGCCGGCACCAAGCCCCAGGTCTTCGGGCTGCTCCTCATGCTCACGGCAGTCGCCCTCGAGAACCGCGAACCCGTCATGATCCCGCTCATCGCCCTCGGCTGGATCTTCCAGCTGCTCACCGTGCCCGTCTCGGCGCACATGGTGGGACGCTCGACGTACCGCACCAAGCACCTGAACCGGACCACGCTGACCCAGGACGACCTGCAGAAGGTCCTCAACCGCGCCGCGGAGGGCGGGGCGGAGGGCTCCGCGGAGGGCGTCGCCGCGGGACCGCCGGTGCCGAGCCCGGACGGCCGGCGGGCGGACGGACAGCAGACTGACGGATCGCCGGGGACGCGTTAGGCTGGGCAGGATCGACAGGGCGCACCCGCGTCCCCCTCGGACGACAAGGAGCAGCACTCCATGAACACCAAGGTCCTCGAACTCGTGGGCACCGGCCTCTCGCTCGGCGGCGTGGCGCTCTCGCACAAGGTGCTCGGCGCGGCGTGGACGCGCATCACCGGCGACCCGCCCCCCGCCAAGAACCCGGACCCGGACGAGGCCTGGACGGGCATCATCATCTGGTCGCTCGTCACCGGTCTCGTGGGCACCGTCATCAAGGTCGGCATCTCCCGCCAGATCGCGAAGATGGAGAACAGGCCGCGGACGAACCCCAAGGCCTCGAGCCAGGCCGAGGTCTGAGGCCCGGCGAGCACCTCGCTCAGGGGCCCGTCCGGCCGGACACCGCACCGGTGTCCGGCCGGACGGGCCCCTGCGTCGTTCACCGGCCGTGCGCCGGCAGTGCACGGGGCGGGCGGGGGAGGGGTAGACTCGGTGCCACTGAACGACAGGGGAGCGCCCCGCCGGTGAGACCGGCGCGGCGCTGAGAGTGCGGATCGCCGCAGACCCTCGAACCTGCTCCGGTTAGCACCGGCGAAGGGAGTCGAGCATCTCAGGGGTGCTTCCCCGGGAACGCGCCACCGGCGCGGCCCGCGGAACCCCGTCCCCTCCTGGCACCGACGGCTCGCTGAGCCCAGGAGGAATCCACCGTGAACACCACCACCCACCGCCCCGCCCGCCGCCCCGGCACGTCCCGCGCGTCGTCCTGGCGCGTCGTCGACATCGTCGTGGCCGCCGTCCTCGCCGCCGTGTGCGCGGTCGTCTTCTGGGCGTGGTCGAACCTGCTCTACCCCGTGGTCGGCACGGCCGCGGTCGCCTACCCGCCCGCCGTAGGGCTGATCGCCGGCGGCTGGCTCGTGGCCGGCGTGCTCGGCGGGCTGATCATCCGCAAGCCCGGCGCCGCGCTGTTCTGCGAGCTGCTCGCCGCCGTGATCGAGAGCTTCCTGGGCACCCACTTCGGTCTGCTGGTCGTGCTCTCCGGTCTCGTCCAGGGCATCGGCGCGGAACTGGCCTTCGCCGCCTTCCGGTACCGCCGGTTCGACGCCCTCGTGGCGGCCGTGGCGGGCGCCGTGAGCGGGATCTTCCTCGGCGTCCACGAGAACATCGTCTACAACTACGAGTGGGCGCTGAGCCACCAGGTGGTCTACGTGGTCCTGACGGCCGTCTCCGGGGCGGTGCTCGCGGGCCTGCTGATGCAGGCCGTGGTGCGGGCCCTCGCGGCCACCGGCGTGCTGCAGGGCCTCGCGTCGGGGCGGGCCGTGCGGCGATGACGGCTCCCACGACCCCGGACCCCGTGGTGCCCGCCGGCCGCGGGGCCCGGGTCGAGGCCCGCGGCTTCGGCTGGCACCACCCCGGGCGGGACGCGGCGGCGCTGCGCGGCCTGGACCTCGTGGTCGAGCCGGGGGAGCGCGTGCTCCTGCTGGGACCCAGCGGGGCGGGCAAGTCCACCCTCCTGCACGCCCTGGCGGGAGTCCTCCACGACGACGACGGGCAGTCCGCCTCCGGCGAGCTGCTGCTCGACGGCATGCCGCCGGAGCAGGCGCGCGGCCGGGCCGGGCTCGTGCAGCAGGACCCCGAGTCCCAGGTGGTGCTGTCCCGGATCGGGGACGACACCGCCTTCGGCCTCGAGAACCTCGCGGTGCCCCGGGAGCAGATCTGGCCGCGGGTGCGCGCGGCGCTCGACGACGTGGGGCTGGACCTCCCCCTCGACCACTCCACCGCGGCCCTGTCCGGCGGGCAGAAGCAGCGCCTGGCGCTCGCGGGCGCCGTGGCCATGAGCCCCGGGCTGCTGCTGCTCGACGAGCCGACCGCCAACCTGGACCCCGCCGGCGTGCGGCAGGTCCGCGACGCGGTGGTGTCCTGCCTCGACCGCAGCGGCGCCACGCTCGTGGTCGTGGAGCACCGTGTCGCCGTGTGGGCCGAGGTCGTGGACCGCGTCGTCGTGCTCGGCCGGGACGGGGGCATCACCCACGACGGCGCCCCGGGCCGGGTGCTCGGCGCCGCGGCCGACGAGCTCAGCGGCGCGGGGGTGTGGGTGCCCGGCCGGGTGCCGGCCACGCGTGCGCCCGCTCGCCCCGCCGCGGGGCCCGGTGCCGGTTCCGCCGGGGGTCCCGCCGGAACCCGGGCCGCCGGCTCCGGGACGGACGGCGCACCGCTGTTGAGCGCCACCGGTCTGGGCGTCTCGCGCAGCCAGCCCTCGGCGCGGCAGCTGCGCGCCCGGCGGCGGGCGCGGCGGCGCGGCCGCCCGCTGGACGACGCCGCCGCGGGCCGGGACCTCCCCACGGCGGTGGCCGACGTGGAGCTGACCCTGCGCCGCGGCCGCGCGCTCGCCCTGACCTGGCCGAACGGCGCCGGCAAGTCCACGCTCGCGCTGACGCTGGCAGGTCTGCTCGCCCCCGTGCGCGGCACCGTGCGGGCCCACCCGGTCCTCGACCGAGGCGCGGGCCCCGACCCGCTCGAGTGGAGCGGCCGGGAGCTCGTGGCCCGTGTGGGGACGGTCTTCCAGGAGCCCGAGCACCAGTTCCTGCGGGCCACCGTGCGGGCCGAGCTCGAGCTCGGCCCCCGGCTGGCCGGCACGCCGGTGGCCGAGCGGGAGCGCCGCACGGACGAACTGCTCCGCCGGCTGCGGCTCTCGCACCTGGCCGACGCCAACCCGTTCACCCTCTCCGGGGGCGAGAAGCGGCGGCTGTCCGTGGCCACGGTGCTCGCCACGGACCCGGACCTGCTGGTGCTCGACGAGCCGACGTTCGGTCAGGACGCCCTGACGTGGGCGGAGCTCGTGGACCTGCTCGTGGAGCTCGTCGACGCCGGCACGTCGGTCCTCGCCGTGACCCACGACGAGGACTTCGTGCGGGCGCTCGGCGCCGAGGTGCTGGCGCTGGGCACCCCGAGCGAGCGGGGCCGCGCCGCTCGCACGGCACCGGCGGCGGAAGGGGCGCCGGCCGTTCCTGCCGTGCGGTCCGCGGCCGCGGCCGGGAGTGCCACGGCCGCTCCGGCGGCGCCGGGCGCCGGCGCGGTGCGGGTCGTCCCCGCCCGGCGGGAGCCCGTCCGGTGAGCGCCGCAGCGATCGCGCCGTCGGCCCGGACCTCCCTGCTGGGGCGCACGAATGCGGTGGTCAAGCTGGCCGGGGCGCTGCTGCTGACCGTGGTGCTGCTGCTCAGCGCGGACCCCGTGACGTCGGGGACCGTGCTGCTGGGCGAGGTGCTGCTGCTGGCGCTGGCCGGTCAGCGCCCGCTCGCGCTGCTGCGCCGGGCGTGGCCGGTGGTCGTGGCGGCGCTCGTGAGCGGGTGGGGCACGGCCCTGCTCGCCGAGGACACCGGGCCGGTGCTGCTCGACCTGGGGGTCACCGGGATCTCGTCCGGCTCGGTGGCCGCGGGGGCGGCGATCGCTCTGCGCGGGCTGGCACTGGCGCTGCCCGGGCTGATGCTGGTGCTCACCACGGATCCCACGGACCTCGCCGACGGCCTCGCCCAGACGCTGCGCCTGCCGGCCCGCTTCGTGCTCGCGTCCCTGGCCGCGCTGCGGCTGGTGGGGGTGATGGTCTCCGAGTGGGCCACCCTGGCGATGGCGCGGCGGGCGCGCGGGACGGGGTCCGGGCACGGTCCGGTGGGCGCGCTGCGGGAGTTCGGCGGCCAGGCCTTCACACTGCTGGTGCAGTCCCTGCGACGGGCCACCCGGCTGTCGGTCACCATGGAGGCCCGCGGCTTCGGTGCGGGTCCGCGCACGTGGGCCCGCGTCCCGGGGTACTCCTGGCGGGACGCGGCGGTCCTCACGGGCTGTGCGGCGGCCGCCGCGGCGGGCCCGGCGGTGTCCGTCCTGCTCGGGACGCACCGGTTCATCTGGGCCTGAGCGAAGGATCAGGCCTGCTGGACCCAGCTCGTGACGAGCCTCGTCAGGTCCGGGTCCACCGGCAGCGGCTGGTGGTCGAGCCGGCGCACCGGCACCGCGAGCCGGACGCTGGAAACCAGCCACACGGCGTCGGCTTCCATGAGGTCCGCCGGGTACAGGGGCCCGTAGCCGAGCTCCCAGCCGTCCCGGCGGGCGGCGGCGAAGATCTTGGCCTGCGTGGTGCCCGGCAGGATCCCGTGCGAGGGCTCCGGCGTCAGCAGGGTGCGGCGGCCGGCGCGCACCCGGGCGCAGACCACGGAGGACGTCGCGCCCTCCAGGATCCTGCGCCCCTCCGTGGTGAAGACCGCCTCGTCCGCGCCGAGGGAGCGGGCGTGGCGCAGGGCGGCCATGTTGATCGCGTAGGAGAGCGTCTTGGCCCCGGGGAGCAGCCACGGGTACCCGGCGTCCTGGGCGGGGTCGTGGCCGCGCGGCAGCAGCACCGCGGTCACGCCGTCCCGGCGCTGCCGGAACGTCGTCTCCGGCACGGGGCTCACCACGATCCAGGACCACGGGCCGTCCGCCGGGGTGCCGCGGCTGATCACCACCTTGACGGCGTGCTCGGCCCCCAGACCGCCGTCCCCGCCGGGGGCGGCGTGGGCGAGCGCCAGCTCCACCGCCCCGCGCACGTCCCGCGCCGACGGCACGGGCAGCTGCGCCAGCCGCGCGGAGGCCGACAGCCGCTGGTGGTGGGCCTCGAACTTCTGCACGAGCCCGTCGACGGCGCGCATGGTCTCGAAGACACCGTCACCGCGGGTGAGCCCCTGGTCGTCGATCCGCACGAGCGGGACGGACGGATCGGCGAGGACGCCCTCCGGGTGGGCGGCGTCGAGGACGACGACGGTGCTGGTCACGGATCCTCCTGTCGGTGCGGCCGCGGGGCTCAGCAGACCGGGCCGGGGTGCAGGATGTCCACCTGTTCCCAGACGTGGTCCTCCGCCAGGTAGGCGTCCTCCTGGGCGGCCCAGCGGTCCCAGTGCTCGGCGTAGTAGGAGCCGTCACGGCTCAGCGCGCGGTCGTAGCGCAGGGCGGTGGGCAGCTCGACCCACACGGAGACGTCCAGCAGCTCCCGGGCCTCGGCGCTGCACGCGCCGACGCCCTCCAGGATCACGACCTCCGCCACACGGGTCAGCCGCGGGGTCCCCGGGGAGCCGGTGACCCAGTCCCAGGCGCTCCACTCGGCGTCCCGGCCCTGGTCGAGGGGCGTGAGGACCTCGTCCACGTAGGTGCGGCGGCCGGGGCCGAGCCCGTCCCAGCCCGGGTAGAGGTCCTCGAGGTGGAAGAGCGTCACGTCCCGCACCGGGCGCAGCACCGCGGCGAGCTGCTCGGCGAGGCTGGTCTTGCCGGCCCCCGAACGCCCGTCGATGCCGATGAGGTAGGGGCGGCGGGTGGGGGAGGGGAGCAGCCGCGCCAGGTTGGTGCCGGCGGGGTGGGCCGCCGCGAGCGCCGGATCCAGCTCGAGCTCGATGTCGATCACGCGCGCCCGGCGTCCTGCGCGGATCCCCGGTCGGCGCCGAGCTCCCGGGCGACGGCGCGGACCACGCCCGGAACGGCGGCGTCGATCATGCCCCAGGTGGACTCGAAGTCCTCGGGGCCCCCGTACCAGGGGTCGTAGATCCCCAGGTCGCCGTGCTCGAGGTCCTTCACGGCGGGGTCGAACTCCCGCAGCAGCCGCACCTTGGCGGCGGCGGAGCGGTCCGGTGCGAGCGCCCGCAGGCGCTGCCAGTGCACCACGTCCAGGGCGAGCACGAGGTCCCGGTCGCCGAAGCGGACGGGGTCGAAGACCTGGGCCGCGTGCGCGGAGGCGTCGAGCCCCGCGCGGCGCAGGAGGTCGCCGGCGCGGGGGTCCACGGGGTTGCCGAGCTCCTCGTCGCTGACGCCGGCCGAGTCGATCCGCACGCGCCCGGCCAGTCCTGCGGCCTCGAAGGCGCGGCGCAGGGCGAACTCCGCCATGGGCGAGCGGCAGATGTTGCCGGTGCACACGGCCACGATCGAATACATAGCGCGCAGTCTAAGCCGTCCGGTCCCGGCACGAGAAGTGCGGCCGCCGCCCGAGGGGGCGACGGCCGCGCGGCGCGGGTCCGGTCAGGGCCGGCGGACGGTCGGGTCGAGCGGGCGCTGCTCGTCCGGGTCCAGTCGTTCCTGACGGGCGTCCGGGCGCTCCCGCTCCTGGTCGGCCTGCTGGCCGGAGCTCGAACCGGTCTCCGCGGCGAGGTCGATCTCCTCGCCGTTCTCATCGACCCGCCGGTACCAGTCGGTGACGGCCGGGTCGTGGGAGTCGAAGGTCTCGCCGGCGGCACGGGCGCCCGGGGCGTGCTCCACCTGGAGGGCGAAGTCGTCGCCGTGCTCCTCGATGCCGTGGATCACGGCCTTGCGCACCGCCGTGAGGGCGAACGCGTGGCGGATCGTGGCGGGGTCGCTGCGCAGGTCCTTGTAGAAGGAGACCATCAGGAAGGCGACGATCACCGCGAACGGCAGGGCCGAGACGGTCACGAGGTTCTGCATCCCGGTCAGGGCGTCGTCGCCGCCCACGAGCATCATGACCGTTGCGATGCCGCCGAGGCACAGGCCCCAGAACACGACGATCGGCCGGTTCGGCTCGGGCTGGCCCCGCTGGGACAGCGTGCCCATGACGATGGACGCGGAGTCCGCGCTGGTCACGAAGAAGATGCCGATGACGACCATGGCGAGCACCGACGTGATCGCGCCGAAGGGCAGGGCGTCGAGCATGCCGAACAGCGCGGCCTCCTGGCCGCCCGCGGCGGCCAGGTCGGTCCCGGTGCGCTGCAGGTACATGGACGTGCCGCCGATGACCACGAACCAGAGCACGCACATCGAGGAGGGGACCACGAGCACCACGGTCACGAACTGGCGCAGCGTGCGGCCGCGGGAGATCTTGGCGATGAACATCCCGACGAACGGGGACCAGGACAGCCACCAGGCCCAGTAGAAGACGGTCCAGCCGCCGGCGAAGGCGGTGGCGTCCTCGCCCCAGCCGCCGGTCTGCCCGGTCATCCAGAGGTACTCCTGCAGGTAGGTGCTGAACACGGCGGGGACCAGGTCCAGGATCAGGACGGTGGGCCCGGCCACGAACACGAACAGGGCGAGCAGGAAGGCCAGCAGCAGGTTCGTGTTGGAGAGGTAGCGGATGCCGCGGGCCACGCCGGAGACCGCGGAGACCACGAAGGCGGCGGTGAGGACGGCGATGATCGCGATGAGCCCACCGTTGCCGAGCGGTCCCCAGCCGGCGACGATCTCGAGGCCCCGGGAGATCTGCAGCGCGCCGATCCCGAGCGAGGCGGCGGTGCCGAAGAGGGTCGCGAAGATGGCGAACACGTCGATGAGCCGGCCCAGGCCGCCCTCGGCGCGCCGCTGGCCGATCAGCGGCACGAAGATCCGGCTGATGAGCGGGGAGCGTCCGCGCCGGTAGGCGCCGTACGCGACGGCCGCGCCGACCACGGCGTACATGGCCCAGGGGTTGAGACCCCAGTGGAAGGCGGTCTGGACGAGGGCGTAGACGGTCATCTCCTCGGAGCCGGGTTCCGCCCCGAAGCCGGGGACGCCCGCGCCGAAGTGGCTCAGCGGCTCGGAGGCGCCGTAGAACATCAGGCCGATGCCCATGCCGGCGGCGAAGAGCATGGCGAGCCACGAGAAGAAGGAGTACTCGGGCTTCTCGTCGTCCATGCCCAGGGGGATCCGCCCGGTCCGCGTGAAGCCGACCACGAGCATGAACAGCACGGCGGCCGTGGACAGGGCCGTGAAGAACCACCCGGCGTTGCCGGTGACCCAGCCCAGGGCCGCGGTGGAGGCGGCGGTCAGGGACTCGGTGGAGAGCACGCCCCAGGCGATGAACCCCACGATCAGCGCGGCGGTGACGGTGAAGACCACCTTGTCCGTGCCGTAGTGCAGCTTCTGGTCCTCGACGGCGATGCCGGGGACGAGGGCGGGGTGGATGCCGTGCGGGTAGTTGATCTCGCGCAGCACCTCCCGCGGCTTCGGCCGGCGGGAGCCGTCGGCCTCACTGGACGGATGCGGCGAATGGGGTGGCGTGGTGCTCACGGTGGCTCCTGAGGTGTCGGGGTGCGTGCGGTGTCGTGTCGGTGCGTGCGGTGACGTGCGGGGCGGACCCGGGGGTGTGGCGGTGGCCCGCGGGAACGGGCTCAAACACTCCACGGTATCCGACGTCCTGCCCCGCCGGGAGGGAGTGCGCGGCGTCTCACATCCCCGGCACCCCGGGTTGAGTCGATGTGGCTCAACTTAAGTTGACATCAGCGGCTCACGTGGCAGACTTGAGCCAGGAAAACTCAAGAACTGAGACCTCCGGGACCCCAACGGGGCCGGTACGGCCCGCCCGGTTCAGCTCGACCCGAAGGAGAACACGTCCATGTCTCGTGCAGTAGGAATCGACCTCGGCACCACCAACTCCGTGGTGTCCGTGCTGGAGGGCGGCGAGCCCACCGTCATCGCCAACGCCGAGGGCAACCGGACCACGCCGTCCGTCGTCGCCTTCTCCAAGGACGGCGAGACCCTGGTGGGCGACATCGCCAAGCGCCAGGCCGTCACCAACGTGGACCGCACGATCGCCTCGGTGAAGCGCCACATGGGCACCGGGTGGTCCACCGACATCGACGGCAAGAAGTACACGCCGCAGGAGATCTCGGCGCGCATCCTGATGAAGCTCAAGACCGACGCCGAGTCCTACCTCGGCGACAAGGTCACCGACGCCGTGATCACCGTCCCGGCGTACTTCAACGACGCCGAGCGCCAGGCCACCAAGGAGGCCGGTGAGATCGCGGGCATGAACGTGCTGCGCATCGTCAACGAGCCCACCGCCGCGGCGCTCGCCTACGGCCTGGAGAAGGGCAAGGAGGACGAGCTCATCCTGGTCTTCGACCTCGGTGGAGGCACCTTCGACGTCTCCCTGCTGGAGGTCGGCAAGGACGAGGACGACTTCTCCACCATCCAGGTCCGCTCGACCGCCGGCGACAACCGCCTCGGCGGCGACGACTGGGACCAGCGCGTGGTCGACTGGCTGCTGGCGCAGGTGAAGTCGAAGACCGGCGCGGACCTGTCCAAGGACAAGATCGCCCTGCAGCGCCTGAAGGAGACCGCGGAGCAGGCCAAGAAGGAACTGTCCTCCGCGACCAGCACCAGCATCTCCCTGCAGTACCTGTCCGTGACCCCCGAGGGCCCGGTGCACCTGGACGAGCGCCTCACCCGCGCCAAGTTCGAGGAGCTCACCCGGGACCTGCTCGAGCGCACCGAGAAGCCGTTCAAGGACGTCATCGCCGAGGCCGGCATCTCCGTGTCCGACATCGACCACGTGGTGCTGGTGGGCGGCTCGACCCGCATGCCCGCCGTCGCGGAGACCGTCCAGCGCCTGGCCGGCAAGGAGCCCAACAAGGGCGTGAACCCGGACGAGGTCGTCGCCGTCGGCGCCGCGATCCAGGCGGGCGTGCTCAAGGGCGACCGCAAGGACGTGCTGCTGATCGACGTGACCCCGCTGTCGCTGGGCATCGAGACCAAGGGCGGCGTGATGACCAAGCTCATCGAGCGCAACACGGCGATCCCCACCAAGCGGTCCGAGACCTTCACCACCGCCGAGGACAACCAGCCGTCCGTGTCCATCCAGGTCTTCCAGGGCGAGCGCCAGTTCACCCGGGACAACAAGAACCTGGGCACCTTCGAGCTGACCGGCATCGCCCCCGCCCCGCGCGGGATGCCGCAGATCGAGGTCACCTTCGACATCGACGCCAACGGCATCGTGCACGTCTCCGCGAAGGACAAGGGCACCGGCACCGAGCAGTCGATGACCATCACGGGCGGGTCCTCCCTCTCCAAGGAGGACATCGACCGGATGGTCAAGGACGCCGAGGCCAACGCCGAGGCGGACCGGGTGCGCCGCGAGGCGGCCGACCTGCGCAACAACGCGGAGCAGCAGGCGTACTCCGTCGACAAGCTCCTGAAGGACAACGACGAGAAGCTGCCCGCGGACGTCAAGTCCGAGGTGCAGGCGGACGTCGACGCCCTGAAGAAGGCGCTCGAGGGCGAGGACGAGGACGCCGTGAAGTCGGCCTACGACAAGCTGCAGCAGTCCCAGACCAAGCTCGGCGAGGCCCTCTACGCGCAGTCGCAGACCGAGGGCGCCGAGGGCGCCCCGGGTGCGGGCGCCACCGGTGCCACCGGTGACGAGGACATCGTCGACGCCGAGGTCGTCGACGACGAGGACGAGAAGAAGTGAGCATGCCCGACCCCACGCCAGGACCCGACGAGAACGCGGACGACCACGGCGCCGGGAGCGTTCCCGGCGACCACGCCGCGCACCCCGGCGAGCAGTCCGCGCAGGACTCCGGCGCCGGCCCCCGCGAGGAGGCCGGGCCGGAGGGCCTGACGGTGGACGACATCCTCTCGACGCCACAGTCGACGGAGGCGGAGTCCGGGGACGCCGCACCGGCGCCGGCCGCCGCGGAGGACTCCCCGGCGGCGGCCCTCGCCGAGGAGCGGCTCGAGGAGCTGCGCCGGCTGCAGGCCGAGTTCGTGAACTTCAAGCACCGCACGGCGCGCGAGAAGGAGCAGCTGCGGACCTTCGTGACGGGCGACCTCCTGCAGACGCTGCTGCCGGTGTTCGACGACATCGACGCGGCCCGGCAGGCGGGCGACCTCACCGACGGCCCGTTCGCGGCGATCGCGAACAAGCTCGAGGAGACCCTCGTGCGGCACGGGCTGGTGCGCCTCGGGGAGGTCGGGGAGAAGTTCGACCCCAACGTCCACGAGGCGGTGCTGCAGCAGCCCACGAGCGAGGTCGAGCCGGACCAGGTCTCGATGGTGCTGCGCTCCGGCTTCCGGATCGGCGAGCGCGTGGTGCGGCCGGCCCAGGTCGCCGTCGCGGTCGCCGAGTGAGGCCGGACCCGGCCTGATCCCGGCGACGTCAGGGGAGGCCCGTCCCTCGGGCCTCCCCTGACCCGTCCACCCGTCCCCGGCGCCGCGGCGCCGGGGACGACCCCCGGACCACCACCGGGTCCTGCTCCGCAGGACCCCGACCGGCCCCACAGAAAGGAGGCGTCATGGCCAGCCAGGACTGGATCGACAAGGACTTCTACAGCATTCTCGGCGTCTCCAAGGACGCGTCCGCCGCCGACGTCAAGAAGGCCTACCGCAAGCTCGCCCGCCAGTACCACCCGGACCAGAACCCGGGGGACGCGGAGGCCGAGCAGCGGTTCAAGGACATCACCGAGGCGAACTCCGTGCTCTCCGACCCCGAGGAGCGCAAGCAGTACGACGCGATCCGCGCAATGGGCTCCGGGGCGCGCTTCACCGCCGGCGGCCCCGGCGGCGCCGGGGGCTCGGCCAACTTCGAGGACCTCTTCGGCGACATCTTCGGCGGAGGCGGCGGAGGACGCCGCCGCCGCACGACCTACTCCACCGGCGGCGCGGGCGGCCCCGGCGGCCCGGGCGGGTTCGAGGACCTGTTCGCCCAGTTCGGCGGTCAGACCGGGTACGGGGCGCCGGGCGGCTACGGCGGCTACCAGGCCCCGCCGGCGCGCGGGGAGGACATCCGGACGGAGACGACCATCCCGTTCCGCTCCTCGGTGCACGGCACCACGGTCAAGCTGCGCCGGGGCAACGGCCAGGAGACCACGGTGCGGATCCCGCGCGGCGTGCGCGACGGGCAGAAGCTCAAGCTCGCCGGCAAGGGCCACTCGGGTGCAGGCGGCGCCGGCGACCTCTACGTCACCGTCCACGTGACCCCGCACCCCTTCTTCCGGCGCGTCGAGGGCACGGACGACGTCGAGGTCACCGTGCCGATCACGTTCCCCGAGGCGGCCCTGGGCGCCACCATCGAGGTGCCCGTGCTGGACGGCGGCACCGTGCGCGTGAAGGTCCCGGCGGGCACATCCTCGGGCCGGCGCTTCCGCGTCAAGGGGCGCGGGTTCGGCACGGCCAAGGGCACGGGCAACCTGATCGTGACGGTCGAGGTGCACGTGCCGGCCGAGCTGGACGAGCAGGCGCAGGCCGCCGCCCGGGCGTTCGCCGAGGCGACCGCGGACGAGGACCCCCGGGCCCGCCTGGCCGAGAAGGCACGGGTGTGAGATGGCACTGGACGCCGACCAGCCGCTGTTCGTGATCTCCGTGGCCGCGGAGATCGCGGAGATGCACCCGCAGACGCTGCGCCAGTACGACCGGCTCGGCCTCGTCAGGCCGTCCCGGGCCCCCGGCCGCGCCCGCCGCTACTCGCAGCGCGACATCGAGAAGCTGCAGCAGATCCAGGTGCTGTCCCAGCAGGGCGTGTCCCTCGAGGGCATCCGGCGCATCCTCCAGCTGGAGAACCAGGTCGCGGCCCTGCGGTCGCGGGTGGCGGAGCTGTCCCGGGAGCTCGAGGACGCCCGGGACCGGGCCGAGGAGTCCTCGCGGATCTTCGCCGCCGGCGTCGGCGGGGACGTGGTGCGCATGGCCCGCGGCGCCCGCCCCCGGGCCCGCAAGATCTCGCAGGCCGTGGTGCTGTACCGGCCGCCGCGCCAGCAGGAGCGCTGAGCCGCACCGGCGCCCGGGCCGGGCGGTCAGCGCAGGTGCTTCTCGAAGCCCACGTCGTACACGCCGCCCGGATAGACCCGGGCGGTCCCGGGCAGCAGGACGTACCCGCTGCTGCGGTACAGGGCGGCCGCCTCCGGCTGGCGGCTGCCCGTGGTGAGGTGGATGCGCCGGTAGCCCGCCGCGGCGGCGAGCCGCTCGAGCTCGGCCAGGACCCGCCGCGAGATCCCCCGCCGGCGGTGCGCCGGGGCGGTCCACACCCGTTTGAGCTCCGCCGTGGCGTCGTCGTGCCGGCGGAACGCGCCGCCGCCCACCGTCGTGCCGCCCTCGAGGAGGAGCAGGAGCGCTCCGGCGGGAGCGGTGAAGTCGTCGACGGGGTGCTCGGCCATCTCCTCCGCCCCGATCTCGGGACCGTAGCGCTCCACGTACTCGTGGTGCAGGCCCTCGAGCAGCGGCTGCGTGCGGGGATCGCCCGGGGGCACGACGACGAAGCCGTCCCGCTCCGCGCCGGGGACGGCGCTCACGCCGTCCGGCGGTAGACGAGGTCGCGGGGGACGCGGCCCGCCTCCTGCGCCTTGCGCTCGAAGCTCGTGAGGACCCGTCCCTCCCAGCGCGGGGCCCATCCGGTGTCCGGGTGCTCGTCGTCGGCGAGCGGGCCCGGGTGGACGTTCTCGAACTGCGGGGACGCGTCGAGGACCTCGCGCATCACCAGGGCGTACTCCTGCCAGTCCGTGGCGAGCCGCCACAGCCCGCCCGGGACGAGCACCCGGGCGGCGAGCTCGGCGAACGCGGGGGAGACCAGGCGCCGCTTGTGGTGGCGGGTCTTGTGCCAGGGGTCCGGGAAGAACACCCACAGCTCGTCGACGGAGGCCGGGGCGAGCATGTGCTCCAGGACCTCGGGCGCGTTGGCCTGCGCCACGCGGACGTTGTCCACCCCGGCCTGGGCCGCCTTGAGCAGCAGGTCCGCGATCCCGGGCTTGTACACCTCGACGGCGAGGTAGTTCCGCGCCGGGTCCTGGGCGGCGGCGTGCACGACCGCCTCGCCGAGCCCGGAGCCGACCTCCACGACCAGCGGCGCCTCGCGCCCGAAGGCCGCGGCCGCGTCGAACTCGTGGTCGGGGTGCACGGAGGTGTCCGTGCGCACGCGCGGGACGTCGAGCACCCGGGTGGGCGCCCAGTCGTCCCAGGCCTTCTGGCGGCGGGCGGTGAGGCGGTCGCCGCGGCGCACGAAGGAGTACGGCCGGCGGTGGAACGCCTCGGGGACGGGGCCCTGTGCGGGGCCCTCGGCGGGGGAAGGGGTGTGCTCGCTCATCGCCCTACATCCTAGGGGCTGGGCGGACGGCGGGCGCGTCGGCGCCGGGAACGGGCGGCTCGGACCAGCGCCGGCGGGGCGCCTCCCACGCCGCGAACCGGGCGAGCAGCTCGTCGGCGTCCTGGGCGACCACGGCTGCGTCCCGGTACTCGGGGCGCACGAGACCGGCCGCGGACATCGAGGCCACCGCGTCCAGCAGGGGCCTCCAGTAGCCGGCCACGTCCAGGAAGCCGACCGGCTTGGCGTGCACCCCCACCTGCAGCCAGGTCCACGCCTCGAAGATCTCCTCGAGGGTGCCCAGGCCGCCCGGCAGGGCCACGAACCCGTCGGCGAGGGCGGCCATCTCCGCCTTGCGCTCGTGCATCGTCCGGACGATGCGCAGCTCGGTCAGCCCCGTGTGGGCCGTCTCGTCGTCGACGAGCGACTGCGGCATGACCCCGACCACCTCGCCCCCGGCGGCCAGGGCGGCGTCGGCGACGACGCCCATCAGCCCCACGTGGCCGCCGCCGTAGACGACGCCCACGCCGCGGCGGGCGAGGGTGGTGGCGAAGGCCCGGGCGGCCTCGGGGAACAGGGGGTCGGAGCCGAGGGATGCCCCGGTGTACACGGCGAGTCTCATGAGGACATTGTCGCTGTCGCAGTCGCAGTCCCTCATCCCCGATCCTCGTCCTCGCCCCGCATGTCTGTCCCTCGTCCTTCGCCACGTCGCGGCGTCGATAGCATGAGGCGCGCCCCGCGCCCGCCCTGCCGACCCGTGCCGAAGGACCTCCCGTGAGCTCATCGCCGCCCGACGACCCCGTGCGCTCCCGCCTGCGCCTCTCCGGCGGCAAGGACCGGGTGGTGCTGGTGGCGGCGCTGGGGATCCTCAGCGCGGTGAGCCCGATGGCCACGGACATGTACCTGGCCTCGATGCCTGCCATGGCCGGGCACTTCGGGGCGTCGGCCTCCGCGGTGCAGCTGACGCTGACCACGTACATGGTCGGCATGGCCGTGGGGCAGTTCCTGCTCGGGCCCGTGTCCGACGTGCTGGGCCGGCACCGGCTCATGGTGGCCGGCAACGCGCTGTTCCTGCTCAGCTCCGTCGCCGTGGTCCTGGCCCCGACCATCGGGACGGTGCTGGTCCTGCGCGCGGTGCAGGGACTCGCCGGGGCGGCCGGCGTCGTGATCGCCCGCGCGGTGGTCTCGGACATCGCCTCCGGCCGCGGGGCCGCGAAGCTGTTCTCGGTCCTCGCGACCATCACCTCCCTCGCCCCGGTGGTGGCCCCGCTCCTGGGCGGGGTGATCGCCACGGTGGCCCCGTGGCAGACCGTGTTCTGGGTGCTCGCGGCGTTCGGGCTGCTGATGCTGGCGTGCTCCGTGCTCGTGGTCCCCGAGACCCTGCCCCCGCACCGGCGCCACCGCGGCGGGGTCGGCGCCGTCGTCACCGGGTCCTGGCGGGTGCTGCGCACCCCGTCCTTCATGGCCTACGCCCTCGCCTTCGGACTCGCGTTCGGCGCCCTGTTCTCCTACATCTCCGCCTCCTCCTTCGTGCTGCAGAACGTGCTCGGCTACTCGGCGCTCGGCTACTCCGTGGTGTTCGCCGTCAACGCGGGCGGCTCCATCCTGGGCGCGGTCGTCAACACCCGCCTCGTCGACCGGGTCGAGCCCGGCACGATCCTCCGCACCGCGATCGTGGTCATGGCCGCCGTCAACGTGGTGGGCCTGGGCCTGGTGCTGGCCGGGATCACCGGGTGGACCACCCTGGCGCACCTCTTCGTGAGCCAGACCTGCATCGGCTTCGTCATGGGCAACGCCGTGGCCCTCGCCCAGGGCCGGGTCCCGGGCCGGGCCGGGGCCGGGTCGGCGGTGCTCGGACTGGTCCAGTTCCTCCTGGGCGGGCTCGTGAGCCCGCTGACCGGCCTGGCCGGTCAGCACACCGCCGTCCCGATGGCCGTGTCCATGGCGGTGTGCTCGCTGCTCGCCGCGGGAGCCGTGCTGCTCGCGCGCCGCCTCTCGCGGCGGGCGCCGGAGGGCCCCGCCGCCCCGTCCGGCCCGTAACCGGGCGGAAACGGGCAGGAGCCACACTGTGGCCGATCCATCGGTCCCTGACCGGGGGAGCAGCGGACCTGTGATTAGATGCCTTCTGCCGAGACCGAGGTCACAGTCCCGTTCCGGCCCGATTCCTGATCCACCCGACACCCACGGGAGAACACATGCTCCAAACCATCGAGACTGCCCTCGGCGAGCTGGGCGGCATCATCTGGGGGCCCTACGTCCTCATCCCCCTGCTGCTGCTCACCGGTCTGTACCTGACCGTCCGGCTGGGCGGGCTGCAGTTCCACAAGCTGGGCTCCGCGCTGCGACTGGCCCTGTTCGACCGCAAGGACGCGGACGCCCGCGGCGGCGACGTCTCCCAGTTCCAGGCGCTGACCACGGCGCTCGCGGCCACCGTGGGCACCGGCAACATCGTGGGCGTGGCCACCGCGATCTCGATCGGCGGGCCCGGCGCCCTGTTCTGGATGTGGGTCACCGGCCTGCTCGGCATGGCCTCCAAGTACTCCGAGGCGTTCCTGGCCGTGCGGTTCCGCACCACGGATGCCAAGGGTGAGATCTCCGGCGGCCCGCAGTACTACCTGGAGCGCGGCATCCGCAACGGGTTCGGCAAGTTCCTGGCGATCTTCTTCGCCGTCGCCGCCGCGCTGGCCGCGTTCGGCATCGGCAACATGACCCAGGGCAACTCCATCGCCTCCAACCTGGAGAGCTCGTTCAGCGTCCCCACCTGGATCACCGGTGTGGTGCTCGCCGTGCTGACGCTCGCCGTGCTCGTGGGCGGGATCAAGTCCATCGGGAAGGTCACGGCGGGCTTCGTCCCCGTCATGATCCTCTTCTACGTCCTGGGCGCCCTGTTCATCCTCGTCGTCAACGTCGCGGCCATCCCGCAGGCGGTCGTCCTGATCTTCACCGACGCCTTCTCCGGCACGGCGGCCGTCGGCGGGTTCGCCGGATCGGCGATCATGCTGGCCGTGCAGATGGGCGTGGCCCGCGGCATCTTCTCCAACGAGTCCGGCATGGGATCGGCCGCGATCGCAGCGGCCGCGGCCCAGACCACCCACCCGGTCCGCCAGGGGCTGGTCTCCATGACCCAGACCTTCATCGACACCATCATCGTGGTGACCTGCACGGGACTCGTGCTCATCACCACCGGGGTCTGGGAGCAGGGGGCGGACTTCGCCGCGACCATGACCGGCGACGCCTTCAGCCAGGGCCTGCCCGGGCAGTGGGGCCACTACGTGGTCACCATCGGGCTCGTGATGTTCGCCTACTCGACGATCCTCGGGTGGGCCTACTACGGCGAGCGGTGCATGGAGCGGCTCTTCGGCCGGCCGGCCGTGATGCCCTACCGGGTCGTGTTCTCCCTGGTCGTGTTCGTGGGCTGCACCGTGCCGCTGGCGGTGGTGTGGAACTTCGCCGACGTGATGAACGGCCTCATGGCCCTGCCCAACCTCCTCGGGCTGCTGCTCCTCTCCGGGCTGGTCGTCCGCGAGACCAGGCACTACCTGGACCACGACCCCAAGCTGCGGGCGGACCGCCGCCAGGTCGACGCGTTCATGGAGGGCCATCCCGGAGCGATCGACTCGTACGAGCGCACCGGCGTCTGACGGCTGTCGGCGCACGAGGGCCCGGCCTCCTGACGGGGACCGGGCCCTCGGTCTAGCCTGAGGGGCATGAGCGAACTCCCCGAGCCCCGCCTGTTCTCCTGCGCGGACGCCACCGGCGCCGTCCACGACCAGGGCGCGCACGTGATCGACTGGATCCCCACGGGCCACGCCCCGGTGCTGTGGCTGTCCCCGAGCACCGCGCTCGAGACGGGCAAGCCCGTGCGCGGGGGTGTCCCGATCTGCTTCCCCTGGTTCGCGGACGGGGCGGAGGGCGGGCGCGAGCCCAAGCACGGCTTCGCCCGCACGCTCCCGTGGCACGTCGAGTCGCGCGAGTCCTCGGACCACGAGGCGATGATCGTCTACCGGCTCTCGGACGCGGACGTCACCGAGCCCGCGCACCAGGAGCAGTTCCCGTACCAGTTCGAGGCCTACTGCGTGGTGCGCTTCGGCACCGAGCTGTCCCTCGAGCTGAGCGTCACCAACACCGGTGAGCGCCCGTTCGACTTCGAGGAGGCCCTGCACGCCTATCTGGTGGTGGGGGACGTGCGGAAGATCCGGGTCGAGGGGCTGGACGGCGCGTCCTACCGCGACAAGGTCCTGGACCGGGAGGACTGCGTCCAGGAGGGGGACCTCCGGTTCGACGGCGAGACCGACCGGGTGTACCGCTCGACCGGCGACGTCGCCGTGGTGGACCCCGTGCTGGGGCGGGTGCTGCGGATCCGGAAGAAGAACTCCGGCACCACCGTGGTGTGGAACCCCGGGGCGGAGACGGCGGCGGCGATGCCCGACGTGGGGCCGGACGGATGGACGGACTTCGTGTGCGTGGAGGGCGCCAACACCCACGCCGACGCCGTGCACCTCGAGCCCGAGGAGACCCACAGCATGGGCTACCGCCTGTCGGTGGAGACCACGGCGGAGGACCCGGGCCGCCCACCCGCCTGATCCTCGGGACCGTCCGGCGCTCGGCACAGCGCTGTCGGAGGGCCGGTCCGCGCCCGTGTCCCGCGGCAGCACCGACCGGGAGGCCGCACGCCCAGCGCCACCCGCACCGTGCGTGCGCTCGGTCGGGCGGTCAGAAGGGGGGAGGGTCTGCGTCCTCGGGCACGGAGCTGCCCCGCTCCCCGACATCCGGGACCGGTCCGCCCGATGTGGCACCGCCCGACGTGGCACCGACCGATGTGGCACCGGCCGAGGGGTCCGGCACGGTCCGGTAGGTCCGTCCGGCCGGTGAGGTCCACTCGAGCACTCCGCCGACGGGCGCCGGCCCCGGCTGCCGCACCGACCAGCGGCCGAGGGCACCGCGGCGGTGCTTGACGAGGTGGTGGTGGCGGCACAGGTGGGCCAGGTTGTCCGCAGCCGTCCGGCCGCCGTCCTGCCACGCCACCGTGTGGTCGAGGTCGCAGCGCTCGGCCCGCCGCCGGCACCCCGGAAAACGACAGGTCCCGTCGCGCAGCCGCAGCCGGCGGCGCAGATCAGCGGGCACCGCGTAGGTGGTGCGGTCGTGGTCGAGGACGGCTCCGGTGACGGGATGGGTCAGCACGCGATGCCACGAGGAGGCACCGGCGGCCAGCTCCCGGGCGACGTCCGCGCTGATCGGGCCGTGACCCTCGAGCACCGGGGCGTCCGCGGGCACGCCGGTGGCCGGGCCGCCGGGGCGGCACCCCAGCAGCGTGAGCACGGGGACCGTCACGCAGACCCGGCCGCGCACACCGCGCGGGAACCCGGGGTCGTCGGGGAGCTCCCCCTCCAGCAGGAGATCGGTGAGGACGTCCGCCCGCAGCTGCGCGTCCGTCCGGGCAGTCCTGGCACCCGGCGCGAACCCGTCCGGGCCATCCTCCTCCGGACCGAACTGCACTGGACCGCACTGCACCGGACCGAACTGCACTGGACCGAACTGCGCCGTGCCGCACCGGTCCGGCTCTCGCCCCGTCCCCGCGCGGGCGGTCTCCTCCACGGGCTCCAGTAGCGACGCGAGCGTGTCGAGCCGGTCCTGAACCGCGAGCGCCGTGGGTGCGTCCAGCAGGGCGTGCAGCCACGCCATGCCGTCCTCACCGTGCTCGACCCACACGCGGCGTCCGGCCCGGGCCGCCCAGTGCCTCGCCTCCTGCGTCCTGGCCAGCAGCGCCGCGCGCCGGCGCCGGGCCCACGCGCGCAGCTGCGCCACCGTGCAGTGCGGAGCCCGCTCCACCAGTTCGGCGGCGAGCCGCTGCACGACGGCGGACGGTGCCTCCTGGCCCGCCGGGACGTCCTCGACCAGCTCGCGCCACTGGTCGGCGATCACCGAGGCGTGCCGGGCGCTGAAGAGGCCCGCCTCCAGCGCCTCGAGGACCTCGGGCAGGTGCAGCCCGAGCACGAGGGCCTCGCGGACGCGCCCGAGGGCCGTGCCCGCGGGCAGGCGCAGCGCCGGGCCGATCTCGTCGGCGAGATCACGCACCATCTGGTCCTCGGTCTCGAGGAGGGAGCAGACGAGCTCATCGGCCTCGTAGGGCATCAGCCCTGCCGTGGAGACCCAGTCGATCTCGCGGTCCTCCCAGGCCAGCAGCCACAGCCGGACGATGCAGCGCAGCTGGCGCCCCGCCTCCCGAGCCTGTGCGGCCGCCGAGTCCACGAGCTCCCCGACGACCGCCCGCACCTCGGCCCGGACGCCGGCGTCCAGCACCCGCTCCCCGGCGGGAGCGGCTCGGTGCGGACCCGGAGCAGGACGGGCCCGGCGGTGCGCCGTCGTCGTCATGGGCCCATTCTCCCGGGCACCTCGGACGTCCTAGGACTTCGGAGTAGGACTCCGGAAAGGCCACCGGGAATGCAGAACGGGTGCCGCCCGTCCGTGCTGACGGGCGGCACCCGTGGGGTCCTGCGGGGCCGTGCCTACTTGGAGACGACCAGGGCCGCGGCGATCGCGGCCAGGAAGGCGTCCTTCGAGAGGCCCGTGCCGGCCTCGGACGGGCGGACGCCGTCCTCCTGGGTCATCTCGGGGTTGCGGAAGTACATCGCGAGCAGCCCGGCGGAGAACGCGCCGAGGGCCAGACCCGCGAGGCGCTTGTTGACGAACGGGGTCAGCAGGGCGGCGCCGATGCCGATCTCCGAGTACGCCACGAACTTGCCGAAGGTGTCGGCGTCCCACTCCTCGAACTGGGGGACGCCGGTGGCGGCGAACTGCTGGAGACCCGCGGCGGCCTCCGTGGGGAGGTCCTTCTTGCCGTAGCCGGACTGCAGCAGGTAGGCGCCGGAGACGCCGCGCAGGATCGCGTTGGAGAGGCTCATGGTCGGTCCTTTCAGGAGGGCGAACAGGGTCATTGAGTCGTCAACGACCCTATCAGGGGAGGGAGCGCGCCCTCCGTGCAGGAGGGGCCGGGAGCGAACACCGGCCCCGGGGGCGGCCCCCGCCGCCTAGGCTGGCCACCCGCTCGCAGGACGCCCTCCGCGTCCCGCCACCCGACGGAAGGACAGACATGGACATCGAGACCATGAAGAAGGTTCTGCTCGTTCTCACCAGCCACGACTCCCTCGGCGACACCGGGGAGCCCACCGGCTACTTCGTGGGGGAGGCCGCCCACCCGTGGAAGGTGTTCCGGGACGCCGGCTACTTCGTCGACTTCGCCTCGATCGCCGGCGGGCAGCCCCCGCAGGACGGCAAGGACGAGGAGGACGAGGTGCAGCGGCAGTACCTCGAGGACGAGACCGTGCGGGCCTCCCTCTACAACACCCCGCGGATCAGCGTGGTCGACCCGGCCCAGTACGACGCGGTCTACCTCGTCGGCGGGCACGGCACCATGTGGGACTTCGCGGGCAACGCGGACCTGCAGGCGCTGGTGGCCGACGTGCACGACGCCGGGGGAGTCGTCGGCGCCGTCTGCCACGGACCCGCCGGGCTCGTGGACGTCGAGCTCGCCAACGGTCTGCGCATCGTCGAGGGACGCCGGGTGGCCGCGTTCACCAACGCCGAGGAGGACGAGGTCGGCAAGTCGGACGTCGTCCCGTTCCTGCTCGAGGACAAGCTCGTCGAGCAGGGCGCGGACGTGCGGACCGCGCCGAACTGGACCGAGAACGTCGTCGTGGACGACCGCCTCGTCACCGGGCAGAACCCGCAGTCCGCGGCCGGCGTGGCCAAGGAGATGACCAAGCTCCTGACCGAGGTGGTGCGCGAGCAGAAGGCCGCCCAGGAGGCGGACTCCGCCGCGCTGCGCCAGGCGCACGACGCCGAGAAGTCCGAGGACGCCGAGGGCTGAGCCTCCGTCCGGTGCGAGGGGCGGCACGGCAGGCGGCGCCCGTGCCACCCCTCGCGGGCCCCGGCGTTTCCGGACAGACTGGGAGCGTCGGGCCGTCCGGCCCGGCCCAGCGGACACACGGCAGGAGAACCACATGGCTGACCTCAAGGACAAGGTCGCGCTCGTCACCGGCGCCGCCTCCGGCATCGGCGAGGCCTGCGCGAAGGACCTCGCGGCGCAGGGCGCCAAGGTCGTCGTCACGGACATCGACACCCGGCGGATCGACGACGTCGTCCAGGCGATCATGGCCGCCGGCGGCGACGCCGCCGGCTTCCGGCAGGACGTGGCGAAGCCCGAGGACTGCGAGGCCGCGGTCGAGTTCGCCCAGCAGACCTACGGCGCCCTGCACCTGGCGGTGAACAACGCCGGGGTCGCCGGCGCGGCGGACGCTGTGGGGGAGTCGGACCTCGACGCGTGGGTGCGCACCGTGCAGATCGACCTGCACTCCGTCATGTTCGGCATGCGCTACCAGCTGCCCGCCATCGAGCAGGCCGGCGGCGGGGCGATCGTCAACATGGCCTCCGTGCACGGCACCGTGGCCGTGGCCGCGGGCAACAGCGCCTACACCGCCGCCAAGCACGGCGTGGTCGGGCTCACCAAGCAGGCCGGCGTGGAGTACGGCCGGCGCGGGGTGCGGATCAACGCCGTCGGCCCCGGCTACATCGACACCCCGCTGCTCAGGACCGCGCCGGCGTCCGTCCTCGAGGGGCTCACCGCCAAGCACCCGCTCGGCCGGCTGGGCCGCGCCGAGGAGGTCGCCGCCCTGACCACGTTCCTCCTCTCGGAGAAGGCCTCCTTCATGACGGGCGGGTACTACCTGGTCGACGGCGGCTACACCGCGCTGTAGTCCCCGCACCGCGGACCCACCGCACCGGCGCCGGATGCGTGCACGCGTCGCCGCGTCCCGCACCGGCGCGGTGGGCCCGGCGCCGTCAGGGCGCGGCCGTGCCCTCCGCCACATCCGGGTGGTGGCGTGCCGCCGGTGCTGTAGGGTGAGGCGTATTGCATATGGCACTGCTCCCCGTTCCCGGGTGAGCAGGCAGGCGTCGAGCACCCCGTTCTTCTTCCAGCGTGGCACCGTTCCAGACGGTCTCAGCCCGCTCGCAGGGGCTCCAGGAGTCATTCGGCGCAACCCGGCGCGCTACCCCCTTGCCGGGACATCCGATCGAAAGACGTATCCCAGTTTTGGCTACTTTCACCGACCTTGGCGTGCCCAAGGCCCTTTCCGCCGTCCTCGCCCAGCAGGGCATCGAGCAGGCGTTCCCCATCCAGGAGAAGACCCTCCCCGACTCGCTGGCCGGCCGCGACGTGCTCGGCCGCGGCAAGACCGGCTCGGGCAAGACCGTGGCGTTCGCGCTGCCGCTCGTGTCCCGGCTCGCCGGACTGACCGGCAACGGCGCCCGCGCCGCCCGGCGGGCCAACCGGCCCACCGGCCTGGTCCTGGCCCCCACCCGCGAGCTGGCCACCCAGATCGACCGCGCGATCGCCCCGCTGGCCGAGGCCGCCGGGCAGACGACCACCGTCATCTTCGGCGGAGTCTCCCAGCGCAACCAGGAGAAGGCGCTCGCCAAGGGCGCCGACATCGTCATCGCCTGCCCCGGCCGGCTCGAGGACCTGCTGAAGCAGAACGTCCTCACGCTCGACGACGTCCGCGTGACGGTCATCGACGAGGCCGACCACATGGCCGACATGGGCTTCCTGCCCGTGGTGACCCGCATCCTCAAGCGCACCCCCCAGGGCGGCCAGCGGCTGCTGTTCTCCGCGACGCTCGACGGCGGCGTGGACAAGCTCGTCAAGCAGTTCCTGTCCAACCCGGTCAAGCACTCCGTGGACGCCCCGCAGGCCTCCGTGTCCACCATGGACCACCACGTGCTCGTCGTGGACGCGGACGAGAAGCAGGAGCTCATCGAGGCCCTGGCCTCCGGCACCGGCCGCCGCGTGATGTTCACGCGCACCAAGCACCGCGCCAAGAAGATGGCCCGCAAGCTCAGCCAGATGGGCATCCCCGCCGTGGACCTGCACGGTAACCTGTCCCAGAACGCCCGCGACCGCAACCTGGCCCAGTTCTCCGCCGGTGACGTGCGCGTGCTCGTCGCCACCGACGTCGCCGCCCGCGGCGTGCACGTGGACGAGGTCGAGCTGGTCGTGCACATCGACCCGCCCACCGAGCACAAGTCCTACCTGCACCGCTCCGGGCGCACCGCCCGCGCCGGCGCCTCCGGCTCCGTGGTCACGGTGGCCACCAAGGAGGAGCGCCGCGAGGTCACGCAGCTCATGAAGGCCGCGGGCGTCACCGCGAACTTCGACACCGTGACCGTCGGCTCCCCGGCCGTCACGGCGCTCGTGGGCGAGCTCGCCGACAAGGTCGCCTACGTGGCGCCGCCCGTCCAGGCGCAGGGCCGCCCGGCGAGCGGTCAGCGCTCCGGCGCCGGCCGTTCCGGTGGCCGTGCCGGCTCCGGCGGCAACCGCGGCCGCGGCGGACAGAACCGTTCCGAGCAGCCGCGCAGCGCCTCCCGCGACCAGCGCGGCGAGACCGGCAGCCGCGGCGGCTCCCGCCCCGGCAACGGCTCGGCCTCCCGCTCGGCGGCACCGGCCCGCTCGGCCGCGCCCAGCCGTTCCGCGGCGCCTGCGTACTCGACCGAGTCCGCGCCGGACCGCTCCACCCAGGCCGCGGCCCGTCGCCGCACCCGGAGCCCGCGCCGCGCGTCCTCCCCCCAGGGCACCGCGACCCGCTGAGCCTAGGCACCTCGCACGAGGGCCCGTTCCCTGCCGCCCCGCATAGCGCGGACGGCAGGGAACGGGCCCTCGTCGTCGTGGTGGACCTCGTCAGACGGCCGGACCCAGCCCGCGCAGGAACTCCAGGGTGACGTCCGTGTGGGCGTCCACGAGCACCAGGCCGGGAGCGGGCTCCACGGGCAGCTCCCCGGGCACCACCACCACGGGCATCCCGGCGGCCGCCGCGCTCGCCGCCCCCGTCTGCGAGTCCTCGACCGCCACGCACCGTGCCGGGTCCACGCCCAGCCGCCGCGCCGCGAGCAGGTAGGGCTCCGGGTGCGGCTTGGCGTGCTCCACGTCCTCCTGCGAGACGACCACCCGCAGCACCTCGGGCGCCCCGGACGCGGTGCCCTCCGCGACCACGGTCAGGGCGTTCGTCACCACGGCGCCGGGGATGCCGGCCCGCTCGAGCTCGGCCAGCAGGTCGCGCATGCCGGGCAGGAACGGGACCTCGCCCGTGAGCGAGGCCGCGACCTCCCGCCCGAGCTCGGCCGTGATGGCCTCGACGGTCCCCTCGGCGCCGCGCTCGACCATCAGCCGCGCCGACGCGGGCACCGTCCGGCCCAGCGTGGCGAGGTCGTCCTCGGTGCTCCAGCCGACGCCGTACCGGCCGGCCACCGCCCGCTTGGCCACGGCCCACTGCGGTTCGGAGTTCACGAGGGTGCCGTCGTGGTCGAACAGGACGGCGGCGGGGAAGTCGGGGGCGCTCACGGCCGGGTCTCCTGCACGGGGTGGAAGGGCGACGACGGGGACTGCGGGTCCAGCGAGCGCAGCAGCTCCAGGGTCAGCTCCCGGTGGGATCCCAGGTGCAGCAGCCCGGGGCCGCGCTCGACCTCCAGCTCGCCGGGGACGACCACCGTGGGGATGCCCGCCGCGACGCCCGCGGCGGCCCCGGCGGGGGAGTCCTCGACCACGACGCACCGGTGGGGGTCGACCCCGAGGCGGCGCGCCGCCGTGAGGTAGGCGTCCGGGTCCGGCTTGGGGCGGACCCCCTGCGCGTACTCGTCCGTGCCGATGACGACCTGGAACAGGTCCTCCGGGGCGGTGGCCGCGGTGTGGTGGCCCATCGCCGAGCTCGCGTTGGTGACGATCGCCGCGGGGATCCCCGCGGCCGAGAGCTCCTCGAGGAGCTCCGCGATCCCGTCGATGAAGGTCAATTCGGTGTCCTCCAGGACGCGGACGCTGTGCTCGAAGACCGCCCGGAACAGCTCGTCCGGACCGAGCGGCACGCCGACCCGCTGCAGCCGGTCGATCGTCGCGGCGACCGGCCGGCCCAGGGTCGCGAGCGAGTCCTCGGGGGTCCAGAGCCGTCCGTGCTCGGCGGCGAGGTTCTGCTTGGCGCGGTCCCAGAGCGGCTCGGTGTCGACGAGGGTCCCGTCGTGGTCGAAGAGGACGGCGTGCGGGAATCCGGGGGAGGGCATGCGCTCCAGCCTACCGGGGCGCCCGCGGGCGGGTCTCCGGCGGGAGGCCCGTCGATAGACTGGCGAGCGTGGAAACAGCCCTCGACCGCGTGCCGCACCGTCCCGCCGTCCTGCAGCGCGCCGTGCCCGTCCTCGGGGTCCCCGCGGCCCTGCTGCTCGGGGTGTGGGTGGCCGTGGGCCGCGGCCTGGCCGGCGCCGCCGGTGACCTGGTGCTGCTCTACACGCTGACGCTGGCCCTGCCGCTGACCGCGCTGCTCGTGGTGGCCGGGGTGCTGCTGCGCCGGGACGCCCGCGCCCACGTCCCTGCCGGGGCGTCCCTGCGGTCCTCGCTGACGGTGCTCGCCGCATGGGCCGTGCTCCTCGGCTTCGGCGCCGTCCTCCCGGACCGCGTGGACGGCGCCGGCGCGTCCGTGCTGACCCGGGCCGCCGACCCCGTCCACCTGGGCCTGTCCGCGGGGTTCGCCAACACCCTCGGCATCCTCTCGTTCGTCCTGGCGACCGCCGCCGTGGTGCTCGCCGCGACCGACCTGCGCCGGACCCGCCGGGTCCAGCGCGGGGAGCCGCTCAACGAGGACGAGATCCTGGACCGGCAGGGGCTGTGACCCGCCCGGCCCGCCCCGTCCGCCGCGGGACCTCGCCGCACCCGGTGGGCCCGGGTACATTGGCCGCATGACCACCGAGCGCCCCGGAACCCCCGACACCTCCCCGGTCCCTCCGGAGACCAAGGACTGGACCGTGGTGCTCGACCGGGGCTGTCCCGACTGCGGGTTCGACCCGGACTACGACGTCACGAGCACGGGGGAGCGGGCGCGGGCCACGGTCGAGCGCTGGGCGGCGGTCCTCGACCGCCTGGGCATGACGGACCGGCCCCGCCCGGGGACGTGGTCCCCGCTGGAGTACGCCTGCCACGTCCGGGACCTCTGCCGGGTCTTCCGCGAGCGGCTGCGGCTCATGCTCGACGAGCAGGACCCGGTCTTCGCGGACTGGGACCAGGACGCCGCGGCGGTCGAGGGGCAGTACAACCTGCAGGACCCCTACGAGGTCTCCGGGGAGCTCGCGCAGGAGGTCCGCGCCACCGCGGACGCCTTCGACGCCGTGACCGGGGAGCAGTGGGCCCGGACCGGCAGGCGCGGGGACGGCAAGGACTTCACCGTGGCGAGCTTCGCGGCGTACTTCCTGCACGACGTCGAGCACCACCTGCGCGTCGACGTCCGCGGCTGAGCCGGCCCCGGCCGCACCTCCCGGCGCGGACGGGCCGGGCGGGCACGTTCAGCCGAGGTGCACGGTCCCGTCGTCGTCGATCCGCCACCCCGGGTTGTACGCGATCTCCCACACCACGCCGTTGGGATCGGCGACGTGCGCGTGGAAGATGCCCCCGAAGGCGCCCGGCCGCGGGCTCGTGAGCACGGTCCCGCCCGCGGCGCTCATCGCGTCGACGCTCGCGCGCACCGCGGCCTCGCCGTCCACGTTGTGCGCGAGCGTCACGCCCTGCGCCGGGGTGGCCGATGGGAGGCCCAGGTCCTCGGCGAACTTCCCGGCGTCGAAGAGACCCAGGACCGTCCCCGGGGCGATCTGGAAGAAGAGGATCTCGCCCGGGACGTCGAGCAGCGGCTCCCAGCCGAGGCCCCGCGCGTAGAACTCGCGGGCGGCGTCGAGGTCCGGGGTGGACAGGGTGAGGAAGTGCACGCGAGGATCCACAGCGGTCCTTCGGTCGGGCCCGGCCCCGGTGAGCGGGACGGACGGGGCGGCGCGCCCGGTGTCGGGCCGAGGACGCGCACCGGGTCGGAGCTCACCGGGCGAGGGTGCACAGGGTGCGCCGGCGGAGCCGCTGCGGGCGCACCGGCGACCGGCGACGAGGCTCCCGCCCCATTCTGCCCGGGCGGCCCGTGTGCGGCCAGGGACCGTGCCGGCCCTCGCGCCGGGCGGCGTCATTTCCCGGGCCGCCCGGCGCCGACCAGATAGTCTCGAGGGCAGCACCGACGGGCGCGGACCGTTCGCCCGGGAGCGCCGGAGGACGGGACGAGGCACATGGCACAGCAGCACCAGGACGCGGTCGAGCCGGCGGAGTCGCCGTACTACGACCGGGTGCTCACGGTGCCCAACGTGGTCTCGGTGGTGCGGTTCGCGCTCATCGTCCCGGCCGTTCTGGCCGTCCTCGACATCGACGAGCGGCCGGTGCGCGCGCTGGTCCTCGTCGCCCTCTTCTCCCTGACGGACTGGGTCGACGGCGCCCTGGCCCGGGCGCTCCGGCAGCGCAGCCGGGTCGGGGAGGTCATGGACCCCATCGCCGACCGGCTGGGGACCGTGGCGATCGCCGTGGCCGCGAGCATCGTCGGGCTGTTCCCCTGGTGGGTGCTGATCGTCATCGCGGTCGTCGACGTCGTGGTGGGGATCGCCACCCTGGTCCGGCGGTCCCTCGGCACCCTGCGGGTCACGACGGTCGGCAAGGCGAAGACCGCCCTGCTCATGGTGGGGACCGTGCTCGTCCTGGCGGGGCCCGCCTGGTCCACCCCCGAGGTGACGGACGTCGGCCGGGTCATGGTCCAGGTGGCGGCCGTCCTGCACGTCCTGGCGGGCGTGCAGTACTTCCGCCAGGCCCTCCGAGGTCAGGCCGACGCCGGCGGCACGGCGAGGTAGGCGTGCCGGGCGGCGCCGATGATGCCCGCCGCGTTGCGCAGCTCGGCCGGGACGACGCGCGTGTCCAGGCGCAGACGGGGCAGGAAGTCCTCGTGCCGGGCGGAGATCCCGCCGCCGACCACGATCAGGTCCGGTGAGAAGAGGAACTCCAGGTGCGCGAAGTACTGCTGGAGACGCTCGGCGTAGTCCGGCCAGTCCAGTCCCTCCCGTTCCCGGGCCACCGCCGAGGCCCGCACCTCGGCGTCGACCCCGCCGAGCTCCAGGTGGCCCAGTTCGACGTTGGGCACGAGCTTCCCGTCCACGAACAGCGCCGAGCCGATACCGGTGCCCAGGGTGATGACCAGGACGGTGCCGGTGGTCCCGCGTCCGGCGCCGTAGCGGAGCTCGGCCAGGCCCGCGGCGTCGGCGTCGTTGAGGACGTGGACGGTGCGTCCCAGCCGCTCCGTGAGGAACCGGTGGACGTCCAGGCCGATCCACGCGTCGTCGATGTTCGCGGCGGAGCGGGCCACGCCGTGGCGGATGATCGCGGGGAGCGCCACTCCCACGCTGGCCTCCGGGTGCGGGGCCTGGGGGCTCGCGGCGAGCTCCTGCACGATGAGCACGAGCTGCTCCGCCAGGGCATCCGGCGTGGCGGGGACGGGGGTGGGGCGCTGGAGGACCGGGGTGGTCAGCTCGCCGTCGGCCATGTCCACGGCCGCGTACTTGATCAGGGTGCCGCCGACGTCCACCCCGATGTGGTGCCGGTGCAGGGTCGACCAGCCGGTCGGCGCGGGGGCTGGGACGGGGCGGGGCGAGAGATGGGCCATCCGACATCCTAGGGTCGAGGTGGGGGCACGGGGACGACGACGGGCGCGCTGCGTCCGGCTTGCTGCGCCCGACCGGGTGCGGGCCGTCGTCGGGGCCGGCACCCCGGACCATTCTGCCACCGCGGCCGCCGGGGCCGTGGAGGTGGCGCCGCGCGCGAGGCACGGCTCGGGGGGCTCCGAGGAGGATCCGCCGCGGTGGAGGTGCCGGCTCAGGCGCGCGGCCAGAGGCCCGGCGCGATGCCGCGGTCCTGCGGGCCGGCGTCGTCCCGGGAGCCCGCGTCGATCTCCCACGAGAACGGGACCCGGGCGACGGGCGCGTCCCGGACGAGTCCGTTGACCGCGCGGGCGAGCAGGTCGCGGTGGGCGGCCGGCAGCCTCAGGCACCCGTGCAGGTACGCGTCGACCTCCAGCATCCCGGCCTCGCCGCCGAGCTGGAAGCAGTGCCACCAGACCCGGGCCGCGTCGAGACCGGCGCGCTCGACGGCGTGCCGGGCGAGGCGTGCCTGCACGGCTCCGATCCTGTCGTCGTCCACGGTCCCCCCTCACTGCGGTGCGTCGCTCCGAGGACGGTCCCGGACCGGGCGCGACGCTGCGCAGCGGTCCGGGACCGTCCGTGGCGGCGCGGTGGCGCCGCCGCCCCCATCATGGTTCCGGGTGGGCCCTCGGGGCACCACACGGAGCCCGGGTGCGTGCGTTTTCCGGACCGTCGGTGCTTCCTCCGGACGCCCGGGGCCGGACGGCACCACCGACAGGGCCGGGCGGAGCGGGGTGCGGGGGTGCCGGCGGACGAGGCCGGCACACAGAAGCGGACGAGGCCGGCACACAGAAGGGGAGCGGGGCGGCCCCCCAGCCGGCCCCGCTCCCTACTGCTCCCGCGCCCGGACCCGATGCGGGTGACGCCCCCCGGAGTCCGGAGGCGGCGCGCTGTCGGTCGACGGTGCGGGAGCCGGGGGATGATCCTTGGCGGACCACAGAATCCCCTGGTGAGAAGCAACAATGCTCGATCCCGCGGCGTACGGCAAGACCCCTCAGTGTGACCCAGTTCACATGCAGACACAAAGGGTTGTGATCGCAAATGCACAGCCCGGCAGAGTGTGCTCGGGCGCCGTGCCGCGGCGCCGGGCGGGTGTGCCGGGTCAGTGCTCGGAGTTGAGCATTCCGCCCAGGCGCACCCGCATCCGGCGGCTGGCCTGGTTGAGCCCGACGATCGCCACGTCCTTGCCGTAGTGGGCGTACTTGTCCGTCACGGAGTCCAGGGCGGCGACGGTGGAGGCGTCCCAGAGATGGGAGTCGGAGAAGTCGATGACGATCTGCTGCGGGTCCCCGGCGTAGTCGAACATCGTGTACAGGTCGTTGGAGGAGGCGAAGAACAGCTCCCCGTGCACGGTGTAGACCGCCGTCTCCCGGCCGTCGCGCCGCTCGAGCGCACGGTCGACGGTGACGAAGTGGGCCACCCGGCGGGCGAAGGCGACCATCGCCACGAGCACCCCCACGATCACGCCGAGGGCGAGGTTGTGCGTCCACACGGTCACGGCCACGGTGGAGAGCATCACCAGGGTCTCCGGGAGGGGCATCCGCGCCAGGGTCGAGGGGCGGACCGAGTGCCAGTCGAACGTCGCCCACGACACGAAGATCATGATGGCCACCAGGGCCGCCATCGGGATGACCGCCACGACCTCGCCGAGGGTCACGACGAGGAGCAGCAGGAAGATCCCGGCCAGGAAGGTGGAGATGCGGGTGCGGGCCCCCGAGGCGCGCACGTTGATCATCGTCTGGCCGATCATCGCGCACCCGCCCATCCCGCCGAAGAAGCCGGTCACGATGTTGGCCGCGCCCTGCGCCCAGGACTCTCGGGTCTTGTTCGAGCGCGTGTCGGTGATGTCGTCGACGAGCTTGGCCGTCATCAGCGACTCGAGCAGGCCCACCAGCGCCATGGTCAGGGCGAACGGGGCGATGATCCGGAAGGTCTCCAGGTCCAGCGGGACGTCGGGGAAGAACAGCGACGGCAGGGACTCGGGCAGCTCGCCCTTGTCGCCGACGCTCGGCACGTCCATGCCCATCGGCACCACGATCGCGGTGATCACCACGATGGCCACCAGCGGGGCGGGGACCGCGCCGGTCAGCCGGGGGAACAGGAACACGATGGCCAGGCCCAGGGCCGTCAGTGGGTAGACGGCCCAGGGCACCCCGATCAGCTCGGGGATCTGGGAGCTGAAGATCAGGATGGCCAGGGCGTTGACGAAGCCCACCATGACCGAGCGCGGGATGAAGCGCATCAGCCGCGCCGCGCCGATCAGGGCCAGGACCACCTGGAAGACCCCGGCCAGGATCACCGCGGCGATGAAGTGGTCGATGCCGTGGGAGGCCACCAGCGGGGCGATCACCAGCGCCACCGCGCCGGTGGCAGCGGAGATCATCGCGGGCCGGCCGCCCAGCACGGCGGTGGTCACGGCCATGGTGAAGGACGCGAACAGGCCCAGGCGGGGGTCCACCCCGGCGATGATCGAGAAGGCGATCGCCTCCGGGATGAGCGCCAGGGCCACCACGAGCCCGGCCAGGACCTCGGTCTTGAGGTGACGGGGGGACCGGAGGGTCAGGCGCACCGACTGGCGCTGCTCGGGCGTGAGATCGGCCGCGGGACCGGCTGTCGTGGTGGCCAAGGAGGCTCCGTTCGCAGGAGAGGAGGGCGGGGAAAGGCTGGGCGGAAGGGCTGGGGTCGTCCCGGGTGCTGCGCATGCGGGTGGACACGGCGTTGCGCGGGCGGTGCGGCGTCCGGGTGCGGAGGCGCTCCGGCGGGGACCGCGTCGTCACCCTATCCTAACGTGAGGGTAGGGTCCTCGGCCGCGGGGCGGGGGAGAGGTGGCTCACGTCCGGTCGAGGGCGGCCAGCAGGCGCTCCTCGACGTCGGGCACCAGCGTCTCGCCGTAGCTGGAGGTGACGTGGTCGAGGTCGCGGTAGACCATGATGTTGCCGACCACCCCGGGGCAGGTGGTCCCGGTGCACAGCCGGTCGGTGAGGTCGATGCTGTGCAGGTCCTCGTGCCGGGCGGCCAGCTCCTCCAGCGGGTTGACGGGGAGCAGCGACTCGGAGCGGGGGACGTTGCAGCGGTCGCGGTCGGGCCCGTAGGTCTCCACGCACTCGAACATGTCGTAGGGGAAGCGCGGGTTGTCGCGGAAGGCCAGCACCGGGATGCCGGCGTCCAGGAAGGGCCGCACGCCGGCCTCGTAGCCCTCGACGAGCTTCTCGTGCGGGGCCTCGGGCAGACTGAGGGTGCCGATGGTCAGCACCGCGTCGGGCTCCGTCTCCAGGACCGCCTCCCGGGCCGCGGTGTTGAAGTCGTTGCACTCGGCCTGGTAGTTCTCCGACTCGCTCGTGTAGCGGCAGGCGTTGCGCAGATAGGAGACCACCGTCCAGCCCTGGGCGTCGGCGACCCGGTGGATCGGTGTGAGCAGCTGCCGGGCGTGGGAGTCCCCGAGGACCACCAGGGTCAGCCCGGGGTCGGTGCCGCGGGGATCGGTGTCACCGGCGGGGTCGGGGGTGATGATCCTGCACTCGCCCAGCTCGGCGATGCCCGCCGGGGTCCGCTCGGGGGGACAGAGGTCTCCGGTGTCGCCCCACTCCTGGTCGCGCTCGTCCTCGGTGGGGATGATCGGCACGTCCGGGACCTCGCCGATGTCCTCGCGCAGCACCGCGGCGCCGGGGTAGTTCTGCGCGGTGCGCTCCACCCCGGCGGTGGGGTCGCGCAGCACCGTGTACTGGTGAGCGCCGGTGAGCGGTACCGCCACGAGCAGGGCGGTGGCGATCAGCCGGATCCCGCTGCGGGCCCGGATCCCGGGCAGGGCCCGCCAGCCGGTCAGCAGCAGCGCGGTGACCCGGGTGAGGACCACCGAGGCGGCCAGGATCCCGAGCCCGGCCGGCACCGGCACGGTGTCCCGGGCCGTGAGCAGCAGGTAGGTGATCAGCAAAGGCCAGTGCCACAGGTAGATCCCGTAGGCCCGGTCCCCGAACCACTGCAGCGGACGCGCCGACAGGAGCCGGGCAGCGCCGGTCCGGGCGTCGGGTGCCAGCGCACCGCCGAGCAGGATCGCCGCGGCCCCCAGGGTGGGGGCCAGGGCCACGGTGCCGGGGAAGCGGGTGTCGGGGCCGATGAGGAAGGGGGTGGCGAGGATCGCGGCCAGCCCGGCCCAGCCCAGGACCACCCCGGTCACCCGGGCCGGGGCGCTCCGGCGCCGGGAGGCCGTCCCCGCGGCGCCGGAGCCGGCCAGGGCCAGGGCTGCCATCGAGCCCAGGGCGAACTCCCACAGCCGGGTCAGGGTGCTGAAGTAGGCCGCCTCGGGCCCGGCCGCGGTGGCCACCACCGACCAGGCCAGCGAGCCGGCGAACACGGCGGCGAACACGACCCAGGCCACAGGGCGGAACCCGATCCCGGCCCGCCGGGCCGTCACGGCGGCCCCGGACAGCAGCAGCGGCCACACCAGGAACACCTGGCCCTGCACCGACAGCGACCACATGTGCTGCAGCGGGGTCGTGGCCGCGGAGTTGCCGGCGTAGTAGTCCACGGCCTGGTCCGCCAGCACCCAGTTCACGACGTAGAACAGCGACCCCCAGGCCTGGGCCAGCAGCTCGGCCCACCGGCTGGGCGGGAACCAGAGGAACACCGCGGCGAGCACGGCCAGCAGCAGCACCGCCACCGGGCCCAGCAGCCGGGCGAAGGTCCGGGCCCAGTAGGCCGGCAGTGCCAGGGGCCGGCCGTGCTCGATCCGGCGGGCGAAGGAGCCGGTGAGCAGGAACGCGGAGAGCACGAAGAACACGTCCACCCCGCCGGAGACCTTCTCGGTCCACACGTGGAAGACCACCACCAGCAGCACAGCCACCCCGCGCAGACCCTGCAGATCCGGACGGTGAGCGGTCCGCGGGGACGGGCTGCGGAGGGCCACCACGGGCTCGGCGGCGCAGCTCGTCGAGCGCTCGGTCATCGCCGGAGCCGCTGCTCCAGCATCGCGATGAACTCGTCCGCCTGGGCCAGCTTCCTGGCCAGCCGGTCCCGCTCGGGGTGGGCCCGCTCGAGGTAGTCGGCGAGCCGGGCCTCTGCGGGCTCGTCGGCGCCGAGCAGCTCGAGCAGCTCGGCCATCTCCTCCAGGGAGAAGCCGAGCGGCTTCATCCGCTTGATGTGGGTGAGCCGCTCCACGTCCCGCTCCGTGTACACGCGGAACCCGCCCTCGGTGCGCGAGGCCGGCAGCAGGCCCACCTCGTCGTAGTGGCGGATGGTGCGCAGGGACAGCTCGGTCCGATCGGCGAGCTCGCCGATCTGCATGGTGCCTCCGCGGACGCGCTGCGGCATCGAACGACCTCCAGGAATCAGGGGACCCCGAGTCTACCAACCGCCCGGTCCCGGTCCCGGCCCCGGGGCCGGGGCCGGGCGGTCGTGCGGCTCAGGCGTCGACGACGACGACCGTCACCAGCGGGGCCCGCCGGTAGGCGCGCTCCAGGTGGCGGGAGACGGTCTCGGCGATGATCGACTCGAGCTTCTCCAGGTCGGCGACCTTGGACGTGGCCGGGCGCGCCAGGGCGTTCTTCACCTTGTCGGCGGCCCCGTCGAAGACGTGCTCGTCGTGGACGAAGCCCTTCGCCAGGAACTCCAGCGGCTCGGCGAGCGCGTTGGTGTCGGCGTCGACGATGGCCACGACCGTGACCACTCCGCCCTCCTGCAGCAGCCGGCGCTCCACCAGGGTCTCCTCGGTGACCTTGCCCACGGTGTGGCCGTCGACGTAGACCAGACCGGCCTCCACCTGCCCGGAGATCCGCGCCCGGCCGTCGACGAGGTCGATGACGGTGCCGTCCCGGCCGATCAGCACGTTCTCCGGGTCGACACCGGTGCGGACCGCCAGCTCGGCGTTGGCGTGCAGGTGCTTGGACTCCCCGTGCACGGGCAGCACGTGGGTGGGCTTGACGATGTTGTAGCAGTAGACCAGCTCCCCGGCCGAGGCGTGGCCGGAGACGTGGACCTTGGCGTTGCCCTTGTGCACGACCTTCACGCCGAGGTCGGTGAGCTTGTTGATGATGCCGTAGATCGCGTTCTCGTTGCCCGGGATCAGCGAGCTCGCCATGAGCACCGTGTCCCCGGCGTTGAGCTGGATCTGGTGCGTCTCGTTGGCCATGCGCGAGAGCGCGGCCAGGGGCTCGCCCTGGGAGCCGGTGCACACCAGGGTGACCTTGGCGTCCGGCATGGACTGGAGCTTCTTGAAGTCGACCACCAGCCCGCGGGGGATCTTCAGGTAGCCCAGGTCGCGGGCGATGCCCATGTTCTTGACCATGGACCGGCCCACGAAGGCCACCTTGCGCCCGTGGGCGTGGGCGGCGTCGAGGACCTGCTGGATGCGGTGGACGTGGCTGGCGAAGCTGGAGACGATGATCCGCTTCGGGGCGGTGGCGAAGACCTGGTTGATCGCCGGCGTCAGCTCCTGCTCCGAGGTGGTGAAACCGGGGACCTCGGCGTTGGTGGAGTCGGTGAGGAACAGGTCCACGCCCTCGTCGCCCAGGCGGGCGAAGTGGCGCAGGTCGGTGATCCGGTCGTCCAGCGGGAACTGGTCCATCCGGAAGTCCCCGGTGTGCAGCACCAGCCCGGCGTCCGTGCGGATCGCCACGGCCAGGCTGTCCGGGATCGAGTGGTTGACCGCGACGAACTCGCACTCGAACGGGCCCGCCTTGTGGGTGTCCCCGGCCTCGACGTGGACCGCCTTCGGGGTGATCCGGTGCTCCTTGAGCTTG
The DNA here is from genome assembly GCF_002287015.1 of Kocuria sp. WN036. Classification (NCBI taxonomy): domain Bacteria; kingdom Bacillati; phylum Actinomycetota; class Actinomycetes; order Micrococcales; family Micrococcaceae; genus Kocuria; species Kocuria sp. WN036. Next base: position 131,739 of record NZ_NSKF01000004.1, read on the forward strand.
GACGTGATGAACGCCAGGGTCAGCTCGGAGCCGATGACCGGGATGTCCGGGCGCTCCTTGAGCAGGTACGGCACGCCCCCGATGTGGTCCTCGTGGCCGTGGGTGAGCACGATGCCGACGATGTCGCCCAACCGGTGCCGGATGGAGGTGAAGTCGGGCAGGATCACGTCGATGCCCGGCTGGTGCTCCTCGGGGAACAGCACCCCGCAGTCGACGACGAGCAGCTTGCCGGCGTGCTCGAAGACGGTCATGTTGCGTCCGATCTCGCCCAGACCGCCCAGCGGGGTGATCCGCAGGCCCCCGGAGGGCAGCGGGGGCGGGGACTTGAGCTTGCGGGAGGAAATGGTCAAAGGATTCCGCTTTCATCGTGGGTTCAACGTGGGGTGGAGCAAGGTCGTGCGGGCGGCTCGCGTCGAGCCGGGGCCGCGTCCGGGACCTGACGGCCCCGAGAAGTCTGGGACAACTCTAACGTCGGGTCAGGGTCGCGGCGGACCGCCGGGCGGCGCGGACGGGGAACGGACCGCCCCGGCGGGGGCCCGCAGGAGGCGGTGACCGGTCACCGGCCGGGCGGGAAGGGGCTCGGCGCGGGTCTTCCGCGCGCTCGCGGCGGGACAGCGGGAGGGCCTCAGTCCAGCGGGACGTCGAGGCACTGCTCGTCGTCGCGCCACGTGCACCGCGTGCCGAGCGCGGCGCTGAGCCGCTCCATCCGCCGTGCGATGCCCCGGGCCTCGGCGGTGGCCGTCCTCGCCCGGAGGGCCTCGATCACCGTGGGGTGCAGGCGCAGGCGGCGGGGCAGGCCGTCCCGGACGTCGAGCAGGAAGACGAAGGACTGGTCGTTGCGCTCGTCGGGACGGACGGCGTAGTCGTCGACGAAGTCCCCGGCGCCGTAGACCACCGGCCGGCCGCGGTGCACCTCGACGCCGCGGAAGACGTGCGGGGAGTGGCCGAAGACCACGTCCGCCCCGGCCTCCACCAGCGCGTGGGCGAACGCGCGGTGCTCCGGCGGCACCTGCGCGCCCCAGTTGGGCCCCCAGTGGGCGGAGACGACGAGGAGGCCGGTGCGCTCCCGGGTCCGCCGGACGAGCTGCAGGAGGTCCTGCGCGCGGTCGTCGGCGAGGTCGACGGGCACGTGGTGGACGCCGGGGGACGCGGGGCCCGCAGCCCAGCCCGGCTCGTTGTCCGTGAAGGCGAGGAAGCCCACCGCGGTCCCGGCCCGGGTGCAGACCGCGGGGCGTCGTGCCGCCTCCGCGTCCGGGCCCGCCCCGGTGTGCAGGATGCCGTGCTCGTCCAGCAGGGGGAGCATCTCCCGCATGGCCTCCACGCCGTGGTCGAGCACGTGGTTGTTCGCCAGCGAGACGACGTCGACACCGGCGGCCTCCAGGCTCGCGACGTTCTTGCGGTCCGAGCGGAAGTGGAACCTCTTGCCGGGCCGGGGCGGGCCGTCGTCGGCGAGCACGCACTCGAGGTTCGCGAACCGCAGGTCCGCCTGCGCGAGCAGGGGGAGGACGTCCCCCCACGGATGGGCCGGGCCCTCGTGGCGCAGCCGCTCGTCGACCAGCCGGCCGAGCATGACATCGCCGACGAGTGCGATCCGCATGAGCCGCCTCCTGTCCGGACGCTCCCATCGTGACCCCTGGCCCGCGGGCGGACAAGAGCGGCCGGTGGTGGCCGTCCCGGTCACGGGGACCACGCAGCTCCGCCGGCGCCGCCCGCCCGGGAGGCAGGAGGCGCCGGCGGCCACCGGTCACCGGCCCAGATCGGCCCAGTCGGTCATCCGGGCGCTGTTCGCCACGGCCGGGCGCAGCTGCGCCGGCTCCGGCAGGAGCACGGACAGGTCGGAGACGGCCTGGTAGGCCCAGGAGGGCCCGGTGCGCACGGGCGAGGAGGCGGGGACGCCCCCCGTGCGGTGCAGGCGGGTCGCGTAGCCCAGGATGAGCAGGCCGGCCACGGCCAGGCCGACGCCCACCCAGGCGGGGGAGCGGTAGCCCCAGCCGGCGGTGATGACGGCGCCGCCGAGGAACGCGCCCATGGCGTTGGCCAGGTTGAACGCCGCGTGGTTCATGGCGGCGGTCAGGGACGGGGCGTCCTTGGCCTCGCGCAGCAGGCGCATCTGCAGCGCGGTGCTGAAGAGGGCGCCCATGGCGCCGATCCACAGCACGCCGAGCACGGCCGCGACCGCGGAGTGGGCGAACAGGCCGAAGAAGGCCAGGGCCACGCCGGAGACGGCCCCCGCGCCCAGGGCGGTCTTCTCGATGGACCGGTCCAGCAGCGGGCCCGCCAGCAGGGAGCCCGCGGTCATGCCCACGCCGTACACGGCCAGCACCCACGGCACCATGGAGATGTCGAGGCCGCTGAGCTCGGTCAGGATCGGGGAGACGAACGTGTAGACCGCGAACATGCCGCCGAAGCCGACCGCCCCGGCCAGCAGGGTCAGGGCCACCTGGGGCCGGCCCAGGGCACGGACCTCCTGGGCCACGGAGACGCCGCCGCCCTTGCGGGTGCGGGGGATCCAGAGGGCGAGGGCCGCGACGGTGAGCAGGCCGATGACCACCACGAGCCCGTACCCGGCCCGCCAGCCCAGGCTCCCGCCGAGCACGGCGGCCAGGGGGACGCCCACGATGTTGGCGACCGTCAGGCCGAGCGCCACGCGGGCCACGGCGGTGCCGCGCCGCTCGCGCGGCACCAGGGAGGAGGCCACCACCGCGGCGACCCCGAAGTAGGCGCCGTGGGGCAGGCCGGAGAGGAAGCGCGCCACGTACAGCCACTCGAGGGACGGCGCGGCCGCGGACAGGACGTTGCCGGCGGTGAAGGCGACCATCAGCCCGAGCAGGAGCCTCTTGCGCTCCACCCGGGCGGTCAGGGACGTGATGAGGGGTGCGCCGACGACCACGCCCAGGGCGTAGAGGGAGATGGCGTGCCCGAGGGAGGGGATCGAGGCGTCGAGGTCCTCGGCGATGAAGGGGAGCAGGCCCATCGAGGCGAACTCGGTGGTGCCCACGCCGAAGCCGCCGAGGGCGAGGGCGAAGAGGGCGAAGCGGGTGCCGGTGCGGTCCGGGGCGTTGATCACCTGGAGCACGGCAGTGCGAGGTGCGGACATGGCGGATCCTTCCGTGCGGAGCATGGGGGTGCGGGTGGAAGGCGCGTCGTCGGGCCGAACGGGTGGAAACCTCGATGCTACGGAGGATGTCGAGGGCATCCAACGGTTCGGGCCTGTGATCTTGGACAAATCGGGCATCCGTGTGATATGTGTCGCGCTCGGGTTCCAGGGCCTCGTCATGCCGCCCACGGAACCGGGAACCACGACTTCAAGGAGGCGCGTCCCATGACCGACACCCACGCTGCGGGTCCGGACACCGATGTCATCGACATCCTCACCACCGACCACCGGGAGATGCTCGAACTGCTCGGCCAGATCGAGGGCTCCCCGGACGCCGCCCGGCGCAGGGACCTGGCCGACACCGTGATCGCGGAGGTCATGCGCCACGCCGTCGCGGAGGAGATGCACGTCTACCCGGTGATGGAGAAGCACCTGCCCGGCGGCGCCGAGGAGGTCGAGCACGACAAGAAGGAGCACGACGATCTCGTCCGGGTCATGAAGCAGGTGGAGGGCGTCGACGCCTCCGAGCCGGCGTTCATGGAGCTGATCCGCGAGATGCAGTCGCAGCTGCGCCACCACATCGAGGACGAGGAGTCCGACCAGTTCCCGAAGCTGCGGGCGCACATCCCGGCCGAGGACCTCGTGGAACTGGGCCGGAAGGTGCAGAACGCCAAGAAGGTGGCGCCGACCCGGCCGCACCCCTCCGCGCCGCACTCGGAGCTGTTCCACAAGACCGTCGGGCCCGGCGTCGGCATGGTCGACCGGCTCCGGGACCGGCTGACGGGCCGGAGCACCGGCTAGCCGGGCGATGGTCCCCCGCGGACAGCACGGCACGGACCCCTGCTGGACGAGCGCCTCGCGAGGCTCGCCCGGCGGGGGTCCGTGCTGTTCCACGGGACCGCGGCGGGTCGCCGGCACCGAGCGGGCACAGACCCCTGTTGCCCGGGAGTTGAGTGCGCTAGACTCAAGTTAGCTGAACTGCCCGGCCGCATCTACTGGTGATCGGCGCCGGGCCGGTTCGTCCCCCATCCGTTCCAGAACGTCCCTCGCCAAGGAGCCGCAGTGGAGACCAAGTTCACCACCAAGTCCCAGGAGGCGCTCTCCGCCGCCTCCACCAACGCCTCGACCGCGGGCAATCCGCAGGTCGAGCCCGCCCACCTCCTCAAGGCCCTCATGGACCAGCGGGAGGGCGTGGCCGTCGCCGTCCTGAAGGCCACCGGGGCCGACGTCGACGCCGTCTCCGCGCAGGCCAGCGCCGCCATCAAGGCCCTGCCCTCCGCGTCCGGCTCCTCCACGGCCCAGGCCCAGTTCAACCGGGGCGCGCTGCAGGTCATCCAGGCCGCGGAGCAGTTCGCCCAGTCCCTCGGCGACGAGTACATCTCCACCGAGCACCTCCTGTACGGCCTCGCCCAGCAGGAGGGGAAGGTCGGGGAGATCCTGCGGGGCGCGGGCGCCGGACCCGACCAGCTGAGGACCGCCGTCCCGTCCGTGAGAGGAGACCGCCGCGTGACCACACCCAACCCCGAGGGCACCTTCCAGGCGCTCGAGAAGTTCGGCGCCGACCTGACCGCCATGGCCCGCGAGGGCAAGCTGGACCCCGTCATCGGGCGGGACTCCGAGATCCGGCGCGTGGTGCAGGTGCTGTCCCGCCGCACCAAGAACAACCCCGTTCTGATCGGCGAGCCCGGCGTCGGCAAGACCGCCGTCGTCGAGGGCCTCGCCCAGCGCATGGTCGCCGGGGACGTCCCCGAGTCGCTGCGCGGCAAGACGCTGATCTCCCTGGACCTCGGGTCCATGGTGGCCGGCGCCAAGTACCGCGGCGAGTTCGAGGAGCGGCTCAAGGCCGTGCTCGAGGAGATCAAGGACTCGGAGGGGCAGATCGTCACCTTCATCGACGAGATCCACACCGTGGTCGGCGCCGGCGCCGCCGAGGGCTCGATGGACGCCGGGAACATGCTCAAGCCCATGCTGGCCCGCGGCGAGCTGCGCCTGATCGGCGCGACCACCCTGGACGAGTACCGCGAGAACATCGAGAAGGACGCCGCCCTGGAGCGCCGCTTCCAGCAGGTCTACGTCGGCGAGCCCTCCGTGGAGGACACCGTGGCGATCCTGCGCGGGCTCAAGGAGCGCTACGAGGCCCACCACAAGGTGCAGATCGCGGACGCCGCGCTCGTCGCGGCGGCCACGCTGTCCAACCGGTACATCCCGGGCCGGCAGCTGCCGGACAAGGCCATCGACCTGGTCGACGAGGCCGCCTCGCGGCTGCGCATGGAGATCGACTCCGCGCCGGAGGAGATCGACCAGCTGCGCCGCGCCGTCGACCGCCTGACCATGGAGGAGCTCGCGCTGGAGCGCGAGACCGACCCCGCGTCCGTCGAGCGCCTCGCCGCGCTGCGCCAGGAGCTGGCCGACAAGAAGGCGGACCTGGACGCCCTCAACGCCCGGTGGGAGGCCGAGAAGGCCGGCCTGAACCGCGTCGGCGACCTCAAGGAGCGGATCGACAACCTGCGCTCGCAGGCGGAGATGGCCCAGCGCCAGGGCGACCTCGCGGAGGCCTCCCGGCTGCTCTACGGCGAGATCCCGGCGCTGCAGAAGGAGCTCGACGCCGCCCAGGAGCAGGAGGACACCTCCGCCCCGCACGACACCATGGTCTCCGAGGAGGTCACGGCCGACGACGTCGCCGAGGTGATCTCGGCCTGGACCGGCATCCCCGCCGGGCGCATGCTCCAGGGCGAGACCGAGAAGCTGCTGCACATGGAGGAGGTGCTCGGGAAGCGGCTCATCGGACAGCACCGGGCCGTGCAGGCCGTCGCCGACGCCGTGCGCCGCTCGCGCGCCGGCATCTCCGACCCGAACCGGCCGATCGGCTCCTTCCTGTTCCTGGGTCCCACCGGCGTGGGCAAGACCGAGCTCGCGAAGTCCCTCGCGGAGTTCCAGTTCGACGACGAGCGCGCGCTGGTGCGGATCGACATGTCCGAGTACGGGGAGAAGCACACGGTCTCCCGGCTGGTCGGCGCCCCTCCGGGCTACGTCGGCTACGAGGAGGGCGGCCAGCTCACCGAGTCCGTGCGGCGCCGCCCGTACTCGGTGGTCCTGCTGGACGAGATCGAGAAGGCCCACCCGGACGTCTTCGACATCCTGCTGCAGGTGCTCGACGACGGCCGGCTCACCGACGGGCAGGGACGCACGGTGGACTTCCGCAACGTGATCCTGATCCTCACCTCCAACCTGGGCAGCCAGTTCCTGGTGGACCAGACCATCGAGCCGGAGGCGAAGAAGCAGGCGGTGATGAACGTGGTCAACGCCTCGTTCAAGCCCGAGTTCCTGAACCGGCTCGACGACGTGATCCTGTTCGACCCGCTGTCCACGTCCGACCTGTCGAAGATCGTGGACATCCAGGTCGCCCAGCTCGCCGAGCGCCTGGGCCAGCGCCGCCTGCGCCTGGAGGTCACGCCCGCGGCCACCGAGTGGCTGGGCCTCACCGGCTACGACCCGGCCTACGGTGCCCGGCCGCTGCGCCGGCTGGTGCAGCGGGAGATCGGGGACAAGCTCGCCAGGGCGATCCTCTCCGGGGCGGTCGTGGACGGGGACGCGGTCCGGGTGGACGTCGACGCCGACGTCGTGGCGGACGGGCTCACCGTCACCGCCGTGTCCGAGCGGGCGCACGCCGCGGACTGAGCTGCGGGGCGCGCCGCCGGCCGGCGGGTCGCCGTCGGGGAGTCCCGGCGACGGCCCGCCGCCGGGGCTCCCGGACCGCGTTCCACCCGCCTCCCGTGAGGTTGCCGACAGTCCACCGCGCCGGTCCCGGGCCGGGCGCAACGGGCTGACAAACCATGTACCCTGGTCTCACGAACCATTCATACGACATTTCCGGGGCCGTACTCTGTGCCAGAGTGCCGCCGTCCGGACCAAGAGACAGAGGGGGTCACGCCATGGGGCGCGGCCGTCAAAAGGCGAAGGCGACACGGCAGGCGCGGGAGATGAAGTACTTCAGCCCGCAGACCGACCTCACGGCACTCCAGCGGGAACTGCGCGGCAGCGAGCAGATGCCCCCGCTGCGGGAGCCGGTCCAGGAGACCGTCGAGGAGGACGAGGACGACTACTCGGCCTACGTCGACAAGTACGCCGACGACTACGACGAGGACTTCCGCCGGTAGCCACCGGGAACTCCGCTCGTCTCCACCGCACGACGCAACAAGGTGCCCGTCCAGGACGAGCACCTTCTTCGCGTCCCCGCGAACAGCGAACGCCCCGCCGGCCGGCGGGGCGTTCGCTGTTCCTCCGGGGCTCTGCGGGCCGGATCAGCCCGTGTAGGCGTTGACCATGCGCACCGCGCCGCCGTCCACGCCCTTGGCGCCCTGCACCCAGTCGGGCCCGCCGTGGTCCGCGTCCGGGTCGATCCCGTCCACGGTGCCCATGACCCACGAGGGCAGGCCCCGGGCCGTGAGGTGGGCCACGGCGGCGTCGGCCGCCGACGGGTCGACGATCGCGACCATGCCCACGCCGAGGTTGAGGGTCCGCTCGAGGTCGGGGAGGGGGACGTTGCCGAGCTGGCTGATCAGCTGGAAGATCGCGGGCAGCTCCCAGGTGCTGCGGTCCACCGTGGCCTCGAGCCCGGCGGGGAGCACCCGGGCGAGGTTCGCGGCGAGGCCGCCGCCGGTCACGTGGCTGAAGCCGCGGACACCGCGGCCCGTGGTCCGGTCCGCGCCGTTCACGGGGAAGGCGGCGGCGAGGTCGAGGACGTCGGCGGCGTAGACGCGGGTGGGCTCCAGAAGCTCCTCGCCCAGGGTGCGGCCGAGCTCCGAGACCTGCCGGTCCAGCGACCACCCGGCCACGTTGATGACCTTGCGGACCAGGGAGTACCCGTTGGAGTGCAGGCCGGAGGAGGCCATGCCGATGACCACGTCGCCGGCGCGCACGCGGTCCGGGCCCAGCAGCTCGTCGGCCTCGACCACACCGGTGGCGGCCCCCGCCACGTCGTACTCGTCCGGGGCCAGCAGGCCCGGGTGCTCCGCGGTCTCGCCGCCGACCAGGGCGGTGCCGGCCTGCTCGCAGGCCGCGGCGATGCCGCGCACGATGTCCGCGATCCGCTCGGGCACCACGCGGCCCGTGGCGATGTAGTCGGTCATGAACAGGGGCTTGGCGCCCACCACCACGATGTCGTCCACGACCATGCCCACGAGGTCGAAGCCGATCGTGTCGTGCACGTCGAGGGTCTGGGCGATCGCCACCTTGGTGCCCACCCCGTCGGTCGAGGTGGCGAGGTAGGGCTTGCGGTAGGTGAGCAGCTCCGAGACGTCGAACAGTCCCGCGAACCCGCCGACCCCGCCGATCACGTTGGGGGTGTGCGTGGCCTTGACCGCGCTCTTCATGAGCTCGACGGCGCGGTCTCCCGCCTCGACGTCCACGCCCGCGCTGGCGTAGGTGACGGTGCGGTTCGTGGAGGAGGGGGGCTGGGCCATGTCAGGCGTCCTTCGCGGTCTCGGGCTGGGCGGCGTGCTGGGATCCGGGCCCGGCGGGCCCCGTGGTCGTGCGGGCGGCGGGGACCCGGTCCTCCGGCAGGATGAGGTCCTCGAGGTCGGCGTCGGGCCCGGGGTCGCACCCGGTGGAGGTCTCCTGGACGCCGGGGTCCTCGTCGGAGATGCTGGTGCGCTCGGCGGGCCGGCGAGAGAGGCCGTCCGTGGCCGAGGGGCGGGTGTCGATGGACACGGCGGAGGCATGCTCCGGCCGCTGCGCCACGGCGGATCCGCCCGGGGCGCGGCGGGGCGAGGAGTCCACGGGCGTGCGGGCCTCGAAGACGTTCTTGCCCAGCTTGTCGGCGTCCGGCAGCCGGGTGGGGTACGTCCCGGAGAAGCACGCGGTGCACAGCTCCCCGCGCTCCTGCAGGGTGGCCGCGATCATCCCGTCCTCGGAGATGTAGCCGAGGGAGTCCGCGCCCAGGGACGCCCTGATCTCCTCGACCCCGAGCCCGTTGGCGATCAGCTCCGCGCGGGAGGCGAAGTCGATGCCGTAGAAGCACGGCCACTTGATGGGCGGGGAGGAGATCCGCACGTGGATCTCGGCGGCCCCGGCCTCCCGCAGCATCCGGATGAGGGCCCGCTGGGTGTTCCCGCGCACGATCGAGTCGTCGATGACCACGAGCCGCTTGCCCGCCACCACGGACTTCAGGGGGTTGAGCTTGAGCCGGATGCCCAGCTGGCGGATGGTGTCCGAGGGCTGGATGAACGTTCGTCCCACATAGGCGTTCTTGACCAGGCCGTTGCCGAACGGGATGCCGGACTCCTCGGCGTAGCCGATGGCCGCGGGGGTCCCGGACTCCGGGGTGGGCATGACCAGGTCCGCGTCGATGCGGTGCTCCCGGGCCAGCCGGCGGCCCATCTCCACGCGGGACTCGTACACGGAGCGGCCGTTGATGGTGGTGTCCGGGCGGGCCAGGTAGACGTATTCGAACACGCACGCGGCGCGGCGGGTCTCGGCGAAGCGCTGGGAGCGCAGGCCGTGCTCGTCGATCACCACGAACTCGCCGGGCTCGATCTCCCGGACCAGGGACGCGCCCACGATGTCCAGCGCCGCGGTCTCGGAGGCCACCACCCAGCCGCGCTCGAGCCGGCCGAGGACCAGCGGCCGGATGCCCTGCGGGTCCCGGGCGGCGTAGAGGGCGTTCTCGTCCATGAACGCCAGGCAGAAGGAGCCCACGAGCTGGGGGAGCAGGTGCATGGCCGCGTCCTCCAGGGAGCCGTGCGGGTGCTCGGCCAGCAGCGCGGTGACCAGCGCGGTGTCCGTGGTGTTGCCCTGCGCCATCTCCCCCTGGGAGGGGAAGCCGGACTTGTCGATCAGCTTCTCGTAGAGCTCCGCCGAGTTGGTGAGGTTGCCGTTGTGCGCGAGCGCCACGGTCCCGTGCGGGGTGGCGCCCAGCGTGGGCTGGGCGTTGGCCCAGTGGGACCCGCCCGTGGTGGAGTACCGGCAGTGGCCCACGGCCAGGTGACCGGTCAGGGTGGTGAGGGTTGCCTCGTCGAAGACCTGCGAGACGAGGCCCATGTCCTTGTACACCGCGATGCGGTTGCCGTCGCTCGCGGCGATGCCGGCCGACTCCTGGCCGCGGTGCTGCAGGGCGTAGAGGCCGTAGTAGGCCAGTTTCGCGACCTCCTCGCCGGGGGCCCACACGCCGAACACGCCGCACGCGTCCTGGGGGCCCTTCTCTCCGGGGAGCAGGTCGTGGCTGAGTTGTCCATCAGGGCGAACCACGTCGATCAGCCTTCTCTCGAGCTTCGGGGGTCGGTGGGCCGGGGCGCGTCGCCCGGCGCCCCGGACGGGGCGTCGTCGTCCCCGTCCACGACCTCGGTGGTGACGGCCCGCGCCCGGGCCACGGAGACCCGGTCCAGCACGAGGGCCAGGACGGCGCCGGCCGCCAGGCCCAGGACCGTGCAGACGGAGACCATGAACAGGGTCACGGCCCCCTGGGTGAACTCGGCGCTCCCTCCGCCGGACAGCCCCACGAGCACGCCCACCACGGCGCCGAGCACGCCGCCGAGCAGGACGAACGCCCAGATGTTCGGGGCGCGGCGCAGGGTCATCTGCTGGCTGCCGGAGGCGGCCAGCGGCACGGCCGTCCGCACCCGGCGGCGCCGGCGCGGGAGCTTCCGCGGGGACGGGCGCGCGGAGGGGGAGGAGGGAGTGGAGCTCATGCCCTCAAGGCTACCGGGGAAACAGGGGGAGGGTGTCCGCGAGATCGGTCCTTGTGCCCGAGGCCACAGCGGCGCCCGAGGCGACGGCCTCCGGCCAGGTCACGGCCCCCGTCACCAGGCCGAGCCACGTGCGGGCGTCGGTCTCGACGACGTTGGGCGGGGTCCCGCGGGTGTGCCGGGGACCGGCCACGCACTGGGTCACGCCGAAGGGCGGGACGCGCACCTCCACGCTGTTGCCGGGCACCCGCTCGGCGAGCTCCTCGAGGGTGTAGCGCACGGCGGTGGCCACGGTCCGGCGCGGGGTGCCGTCCGGGTCCGCGCGCCAGGCGCTCAGGGCCAGGGTCCCGTCCGCGGGGTCGACGCGGCGGCGGGCCACGGCCTAGTCCTGCCCGAGCGCCCGGACCAGCTCCGGGCCGAGCAGCTCCAGGAGGGGGTCCGCCAGGCGCAGCCGGCCCACGGGGCGGGACCCGCCCATGACCGGGCGCACCACCTGCCCGATCACCGCGGCGGCCGCCGCGGCGGGCACGGCCCCGGCGTGGGCGAGCAGGGCGAGGCCGATGAGGGCGTTGGCGCGGGATCCGCCGTCGAGGACCTTGAGCGCCACGGACCACCCGGTGCGGGTGCCGAGCGCGAGCACGCCCTCCGCGCCGAGCTTCGCCACGACGTCCAGCTCCTCCATGACCACGGTGTTGTACCTGCCCCGCCCGTGCACGAGCTCCGGGTAGTCGAGCATGCACTGGGAGACCGTGGCGGCGCGGGCGTCGGCGTCGAGGTTGCCCGCGGCCCGGCCCAGCGTCGAGTACGCCCGGGCGAGGCCGGTCAGGGAGATCGCCGCGAGGGGGGCGCCGCACCCGTCCACGCCCACGTGGGCCACGCGCTCGCCGGAGAACTCCTCGACGGTCTCCAGCACGGTCCGCTGCAGGGGGTGCTCGGGGTCCAGGTAGCTGTCCGTGGGCCAGTCGTTCTCGGTGCAGGCCCACAGGAACGCGGCGTGCTTGCCGGAGCAGTTCATGCAGATCCGGCTCTTGCCGCGGCCGGCCCGCACGAGCTCCGTGCGGACCTCCTCGTCCTCGGGCCAGTCGGGCGGGCACTGGAGCGCGTCCTCGGTCAGGCCGGCGGCCGTCAGGATCGAGCTCACGGCGTCGAGCTGCTCGAAGGAGCCGATGTGGGACGCGGAGGCGATGGCCACCTGGGCCCCGCGCAGGGGGACGCCGGCCTTCATGGCGGCGATGGTCTGGAACGGCTTGAGCGTGGAGCGGGGGAAGATCGGGGTGCCGATGTCGCCCAGTTCGACGGCCACGGCCCCGTCCGGTTCCAGGACCACGGCGGAGCCGCGGTGGCGGGACTCGACGAAGCCGCTGCGCTCGAGCACGGCGAGGTCCACGGCACGGTCCGAGGTGAAGGTCTGCATCGCCCCAGTATGTCAGCGGGGACGGGAATTCCCGGCGGGTCCGAGGCCGTGCCCGCATGCCGGGAACGATGTGCCACTTCCCGGTGCCGCCAACTAGCCTGAGGGCGTGAAGGTTCTGGTACTGGGCCCCGGAGGCCGCGAACACGCAATCATCCGCGCACTGCTGGCAGATCCCGAGGTCGAGCAGGTGCACTGCGCGCCGGGCAACGCCGGGATCGCGCAGCTCGTCCCGGTGCACGCCGTGGACGCCGACGACCCCGCCGCGGCCACCGCGCTGGCGCGCGAGCTCGCGGTGGACCTCGTCGTCGTCGGCCCCGAGGCCCCACTGGTGGCCGGGGTGGCCGACGCCCTGCGCGAGGCCGGCTTCCTCGTCTTCGGTCCCTCGCGGGCCGCGGCACGGCTCGAGGGCTCCAAGGCGTTCGCCAAGGAGGTCATGGCCTCCGCGGGGGTGCCCACCGCGATGGCGCGGGTCGCGACCACGGAGGAGGAGGCCGCCGACGCCCTCGACACCTTCGGCGCCCCCTACGTGGTCAAGGACGACGGGCTCGCCGCCGGCAAGGGCGTGGTCGTCACCGCCGACCGCGCGGAGGCGCTCGAGCACGCCGCCGCCTGCTTCGCCGCGGGCGGGAGCGTGGTGATCGAGGAGTTCCTCGACGGGCCCGAGGTGTCCCTGTTCGTGCTGACCGACGGCTCCCGCGTGATCCCCCTGAGCCCCGCGCAGGACTTCAAGCGGATCCACGACGACGACGAGGGCCCCAACACCGGCGGGATGGGCGCCTACACGCCGCTGCCGTGGCTGCCGCAGGGCTTCGTGGAGGAGGTCGTGGAGCGCGTGGCCCGCCCCACGGTCGACGAGATGCGCCGCCGCGGCACCCCGTTCGTGGGCGTGCTGTACTGCGGGCTGGCCGTGACGACCCGCGGTCTGCGGGTCATCGAGTTCAACGCCCGGTTCGGGGACCCCGAGACCCAGGCCGTGCTGGCCCGGCTCACCACCCCGCTCGGGCGGCTGCTGCACGACGCCGCCGCCGGGCGCCTCGACGAGGCCGAGCGGCTGCGCTGGCGGCCCGAGACGGCCGTCGCGGTGGTCGTCGCCGCCCAGGACTACCCGGACAGCCCCCGGAAGGGCGACCCGATCGGCGGGCTGGAGGACGCCGAGGCGCTCGAGGGCGTGCACGTGGTCCACGCCGGCACCGCGGTGGCCCCGGAGGGCGAGCACGCCGGCCGGATCGTCTCCGCCGGCGGGCGGGTGCTCGCCGTCGTCGCCCTCGGCGCGGACCTCGACGACGCCCGCGAGCGCGCCTACCGGGGCGTGGCGCTCGTGGCGCTCGAGGGCTCGCAGCACCGCACCGACATCGCGCTGAAGGCCGCCCGGGGGCTGGTCACCGTTCCCGGCGCCTCCGCCCCCCGTCCCCGTCAGGAGCAGGCATGAGCGAGCAGGGCACCGTCACCACCCCACCCGAGATCCCCGGGTGGAGGCACATCTACTCGGGCAAGGTCCGGGAGCTCTACGTCCCCGACGAGTCGCGGCTGCGGGCCACGGGCGTGGCCATCTACGACGACGCCGAGTACCGGGCCGGCTCGGTCCTGGTGCTGGCCACCGACCGGATCAGCGCCTTCGACGAGATCCTCCCCACGGAGATCCCGGACAAGGGCAAGATCCTGACGCAGCTGTCCCTGTGGTGGTTCGAGCAGCTCGCGGCCGTGCCCAACCACGTCCTGTCGACCGACGTGCACGAGTCCGTCCGGGGGCGGGCCGTCGTCTGCAAGAACCTGTCGATGTTCCCCGTCGAGTGCATCGCGCGCGGCTACCTGACCGGTTCCGGCCTCAAGGACTACCGGGAGACCGGCGAGGTCTGCGGGATCGAGCTGCCCCCGGGGCTCGTGGACGGCTCCCGGCTCGCCGAGCCGATCTTCACCCCGACCGGCAAGGCGGAGGTGGGCGAGCACGACCTCCCCATCACCTTCCAGGAGATGGCCGACGGCGTGGGCCACGCGGTGGCGGACCGGCTGCGCGAGCTGACCCTGGAGATCTACACCGCCGCCGAGCGGATCGCCCGCGAGCGGGGGATCATCGTGGCGGACACCAAGGTGGAGTTCGGCCTGGACTCCTACCGCGGGGCGATCACCCTCGGGGACGAGGTCCTCACCCCGGACTCCTCCCGCTTCTGGGACGCCGAGACCTACGAGCCCGGCAAGGCCCAGCCCTCGTTCGACAAGCAGTACGTGCGGGACTGGCTGCGCTCGGACGAGTCCGGCTGGAACGGGACCGGCCCCGTGCCCCCGCTGCCGGAGCAGGTGGTGGAGCGGACCCGCGCGCGCTACGTCGAGGCGTTCGAGCGGCTCACCGGCCGCACCTTCGACCCGGACGGCAACTTCTTCGAGGTGGCCGGTCCGCTCGAGTACTGACGCCGGCGCCGGGCGGCGTCAGGCGCCGGGGGAGTCGGGCGTCCACAGGGCGCGGCCCATGTCCACGCGCACGAGGTGCCGGTCGTCCTCCCGCAGGGGAGTGCCCTCCTCGCGGTACCGGTCCCGGGCCTCGGCCTGCAGGTGGTCGGCGAGGGTGCCCTGCACGGTGACCACCCGCCACCACGGGAGGTCCGCGCCGGTGGGGTTGCGCGCCATGAGCGTGCCCACGAGGCGTGCGGAGCGGCACTCCGCGAGCTCCGCGACGTCCCGGTAGGACAGCACCCGGCCCGGGGGGATGGCGGCCACGACGTCCCCCACGCGCCGTGCCAGGCCGGGGTCCGGCTCGGCGCGCTCGGTCACAGGGCTTCCCTGCGGTCCACCGGCAGGCACACGTCGAGGACCCACTGGCCGTCCGCGGCACCGCTCTCGGCGTGGCCGCCCAGCAGGGAGACGCGTTCCGTGATGCCCCGCAGGCCGAGTCCCGAGGACATCTCCGAGGAGTGGTCGCCCGTGTGCTGGGTGCTGCGCGGCATGGGGTTCGCCACGCGCAGGCACAGCTCGTGCTCGTCCGCCGTCACCTCGATCCGGCAGCGGGACCCGGCCGGGGCGTACTTGATGATGTTGGTGACCGCCTCCTGCAGGATGCGGGCGGCCGTACCGCGCACGGTGGTGGGCATGGCCTCGAGGTCGCCCGTGATGACCACCTCCGGCTCGAAGCGCAGGTCCCGCAGGCTCGCCGCGAGGGACGTGACCACGTGCTCCAGGCTGCCGATGGACAGGCCGGCGCCCGTGACGTCCCGCGGGTGCTCGCCCTCGTTCTCGTTGCGCAGCAGACGGAGCATGACCCGCAGCTCGTGCAGGGCCGAGCGCGCGGCGCCCTCCACGGTCTCGAGGACCTGGTGCAGCTCGCCGACGTCCCCGGAGCGGCGCCGGCTCATGGTCTGCATCGTGATGAGGGTGAGCTCGTGGGCGACGACGTCGTGCAGGTCGCGGGCCAGTGCCTGTCGCTCGTCCTCCCGGAGCCGCACATTGAGGATCTCGAGGTCCCGGACACGCTGTTCGCTCTTGCGGCGCTGCAGCCGGAAATGGCGGATCCCAGCTCCGGCCAGCGCGGCAACAAGGATGGGGATAAACAGATTCCAGAATACGGCGCCACTGGCGCCGTCTTCTCGGAGGGCCGTGGCCATGACGATCCAGACAATGTAGACGACGAAATGCGCCGCAATGAACCGTGCCGTGGCCGTGGCGACCACGGCGGCCGTCACCACCAGCGCGGTGATGATCACCGCACCGAAGTTGTCGATGAGGACGGACGTGATCAGACAGCTCATCGATGCGACGCTGGCCCAGGTGGCCCGCCAGGCCACGAGGCCCATGACGGCGTAGGCCAGGACGCCGTCCAGCGCATAGATCATCTCGCTCGGGGCCGAGCCGGTGAAGGTCGTCCTCAGGTGGCCCATATCGTCGAACAGCGAGCCGATCGCATAGACGACGAGCACCGCGGACAGCCACCAAGCGACTGGCTCGGCGTAGAAGAACGATGTCTTCCGGGCTGTTCGCGGTGCGCGCTCTATCAATGCAGCTACATCAGTCACAAGGACAGTGATACAGCATCAGCAGATGGCGGGCCACCATCCGCACACGACGTAACGCGGCGCGGCGTTCGCCGGAGCGAGGGGGACGGCCACCAGGGTGGTCGCGACGAGGGCTGCAGCGAGGGCGCTGGTGATCTTCTTCTTCACGGGAGGCTCCTTGGATCACGAGGACAGCACCGGATCGGGGGGTTGCGGCCGGGGTGGGGGGAGAGATCTCCCAGTCGCGAGGGGGGTGTGCTGCCCTGGTAACTCCCATTTTGCCAACGTTAACTGGACGAGCCTATCGACCTTTGTCCAGACCATTTGTGACTTTTGTCGAATATGACGTGTTGCACTTTGGGGGACAGGAAAAAATAGACTGTGCAAGTGACTGATTGCAGAGTGCTTGTCGTGGACGACCAGCCGTTGATGCTGGAGGCCCTGAAGTCCTTCTTCTCGGCCGAGCCCGGTTTCGAGGTGATCGGGACCGCCGCCAACGGACGCGAGGCCGTGGACCGATGTCTGGCGATCGACCCGGACGTGGTGCTGATGGACATGAAGATGCCCGTGATGGACGGGATCGAGGCCACCCGGGAGATCACCTCGCGCAGTCCCCGCTCCAAGGTGCTGGCGCTCACGACGTTCTCCACGCTGGAGTTCGTGGTGCCGGCCCTCCGGGCCGGCGCGGCCGGATATCTCGTCAAGGACGCCCGGCCCGACGAGATCATCGACGCCGTGAACCAGGTGCGCAACAACGAGATTGCACTCTCCCCGGCGATCGCCCGCGCGCTCGCGGACAATGTCATCTCCGTGCCGGACCAGCAGCAGCCGGCGCGGTCGGCGGACAGCGGCCTGCGCTCCCTGCTGACCGACCGGGAGATGGAGACCGTGACGCTCCTGGCCCAGGGTCTCAGCAACCGGGAGATCGCCGAGCAGATGCACGTCTCCGAGGGCAGCGTGAAGGCCTACCTCGGGCGGGTCTGTGAGAAGTTCGGCGTCCGCGACCGGGTGCAGGCGCTGATCAAGGCGTACCAGAGCGGGCTCGTCGATCCGCAGCTGCGCGATCTCTGAGTCTGGGGCCCCGTCTGCAGTCCCGGTCCGGACGGAAGTCCAGGAAAGTTGTAGACGAAAGTGCATTCATCTGCATTAGCAAACCCGGCATAGTGATCAGTGCGAGCAGAGAAGAAAAGTCGGTGGATGAGTGAGAGACATCCCTACGGCGCACGGCCCAACCCCCCATGAGGCCGAGCCCCGGACCGGATGGTCCACCGACCTGCTCACGGTAGGGGGCCGCCCCGGGACAGTCCCCCCTGGACCCGGGATGTGGCCGCGCAAGGCCTGGATCACCTTGCACCCCCCCCTCGGCCGATGGCCCCCTACCGTGCAACATCTGCTCCGCATACCTGGCAGACGAGAACGGCCCCACCGGAACCGGTGGGGCCGTTCTCGTGCGTCCGGGGCCTCTGCCGGGTCGTTCCGCCGGGCCCGGGGGTCGGAGCCCTCAGGGTCGTCCGGTCACGCCCGCCGGTCCTGCCCCTCCTGAGCGGCGACGCTGTGGCCGAAGAACCAGGTGATGTGCTCCCGCAGTGCGGCGGCGGCGTCCTCGCCCCGGCGCTCCTGGAAGGCGCGCAGGATTTCTCGGTGCTGCTCCTGCAGGGTGCGGCGCACCTGCGGCCAGTCGTCCAGACCGGCGACGGTCTCCTGCACGTACCCGATGGTGGCCTGGCGCAGTGAGGTCATGATCGTCTCGACCACCACGTTGCCGGCCAGGGAGGCGAGCAGGATGTGGAACTGCGCGTCGTGGGCGTGGAAGTGCTCGTCCGGCAGGTCCGGGTCCTCCATGGCGGCCACGAGCTCCGCGGCGCGCCCGAGCACCGCCGCCCGCCACGGGGTCTCCGCCGCGGCGGCCGCCTCGCGGGCGGACTGGGTCTCGAGCAGCAGCCGGGTCTGCACGAGGTCCCGCACCGGCAGCGACCGGTTGGCCACGTGCATCCGCAGCGCCCACCCGAGCGCGGCCGAGGGCTCCGCGATGACGATCGCCCCCGCGTTCGGCCCGGACCCGGTCGACGAGCGGACCAGTCCCATGGCGTCGAGGATCCGGATCGCCTCCCGCACCGAGGCGCGGGAGATGCCGAACTCCTCGGCCAGGTGGCGTTCCCCGGGCAGCTTGTCGCCCACCGAGATCTCGCCCGTGCGCAGGCGCTCCTCGAGCCAGTCGAGGACGACGGTGTACATGCGTGCGGCTGCGGGCACGGGGGGCTCCTCAGAGGGTGGGCGGGACGCGGACCAGTCTAGGGAGGCGGCGGGGCCCCGCCGGACCGATCGGTCCAGCGGGGCCCCGGGGCGTTGTGCTCAGGAGGTCGGGAGCATCCAGGCCAGCACGTTGGACTGCAGGAACACCAGGGTGCACAGCAGCAGGAGCAGGCCGAGGGACCACCAGATGACCGAGCGGAAGATGGCGGACTCCTTGCCCTCCATGCCCACCGCGGTCGCGGCGATGGCCAGGGACTGCGGCGAGATCATCTTGCCCACCACGCCGCCGGAGGTGTTCGCCGCCGTCATGAGGTGCGGATCGAGGCCGGTGCCCTCGGCGGCGGTCTTCTGGAGGTTGGAGAACAGTGCGTTGGCGGAGGTGTCGGAGCCGGTGACCGCGGTGCCCAGCCAGCCGAGCACGGGGGAGAGGAACGCGAAGGCCGCGCCGAGACCGGCCACCCAGGTGCCGATCGAGATGGTCTGGCCGGACGTGTTCATGACGTAGGCCAGGGAGAGCACGCTCATGATGGTCAGGGCGGAGAAGCGCATCTTCCAGAACGAGCGCCCGATCTCCGCCACGGCGTTGCCCACCGAGAGCCTGAAGCGGCCGTTGCCGTGGAACACCGAGTAGATGACGGCGACGAGCAGGCCTGTGATCAGCAGCAGCGTGCCCGGGCTGGAGAGCCACTGGAACTTGTAGATGGTGCTCGTGACGGGCTCGCCGGCTGCGTTGAGGAGGTGTCCGTGCAGGCCCGGCCAGGGGATGGAGATGTCGGTGGCGGCCAGGGCCCCCGGGATGCTCACGCCGAGGGTCCACAGCTTGGCCAGACCGAAGACCGCGACCACCAGGACGTAGGGCAGCACGGCCATCCACACGCGTGCCGGGGTCAGCCCTTCGGGCGCGGGAGGCTTCTCCACGCCGAGGCGGGTGCGGACGGCGTCGGCGCCCTTGGGGCGCCAGAAGCGCAGGAGGATCACTGCGGCGGCCAGGCCGGTGAGGGAGGCAACCACGTCGGTGAGCTCGTAGGAGAAGTACGTGGCGCACCACCACTGGGCGACCGCGAAGGAGACGCCGATGACCAGCGCGGCCAGCCACGCCTCCTTGAGCCCGCGCACGCCGTCGATGATGAACAGCAGGATGAACGGCACCATGACTGCGAAGAACGGCGCCTGGTGGCCGACGACCGCGCCGATCCGCGCGGGATCCAGGCCGGTCAGCACGCCGGCGGTGGTGATCGGGATGGCGATCGCGCCGAACGCCACGGGCGCGGTGTTGGCGATGAGCACCACGGTGGCCGTCTTCAGGGGCTTGAGCCCCAGCGCCAGGATCATGGTCGCGGTGATCGCGACGGGCGCGCCGAAGCCGGCGAGGGCCTCGAGGAGGCCGCCGAAGCAGAACGCGATGAGCACGGCCTGGATGCGCAGGTCCCCGCCGCCGATGGTGTCGAAGATGGTCCGCAGGTCCTCGAAGCGGCCGCTGAGGACGGTCACCTGGTAGAACCACAGCGCCATGACCACGATCCACACGATGGGGAACAGGCCGTAGACCGCGCCCTGGGTGGCGGAGAGCAGCGTGAGGGAGAGCGGCATGCCGAAGGCCAGGACGGCGACGACGATCGCCGCCAGCAGCGCGGTGGCGCCCGAGACGTGGGCGCGGGCCTTGACGCCCAGCAGCATGACGAAGAACGTGAGCAGCGGGATGGTGCCGACGAGGGCGGAGAGCGCGACGCTCCCGCCGACGGCATCGGTCATCGCGGTAAAGGTGGTCACTCGGACTCCCAGGGACGGGGACGGACGGAACGGTGCGTGACCGGCCGGGAGCGCGTCACGGCTATGGTCGGACCACAATGGTCTGACCACGAAGAGTACATGAGCCACGTCACACGGCCAACCGCTCTCCCGAGGTGGCGCGATCGTTGCGCCGGTCGATTGTGTGACGGGGTTCACCGGTCTAGCATGGTCAGACCACAGGCGGCCCGGCGTCGTCGTCCCGTCTTCCCGCTCCCGACTCCGGAGGTCGCATGAGAATCGCCCTGTTCGCCACGTGCATCGTGGACGCGATGTATCCGCGGGTCGCGCTGGCCACCGTGCGGGTGCTCGAGCGGCTCGGCCACGAGGTGGTGTTCCCGCCCGGCCAGGGCTGCTGCTCCCAGATGCACGTCAACAGCGGCTACTTCGACGACGCCCTGCCCGTGGTCCGCAACCACGTGCAGGCCTTCTCCGCCGCGGACTACGACGTCGCCGTGGCGCCGTCGGGCTCCTGCGTCGCCTCCCTGGGCCACCAGCAGCCGATGATCGCCCGCGCCGGCGGGGACGAGGCCCTCGCCCAGGAGGCCGCGGCCGTCGCCGCCACCACCTACGAGCTCTCGCAGCTGCTGACCGACGTGCTCGGCGTCCGCGACGCGGCCGCGCAGCTCGGCTCCTGGTTCCCCCACCGGGTGACCTACCATCCGTCCTGCCACGGGATGCGGCTGCTGCGCCTGGGGGACCGGCAGAAGGACCTGGTCGCCTCGGTCGGGGACATCGACTTCGTGGAGCTGCCCGACGCCGAGGAGTGCTGCGGCTTCGGCGGGACCTTCTCGTTCAAGAACCCGGACGTCTCCGCCGCGATGGCCGAGGAGAAGATCGACAACATCGTCTCGACCGGGGCCGAGCTGTGCACCGGGGGGGACGCCTCCTGCCTGATGCATCTGGGCGGGGCCATGGCCCGCCGGGGAACGGGTGCGGGCACCGTCCACTTCGCCGAGATCCTCGCGTCCACCCGCGAGAACCCGCTCGAGGTCTCCGGGCCGGTCGAGCTGTCCATCCCGGGGCCGGGGGCGCGCCGCACGGCGTCGTCCTCGGCCCCCCGCACGACCGGAGGAGCTCGATGAGCCGCACGGCCCTGGGCATGCCCGCCGTCCGCCCCGTCCACGGCCAGGGGAACCTGCACGCGCAGACCGCGTTCCCCGCCGCGGCGAAGGCCGAGATGGGCAACACGCAGATGCGCGCCAACATCCGCCACGCCACCCACACGATCCGCGGCAAGCGCGCCGCGGTGACGGGCGAGCTGCCCGACTGGGAGGAGCTGCGCTCCGCCGGCTCCGCGATCAAGGAGCAGGTCATGGCGAACCTGCCGCACCTGCTCGAGGAGTTCGAGCGCAACCTCACGGCCCGCGGCGGCACCGTGCACTGGGCGCGCGACGCCGAGGAGGCCAACCGGATCGTCACCGAGCTCGTGCAGGCCACCGGGTCCACCGACGTCATCAAGATCAAGTCCATGGCCACCCAGGAGATCGGCCTCGAGGAGCACCTGGCCGGCCACGGGATCACCGCCACGGAGACGGACCTGGCCGAGCTGATCGTCCAGCTGGGCCACGACAAGCCGTCCCACATCCTGGTCCCGGCGATCCACAAGAACCGGCACGAGATCCGCGACATCTTCCTGGCCGAGATGGCCGAGACCGACGAGACGCTCACGTCCGAGCCCCGGGACCTCGCCGAGGCCGCCCGCACCCACCTGCGGGAGAAGTTCCTCTCCACCTCCGTGGCGGTCTCCGGGGCGAACTTCGGCGTGGCCTCCACCGGGACGCTGACCGTGGTGGAGTCCGAGGGCAACGGCCGCATGTGCCTGACCCTGCCCGAGACCCTGATCACCGTGATGGGCATCGAGAAGATCGTGCCCACCTTCCAGGACCTCGAGGTGTTCCTGCAGCTGCTCCCGCGCTCCTCCACCGGGGAGCGGATGAACCCCTACACCTCGATGTGGACCGGTGTGACACCGGGGGACGGCCCCCAGAACGTGCACGTGGTGCTCCTGGACAACGGCCGCACCGCGGTGCTCGACGACCCCGCCGGGCGCTCGGCGCTGCACTGCATCCGCTGCTCGGCGTGCCTGAACGTCTGCCCGGTCTACGAGCAGGCCGGCGGTCACGCCTACGGCTCCACCTACCCGGGGCCCATCGGGGCGATCCTCTCCCCGCAGCTGAC
>NZ_NSKF01000040.1:0-22004 GCF_002287015.1 Kocuria sp. WN036
GCCGCCGGCGTTCCGGGCTTGAGACCGTCCTCGACGTCGGCTCGGCGCATCCAGTTGCGCAGACAGGATTCCGCGATGCCGAAGTCGGCAGCGATCTGCTTGATCGTCTGCCCGGGTTCACGGCTGCGCGCGACGTTCACGACGTCGTCGCGGAACTCCTTGGGATAGGGCTTGGGCATGGTGTACATCCTTCCATCGACGCCTCTCAGCGCCACAGATCAGGTGTCACCGAACCGTGCATCAGTCCCCGGGGTGTGCCCGCCAGTGGCGGGGGACCGCTTTGCAGATGGCGAGATGGCGGCCAGCAAGCCAGCTCTGATGACATCTGCTGCAGCTGGCACGCTCCGGGAGGTGCTGGTGATGCGCAGGGTGAAGGCCATTGACCTGAAAGGACGCCCTCATGCATCGTGCCCCGAGCAGGTTCACTGATCCGGTCTCCCCGGTGTTCAGCGCGAGCTCGGCCGCAGCTTTCGGCGCACTGAGCTTGATCGATCCGTCGCGGTTGAGCCCGGCACGTCGACGGCTCTATCGGGCGGGGGTGGCTGCGACCACGGCGTGGTGGGCGGGTGTCACCACGGACCGGAACCGAACCACTCTGGTGCCGGCCAATGTGGTGGCCGGGGCGGCCGCCGGGGCGGCGGTGCTGGCCCTCTCCGATGCCTCCGAGGCCCTCGACGCCCGGATCGTGGGTCGGCTGGAGACGGTCGGGGTGTGTCATCCGCGGCGGTGGCTGGCCGCGACCTCGGTGGCCAGTGTCGTGGTGGGCTACGTCGTTGACCGTGCAGGGGCCCGGACTGGTGCGCAGGCCCTGGAAGAGGGGGAGGAGTCGGTGCGCACCCGTGCGCTCACCCCGGCGGTGCGCGAGGTGGTGCGCGGGATTCTGCAGGCCACTGACACCGCCGATGCCCGGGTGCTGCTGGGGCAGCTGGTGGTCGCGCAAGAGTTCTTTTTCGATGACGGCGTCGAGGGGTTCTCCACCACCGTGGAGTTCCAGGTGTCCGACGACGTGGTGCGCGTGGTGCCCCATCACCAGACCTACCCCGTCCGAGCCGAGTACCAGGCACCCGATGGCACGCTGCTGCAGATCAGCCTCCAGCTCCTGGAGGGCAAGTTGCCCCACCTCGCCATCGACTTCGCCGACGAAACCCACTATGAGGATGAGAGCGCGATCGACGTCGTCGAGGAGCTCATCGATCAGTGGCCGGATCCGGCCGATCTGCGGTACCTCAGGGAGGGGCCGGATGGTCGTCCGTTTCCCCTGACCTGACCGGCACCACACCGCTCCCTGATATGACGGTCGCTCGAGAGGTGTCCCGTGGGGGGGAGGGGGCGCCGATCCAGGCGCCCTGATCCCTTTGATGTCGGAGGCTCCACATGCCTTTCGCTCTTTCCTCACGTCCCCGCTCCACCTCGTCCTCACCCGTTGCGGGTGCCACTCATGCAGGGTGGCGTGCCGCGGCCGCCTCCACGGTGGTGGCGGGTCTGCTCTTCACCGGTGGGGTAGCGCCGGCGCAGGCGGCGAGCACTTACAGCTCTCCGTTGCGCACCGCGGTGAAGTCTCTGCCGGTGGCGGCGGAGAACAACGCCGGCTACAACCGGGACAAGCAGTTCGGCGACTGGAATGACACCAACCGCGACTGCCAGAACACCCGGGCCGAGGTGCTGCAGAACGAGTCCAAGGCGAAGACCAGTTTCACCACCACCAAGCGATGCACCGTCAAGGGCGGCAAGTGGGTCACCACCTGGGACGGGCAGGTGCACACCTCGGCCACGGCGGTGCAGATCGACCACACCGTGCCGGTCCACGAGGCCTGGGGCTCCGGGGTGAGGGGCTGGAGTCAGACCGAGCGGGTGGCGTTCTACAACGACCTGGGTGATCACCGCACGCTCAGCGCCCAGACCTCCGAGCTGAACTCCACCAAGCAGGCCCGCGGCCCGGAGGAGTGGATGCCGCCCGAGCACCGCTGTGGCTATGTGGGGGAGTGGACGGCGGTGAAGATCCGCTGGGGCCTGAAGGTCGGCAGCAAGGAAAAGGCCGCCCTGACCTGGATCGCCGCCGCCTGCCCCGACGTGACCATCAAGGTCGCCAGGGCCTGACCGGGCCCACTGTGTGCCAGTGGGCCGGACACCGCGGCGGTGTCCGGCCCGCTCAGTATTGGTCCACGTCTTCCGGACCGGCCGGTCCCCGGTGAAAGAGCCCTGGGACCGCCCCGAGAGCGACGTCGTGGCCGAGCTGGTCGTGCGCGGCTACATCGACGCCTCCGGGCGCGTACTGTCGCTGACCGAAGAGGGCCTGACGGCCGCCGGGGTGCTGTGGCCGCGGTGCGTGCAGGCGGATTCCGGCAAGAGGTTCGGCTCCGGCTCCGACGCCTACGGGGTGATCCTCGGGGCGTTCGACTTGGAGGGGACCCAGGCCCTCGTGCGGCTACTGGCGGTTGAAGCCTGAATCGGCGGCATCCCCTCCGCGCAGGACCCCTGCCACGACAGTCAGGCCTGTGACAGAAGGTTGCGACAGCACTACGCACCCTCATTCCCGTTCGCACATGGGGTGATGGTGGTGGACAGCCGCAGTGGCCGAAGGTCCAGGAGATCCACCGGGACGTCTTCATAAGGTGACCACAGTTGACCGACGACCCCCATCACGGCGCAACTGGACCCCCCTCACCCTCCATCAGCGACGGCGCAGGACACTCCTGCCCTTGGGCTCCGTCGCGGAACAGGACCCACCATGCACGCTCCTTCTCCCCGGGCCCGCAAGATCGCCGGTCTGTCCGCCGCCCCCATCGACGTCCTCGTGGCCGGCGTGATGGTCTGGCAGGGCTCCACCGCGGCCTTCACCGCCACCACCCGCAACGCCGGCAACTCCTGGGCCACCGGCCAGGTCGCCCTGACCGACGACGACGCAGGCCGCGCCGGCTTCACCGTGGAAAACCTCGTCCCCGGAGCGACCGGTGAGAAGTGCATCGAGGTGACCTCCAACTCCACCGTCGCCGGTGAGGTGCGCGCCTACACCCAAAACCTCTCTGGCTCCGCCGCCGGGCTCGAGGACCACATCGACCTGCGCGTCGAGCGCGGCACGGGCGGGTCCTTCGAGTCCTGCGACGGCTTCGCTCCTGTCCCCGGTGCGCTGCCCGCCCAGTCGTTGACCACCTTGTCGCAGGCGAACCGCGACTACGCCACCGGCGGCGCCGTCTGGGGCACCGAGGGACGGGCGGGGGAGTCCTCGACCTACCGCGGCACCTGGACCTTCGACACCGAGGGCCTGACCCAGTCCCAGATCGACGCCCTCCAGGGTTCCCGGGTGAGCGTGGACCTGGTCTGGGAGCTGCAGAGCAACGACGCCTGAACCCTCTTCGTGACGAGCCGGTCCCACCACGAGTCCAGCCTCACTGCCGAGCCGACACCTGACACGGTGACGGCCGCGCTGTGGGGCTGGGCCCGGCTGTTCACCGGCGCCGCCGCCCAGATCTACCTCGTGCTGCTGGCCACCCTGGCGGCGATCGCCCTGATCCCGGCCGTTTTCGGGTGGCACTCCACCGTCATCGAGACCGGCTCGATGGAACCGCACATCGACCCGGGTGACGTCGTCGTGCTCGCCGGCCTGCCGGATGACCAGCCGGTGCCGTTCGGTGGGGTCGTGCAGTTCACCAGCCCCGCCGAAGCCCAGCCCAGCGGGGTGGAACGCTCGGTGCTGCACCGGATCGTGGTCGACCACGAGGACGGCACCTACGCCACCGCCGGGGACGCCAATGCCGAGGTGGACTCCACTCCGCTGATGAGGGAGCAGATCACCGGCCAGGCCCGCCTTCTGGTTCCGTTCATCGGGCTCCCCTCATTGTGGCTGGGTGCCGGCCAGCACCTGCCCCTGGGCCTGTGGGCCGCAGCCACCGTGGCGGCCTTGCTGATCACCCTGGCCGTCTTCGTCCCGCGGGCACGCGACGACGACGACCAGGAGGGCGAGGAAGCAGAGGGCGACACTCAGGAGCTTCCGGTGCTCGCCCGCCGCGGCGCCCTGGCCGTGGCCGGCACCGCGGTCCTGGCCGGGCTGACGGCCTGGCCGGTGCCGCCGAGCACCGCGGCGTTCACTGCTCGAACCGGCACCAGCGCTTCCTGGCGGTACGTGGGCATGCCGGCGATCACCCTGGGGCGAGCCAGGGACTACGCGCTCCTGGCCTCCGGTCGCCTCACCGACCACACCCCCGGCGGGCACCCCACCTCGATCGGCGGCAGCGTGGGCACCTACCCCGGTCTGGCCATCGAGAATCTGCAGTCCAGCGGATCTCGGCGCAACGTCACCGGGACGGTCGAGCCCGGCACCACGGCGGCCGCCGGCGCCATGACCGACGCCCGTGCCCTCGAGGCCGCCCTGCTCGCCCGCCCGGCGACTGTCAGCCGCCCCACGGTGCTGACGGGCAGGATCACGCCGGGGATCTACACGAGCACCACCGGGACCTTCACCGTCGCCGGTGACCTGACCCTGGATGCCCAAGGGGACCCGGGCGCGCAGTTCATCTTCCGTGCCGCCACCATCACCGCCGCGGACGGCAGCCGCGTGCTCCTGAGCAACCAGGCAAGAGCGGCCAACGTCTACTGGGCTTCGACCGGCAGCATCACCCTGGGCATCAGCACCACCGCCCGGGGTGCTTACCTGGCTCGCGGCAGCATCGCGGCCAACACCACCACCGGCAGCCCCACCCAGCGGCTCACCCTGGAGGGACGCCTGATCAGCCTGGGCACTGCCGCCGGCGGCGGGGTCGTCGAGGTGAACCGACCCATCATCACGATCCCCACCTGAGACGACGCGAACTCCACACGGTGTTGAAGCCTTCGCCTCCTTTAGGCCTCTTGCACCGCTAAAGAGACAGTCCCCGGCGTCTCGACCTCGGCGAGGGGGAGCACCTCGCTCCCGCCGTATCCCAGCTGGGTGATGGCCCTCATTGTTCCGCGGGGATGCCGAGTGCGTGAGTTCATGGTGTTCTCCTGTCTCAGTCGGTTCATGGGCATCGCCGGAGGGTTGGAGGGCGCAGTTCCAGTCATCGGTGAGTCGTGACCGGCGCGCTCTGCTGCCGCACCGAGTGCACGACGGCGGCCGCCGCGAGAGGGACGACAGCATAGGCGGCCATCACGATCAGGCTCGCCTGTGCGGAGAGGTAGGCACCTTGCATCTCGGCTGCTCCGGTGGTGAGGAGTGCTGAGGACGCCGGCAGCGGTAGGCGGCTGACGATGGTCTCCACCCAGTCCAGGCGGATGAAGCTGAGGATGCCCGGCAGCAGCAGGACGAGCAGGCCGTTCCGGACGGCGACCGCACCGATGTGCTCCGCGGCGGTGGTGCCGCCGCAGCGCTGGGTGAGCTCGTGTGCCTCGATCATGACCGAGACCTTCCAGGGCGGTGGCGGACCTGTGTGCGCATCCCCTGACCTGACCTGCCGGTAGGGGCCTTGGCAGGCCCCTACGCGACGTCCCGGTGGAAGTCGGTGTCCCACCGCCAGGAGGCCCGCACCGCGGCACCGAGGCAGATGGCTGTGAACAGGACGGGGACTGTTCTCAGGTTCACGCTTGCTGCTGGATGCGAGCGGCTTCCCGGTCCGGGCTGGTCGCCGTGGTTGCCGGCGACGCGGTGCGGGGCCAGGTCCAGGCGGAGCGCAGGATGAAGGCCAGGAGCGCCACCTCGATGGTGATGTGGAAGCCGTAGTAGAAGGCCCAGTCCCAGGACGTCCCGCCCGCGTTGAACACCGTGACGGGGATGTAGAGCGATGCCACGACGAGGTTCGTGGCGCGGTTCAGCCGGGCGGGCAGTGCCATGGAGAGCATCACCATCAGGGCCGGGATCCCGATGACCACGACGAAAATGGTCAACAACGTCGGGGTGATGTCGAACTCGAAGATGCCGCCACCCCGGATCTGGTCGATGGCGCCGGGCTGGTAGAGGTGGAAGTAGTCGATGTAGATGTAGAAGAACATCAAGCTGGTCCAGGCTGCCGCGAGCTTGGCCTGCACCGGGGTCCGCGGGTTCTCCAGCGTGGTGGTGTGTCGACGTGTTCTCATCGTGGGCTCCGTTGTCGTGGCGAGGATCGCTAGGCCCTCGGGTTTCGCCGAACATGCGCCTTACGTCTGTAAGGGGTGATCACCAGCTTAGACTTACGGTCGTAAGTGCGCAAGGATGGGAAAATGACGCGACGCACACCACTGAGCAGGGAGAGGATCATCGACGCCGCCGCCGCAGTCGCCGACCGCGCGGGTGTCTCCGCCGTGAGCATGCGCAGTGTCGCGAAGGAGCTCGGCGTCGAGGCGATGTCGCTCTACCATCACGTCCCGAGCAAGGAGGCGATGCTCGACGACCTCGCCGACTGGGTGTTCGAGCGGATCGAACTGCCCCAGGTCGGCGCCACGTGGCGGGAGGCGCTGACCGGCCGGGCACGATCGGCGCGGTCGGTGCTCACCGCTCATCCGTGGGCGCTCGGGATGATGGAATCGCGCCCCAACCCCGGCCCCGCGCTGCTGCAGCACCACGATCGTCTCCTCGGCGTGCTGATGGCCGAGGGCTTCAGCGCTGCGCTGGCAGCACACGCGTTCTCCGCAATCGACGCCTACGTGTACGGGTTCGCGCTGACCTGGACGAGCCTGCCGTTCGAACCGGGGGACGGCGCCGAGGAAGCGTTCGCCGTCAAGGTCGCGGCGTCGGCGGAACTGTATCCGCACATTGCGCGCTCGCGCGCCGAGCTGTTCGGCGATGGCGTCTACGCGTTCGCGGACGAGTTCGACTACGGGTTGGAGCTGCTGCTGGAAGGCCTGGAGCGTCGGGTCGCCGACGAGAGCCCCGCGCTGGGCGAGCGTTAGCGCATGGTCGTGCGGGCATGAGAGCGATCGTCCATGACCGCTACGGGTCGCCCGATGTGCTGCGGCTCGACGACATCGCCACGCCGACGCCGGGGAGAGGCCAGGTGCTCGTGCGGGTGATCGCGACCTCGATCAATCTGAGCGATTGGGAGGGGCTGCACGGGTCGCCCGCCTATGCCCGAGTCGGCGGCCTGTTCAGACCCGCCCGCCGCACGCTCGGTTCGGACATCGCGGGAGTGGTCCAGGCAGTGGGCGCAGGGGTCACGCTGTTCCGGGTCGGTGACGATGTCTACGGCGACAACCTCGCGCTGAAAGGCGGCTTCGCGGAGTACGCCGTGGCGCCCGAGCACGCTCTCGCGCTCAAGCCGGCCGGACTGTCCTTCGCCGAGGCGTCGACACTGCCGCAGTCGGGGGCGATCGCGGTGCAAGCAGTTGCGCGCGCGAAGCCCGGTGAGCGGATGCTGATCAACGGCGCCGGCGGAGGAACTGGGGCGTTCGCGCTCCAGCTCGCCGTTGCTTCCGGCATCCGTGTCACCGGCGTGGACAACGCCGGCAAGCTCGACTTCATGCGATCCCTGGGGGCCGCCGAGGTCATCGACCATCGCGCCGACGACTTCACGCGCACCGGTCCGTACGACCTCATCATAGACCTCGTCGCCCGGCGGTCGGTGTTCGCCTATCGCCGTGCGCTCGCCCCCGGTGGCACCTGCCTGATCGTCGGCGGGACGACGCGCGCCCTGCTGCGAGTGGTGACGGTCGGCGCACTGATCGGCGCGATGACGGGTCGGCGTTTGGGGGTTCTTGCCGTCAAGCCGGGGCCGGCGCATTTCTCGCCTCTTGCCGACCGATGCATCGCGGGAGATGTCCGTATCCACATCGACCGCGTGTTCCCGCTCGAGCAGGTGCCCGAAGCGCTCACCTACGTCGGCGACGGGCACGCGCTCGGCAAAGTGGTGGTCGAGGCGGGGACAGGTGCCGACTGAAGACCGCGCGAACCGACGAGAGGGTCGATCCCCACACTTCGGGGAGCAGGAAGGCCGCGGCGACGAGCGGCAGACCGGTGCATCCGAGGCCGTCGAACCGGTCGATGACGCCGGCGAACAGCAGGACGACCACGACCGTCTCCTCGGCGTGCTGACGGCCGAGGGCTTCAGCGCCGAGGAAGCGTGCCCTCGCGGCGCATACTCGCCGGATGTCGGCGGGGCGCTACAGAGCGTGGAGGTATCGCCGGGTGTATTGCTGCTGCAGGCAATGGCTGATCGGCGCCAGGACGCGGGACCACCACGTGCCCGGACGGGAGAAGGCGGTGATGGTGAACACGACGGCGTCGTCCTCCCGCCATTCGACGCAGAACCTCTCCTCGCCCTGCTCGACCCGGGGTGGGCTGGCCTCGACGGTCAGGCCGGCCGCTCGGTGCATCTGCCAGCTCATCAATCGATCGGCGGCGCGGTGGAACGTCGACTCCCCGTGGCCGATGACACGCTGGACCCTCACGTGGGCGTGTCCGCCGGGGAGATGCCCGGTGGTGGCGCCGATCTCCGGGTAGGTCAGTGCGCGCTCGAGCAGAGTCATAGTGCCCACTATGCCAAGGGGCGCTCTGCACATGGCCTGGCTGCCGGTCACCGCCTGTGAGGGTGACGTTGCAGTATGGGGTGGTTGTCACCGTGTTTGACAGGGAGCGGGCCACAGGGTTTTGCGGGTTCAGATGAAGAGGGCGCGGTTGAGGCGTACGCCGTATTCGGCGTCGGGGTTGGTGGTGGCGTCCCCGACCCGTTCCTGGATGGCGGCGACGGCCAGGTCGCGCCGCGTCGGCGATCGCCTCGCGTCCGCTGCCGCCCACTGCTCCGGCATCTCTTCGAGGGCGAGGTCGGTGCAGTAGCACGGGGTGCCCGGTTGCTGGCGCCACGACTGCGCCAACGGACCCGCGTCGAAGGCGTCGAAGCCGGTGTCCTCGACGAGGGCCATTGCCACGTCCCGGTGCTTGTCGTCGTCGGCTGCCACGGGGATGGCGATGCGGTCCGGGCTGCCCGCCGGTTGGCCCTTGGCGGCGAAGGAGGGGGAGCCGATGGCGTTCCACGCCTTGACGACCGGTCGCCCCAGCCGTTCTGCCACCCACAGGCTCTCGACCTGACCGGCCTCGATGGCCTCGATCCTGCCGTCGCGCTGCGGATAGTAGTTCGAGGTGTCGATGACCACGGTGCCGGACGGCAGAGCGGTGAGCAGCGGCGCGAGCTGCGGAAGACGGTGCAGGGGAACGGAGAGGATCACGACGTCGACATCGATCACCGCCTCGGCCGCCAGGACCGCGCGTCCGCCTGAGGCCAGCACCTCCGGCCCGATCGTTTCGGGCCCGCGCGAGTTGGCGACCTTCACGTCATGTCCGGCTGCGCTCAACCGCTGGGTCAGGGTGGTGCCGATGTGCCCGGTGCCCAGAATGCCGATCTTCATGGTCCGTCTCCTTGCTGCAGGTGGATGCCCGATGGGGGCGAGGGGGTGTGGGTCAGGCGGTTGCCGCCGACGCAGCCGGTGTGGGCTCTGCGGGGGTGTGCGGGCCGGCCGATCCGGGGCGGCGCACGAACAGGGTAGCCAGGGCCGAGGCGGAGGCGATGACGGCGGCGGCGGTGAAGGCGGATTGTGCGGCGGCGACGGACTGGGCCGCATCCAGGGTGCCGGTGCCGTGTGCGGCGGATCCCAGGGTGTAGGCCGAGACGAGGACGGCGGTGCCGGCCGCGCCGCCGAGCTGCTGGATGGTGCCGAAGGCCGCGCTGCCGTGGGGGTAGAGGTGGGCGGGCAGTGCCGACAGTGCGGCCGTGGTCAGCGGGCTCCACATCAGGGCCTGCCCGATGATCATGGTGATGTAGGCGATGAGCAGGGTGGAGACGGCCGTGCCGGAGTCGATGCGGCTGAGGAACCACAGGGAGGCGGCCACGATGAGTGCTCCGGGGATGGCCAGGGGGCGGGGGCCGAGGCGGTCGTAGAGCCGCCCGCCGATGGCCGAGACGACGGCGATGGTGATGCCACCGGGCACGAGGAAGAGCCCGATCTGCAGGGTGCCCAGGTCGCTGACACTGCTCAGCAGCAGCGGGAAGACGACTCCCGTGCCGAAGGCCGTCATGGTCAAAGCCAGCATCACCAGCAGCGGCACCGTGAACGCCCTGACCGCGAAGATCCGCACGTCCAGGAGTGCGTCGTCGGTGCGCTGGAGCGCCCGCTGCCGCAGGACGAAGGCGGCGATGCCGAGGGCGCCGACGAGGATCGGCAGATAAGGGGGGACGGGGGTGTGGCCCGAGGTGGACTCCCCGATGGTGGCCAGCCCGTAGACCAGGGCGCCGAACCCCACCGCAGAGAGAATGAGGGAGAGCACGTCGAGGGTGATCGGCTCCGGGGTGGTGATGTTGCGCAGCTTCACCGCGCCCAGCACCAGCCCGGTCAGGGCTACCGGCAGCATCAACAGGAACAGCCACCGCCAGCTCAGCTGGGACAGGATCAGGCCTGAGACCGCCGGGCCCAGGGCCGGTGCTGCGGAGGAGACAATCACGACCAGCGCCATCATCCGGCCCTGGCGGGCCGCCGGGACCAGGCGCATGGTGGTGGCCATCAGCAGCGGCAGGAAGACGGCGGTGCCGATGGCCTGGATGATGCGACCGGTGAACAGGATCCCGAAGCCGGGGGCGATCGCGGCGAGCAGTGTTCCCACGGTGAAGAGCGACATCGCGGTCAGGAAGACGGTGCGCAGATGGAACTTGCGCATCACGAAGCCGGTGGCCGGGATCAGGACGGCCAGGACCAGCAGGTAGCCGGTGGTCAGCCACTGCCCGGTCGTCGCGGTGATGGCCAGCTCTTCGATGAGGGTGGGCAGTGCGACCCCCAGCAGCATCTCGTTGAGCAGCACGATGAAGGTCGAGGCCATCAGCAGCCCCAGGACGAGACCGTCACCGGGGGCCAGCTTGTCGAGCGTACCGGTGCTCGATGCAGTGGTTGCTCCATGGGGACCGGTATGGGGCTGTGGGTCGATCGAGGCCTGGCGGGTGGTCATCGGGGGCTCTCTTTCCTGATGCGATGGGGGCAGCCTCGAGGAGGGCTCCGGGCAGGCCGGGTCCTGTGGCCAATGGCGGGGGAGGGGCGTCCTCCCCAAGCGGAGGACGTCTCCGCATGAGTAAACCGGAGAGTGTCTCCCTTTGGCAAGTGGCTGCTTCTACCTCTGTTTGTGATCGTGATCACGACCGGGGTGGCCGCTGGGATCTGGGGCTCGATGGCGCAGCAGGGTGGCGTTGGTGGACGGGCCGCGCCCGGAGTGCGCGTCGCAGATGCCAGGACGAGTCTGCGGCGGTGTTGCAGTGCGGTGGCTGGAACTGGATGGGTTCGGTGGTGGCCCGTGGCGCGGATCCCGTCGAGCGGGACACGTCGGGGTGTGATGTGGAAGGTGCCCTCGCTTGCCCTCGAGGACCATGCGGAGATAGTCTCCATTTAGTCGAGGAAGGGAATTGGCCCATGACCGAGGCAGGGACCGGCACGCGCCGGCCGCGCACCGATGCCCGGCGCAACCGCACGCGCATCCTCGAAGTCGCCGAGGAGTTCTTCGCCGAGGCCGGCATCACCGGGTCCCTGGACGCGCTGGCCAAGCGGGCCGGTGTCGGGGCCGGGACCCTCTACCGGCACTTCCCCAACCGGGACGCCCTGCTGGCCGCCCTGCTGCAGGCCCGCAACGAGGAGCTGGAGGCCCAGCTCGAGGCCCTCCGGCAGGAGACCGATGCGGCGGTGGCTCTGGAGCACTGGCTGGACGCGCTGGGGGAGTGGGTGACCGCCTTCGACGGACTGCCCGATCCCCTGCGGGCGGCACTGTCCCAGGAGTCCTCCCCGCTGGCGATCACCTGCCAGGGCTTCATTGCGACCACCGAGGAGTTCCTCGGCGCGGCCCAGCGCGAGGGCACCGCCCGGTCGTGGGTGCGCGGGCGGGACCTGTTCCTGGCCGCCCTGGCCACGGCCTGGGTGCGCGGGGCGGCCATGGCCGACGAGGCCTCGGCCCGTGCCGTGCGCGAGATGATCCGCTCCGGCTGGGCCACGCCGCGACCGGACAACACCTCGGCGAGCTGACCAGCACCGGCAGCCGCGGGGACGCCCACGCAGCATGGTGTCGAGCGCGGTGTTCCTCCGGACGAAGCGGCAACGACCGCGGAGTACGTGGGGAGTCCCGGACATCGGCCCGCCGGCACGTCGTGAACCGCCCACGACGGGACCTGCCCCCAGTGGGCGTCACCACCCCGACCTCATCCCATTCATCCCAGAGCGAGGATTCGTCATGCCCACCCTTGGAATCATCGGCAGCGGCAACATCGGTGCGGCCATCGCCCGCCTGGCGACAGCGGCCGGCACCCCGGTCGTCATCGCCAACTCCCGCGGTCCCGAGACCCTCACCGAGCTCGTCGCCGAGCTGGGTCCGCTGGCCACCGCCGGTACCGTCGAGCAGGCGGCCGCCGCCGGGGAGCTCGTGGTGCTGTCCGTGCCGCTGACCGCGACGACCGCGATCCCGGCGGCCCTCCTGGCTGGCAGGACGGTGGTCGACACCAGCAACTACTACCCGTTCCGCGACGGGCGCATCCCCGTCCTCGACGCGGAGGAGCTCACCACCAGCGAACTCGTCCAGCGCCACTTCGCCGGAGCCCGGCTGGTCAAGGCGTTCAACAACATCCTCGCCCACCACATCCCCGCCCTGGCCCGCCCCGCCGGGGCGCCCGACCGCACCGCACTGCCCATCTCGGGCAACGACGCCGCGGCGAAGACCCATGTGGCGGCACTGATCGATCGGTTGGGCTTCGACACCATCGACGCCGGCACCCTGGCCGAGAGCTGGCGGTTCGAGCCCGAGGCCGCCGCCTACACCCGCCTCTACCTCGCCGATCCCACCACCCCCGATGAGCGCCTGCTCGAGGCCCCCGCCGGGACCGTGCCGGCCGCCCGGCTGGTCTCCGCCCTCGAGGGCGCGCAGCGGGTACGGGTGGCCGAGCGCACCTTCTGACCCGGTCCCGGCGCCGGGTCGTCGGCCGGAGGTTGGCACGGTGACCCACCGCTTTCTCCGCGACATCCGTCCTCGCGGTTGCCCAATGCTCATCCACCTTCCGGAGCAGGGTTCTCGGTCCTTTGACAATCCGGAGAATCTCTCCGTATCTTTGGGGCAAGTAAGCGGAGAGACGCTCCGTTTAAGTGCCCTTTCACTGGAGACTCCTTGATGACCAGCCCGCAGATGATCCTCGGCATGCAGCTCGGCAACGGCTACGGCTCCCAGCCCGCCGCCTGGCGGGCCCCCGGGGTGGACCCGTCCAACTACACCGACTTCGACGCCCAGGTCCGCTACGCCCAGACCGCCGAACGCGGGAAGTTCGCGTTCCTGTTCCTGCCAGACTTCCTGGCCCTGAGCGGGGACCTGGAACACGAGGCCCCCATGCTGACCCTGGAACCCATGATGACGCTGGCGGCGATCGCCCGGGGCACCCAGCGCATCGGGCTGGTGGCCACCGGCTCGACGACCTTCAACGAGCCCTACAACCTCGCCCGGCAGTTCAAGGCCTTGGACGTGATGAGCCACGGCCGGGCCGGCTGGAACGCGGTCACCACCAGCGACCCCGCCTCCGCGGCCAATTTCGGTCGCCAGATCGCCGCCCGCCCGCAGCGTTACCAGCGCGCTCACGAGACCATCCAGATCACCCAGGCGCTGTGGGGCAGCTGGCAGCCCGACGCCTGGCGCAAGGACACCGCCACCGGGCGGTTCGCCGACCCGGGCAAGATCCAGCCCATCAACCTGGGCGGGGAGCACGTCGCCTCCCAGGGGCCGCTGCCCATTCCGCCTTCGGAGCAGGGCCAGCCGGTGATCTTCTCCGCCGGCGGCGGGGAGAACGGGCTCGAGATCGCCGGCCGGTACGCCAGCGCGGTCATCGGCGCAACGTTCACCATCGAGGACGCCCGGGCCCAGCGAATGGCGATCCGCGAGGCGGCGCGCCGTGCCGGGCGGAACCCCGATGAGGTGAAGTTCTTCGCCGGGGTGATGCCGGCCATCGGCCCCACCAAGCGCGCCGCCCTGGACCGCCGCGTGGCCCTGGGCGAGCACACGTTCCCGGCCCGCGTCCCGTACCTGGGGTCCATGCTCGGGTTGGAGCTGGACGTCAACCAGCTGGACCAGCCGCTGAGCCCCGCCCAGCTGGCCGCCGCGCGCCCCAGCCCCTTCGATCCCCGCTCCCCGCGGGCCCTGGAGGTCGCCCGCGAAGGATGGACGATCCGCGAGGTCCTCGCCCACGGGGTGATCGACTACCACCCCACCCCGGTGGGCCCTGCCTCGGTGACCGCAGACCACCTGCAGGAATGGTTCGAGGCCGGAGCGGCCGACGGCTTCTGGGTCTCCATCGACGTCTACGAGGACGGGATCGACACCTTCGTCGACGAGGTCGTCCCTGTCCTGCAGGAGCGCGGGCTGTACCACCTCGACTACGAGGGCTCCACCCTGCGGGAGAACCTGGGAGCCCATGCGCAGTACGGGTTGGACCCCCGGCTCGCGGACCCGGCACGGTGACCCCGGCCATGAGCACATCCACCCACCGGCAGGACATCGACGCCCGGGCCTTCCGGGACGCCCTGGGGCACTACGCCTCCGGGATCACGATCATCACCGGCCGTGACGAGCAGGGCCCGATCGGATTCACCTGCCAGTCCTTCTACAGCGTCTCCACCTCCCCGCCGCTGATCTCCTTCAGCGTCCTGAAGACCTCCACCACCTACCCCCGGATCCGGCGGACCGGGAGGTTCGCGGTGAACGTCCTCGCGCACCACCAGCAGGGGGTCTCGAACCAGTTCGCCCGCAAGGGCACCGACAAGTGGGTGGGCATCCGCTGGCACCCGACCCGGGCGGGGAACCCTGTGCTGGAGGACACCTTGATGTGGCTCGACTGCGAGATCTGGGCCGAGCACGACGCCGGCGACCACCTCATCGTCCTGGGCCGGGTCGTCGAGATGAGCCCGGCCACCCGGCACGCACATGAACCCCTCCTGTACTACCAGAGCAGGTACCGCCGCCTGGGCCCGGACGAGACACCCTGAGGCGCATCACCGTGCACTGGGGGCGAGGGCCACACCACACCTTCAGGGTCGGCGCAGCCGCTGATTGACACGTGGACATTGGAGCCAAGAGCGGCTCCTTCCCCACCGGTTTGCATATGGCCGGCTACCGGCCTACGAGACAACCGTTGCCGTAGGGATCGTCTGCCGGGTGCCGTTGACCCGTCACGAGTTGGGCCACCACCTACGCGGCCCCTTCATAGAGATTCGCCCGTACGTTCCCGGAGCCTGCCCAGCCCGGCGTGGATCAAGCTGCCCTCCAGACAGCCGACCAACTCGCCTGCTCAGCTCAGCAACTGGCCCCACGACGTGGACAGGGCCCTGCCCGGCGCTGGTGTGGCGCCGGGCCGGGACACTCAGCCGAAGATCCGCTCGAGCACGTTGTGGTTGTGCCGGCTGTACTCCAGGCCCACGGACTCGCCCACGGTCCCGAGCGCGGCCGGCTGGTAGATGAACGCGGTGCGGATGACGTCCTCGTCCCCGACGGCGGGCCGCTGGGCCGGTGACGGCACGTACGCCCAGAGGTCGGTACCAGCGGCGGCGTTGAGGGCTGGGATGTCGTGGCACAGTGCTGCGGTCTACCGCACCTGGTGCCGGGTCATCGGTGTACTGCGATGGCGATGTCGATGTAGACGGGGCGGTGGTCGGAGGTGGGGAAGGGGTACTCCCCGGTCAGCTCGGCGCCGGGCTCCCCGGGTGCCGGCCACCAGACACCGGCGTCGAGGACCCGCAGGTTCTTCGAAGGAAGCACGTAGTCGGCCCGAAGATTGCCCGGGGCCGGGTCGTCGTTGAAGTCAGCGGTGTCGTAAGCGGGATCCGAAAGGTGCCTCAGGTTGGCTCCGCCCTGCCGGGCAGCCGCCTCAAGCCCACCCGCCGAGGCCGGCTGCGGGTCCTGCACTTGGGGGTGTTCCAGCAGTTGCTGGATGGCTCCGGGCCAGGAGTCGCCGTCGTGCGGGTCGGAGTTCTGATCTCCCATGACCACGAAGCGGGAACCGGGCTTCAACCCACCACGTCCGCCCTCGTCGTCGTAGATGTACGACGACGCGGCCCGGCCGGACACGTAGTCGGCCCAGAACCGGATCTCGTCGTGGTTGCGCTGCCCGTTGCGGTCCTCGTCGCCGTCGAAGGTCGGTGGGGTGGGGTGGGAGGCGAGCACGTGCACGGTCTTCTTACCGATCCGTACCGGCACGTCCCAGTGCGATTTGCTGGACGGTCGCAGCCGCTCGGCCTGCTCGTCGGTGTAGTAGCCGGTGGGGAGGAGGTTGTCGGGCATGTCCGCCCACCGGAAGCCCTGGAACGTGCGGATGTTCTGGGTGTCGATGGGGTGCTTGGAGTAGACGGCCATCCCGTACTGGCCCGGGAAGGCCTCGAATCCCCAGGCGTCGTCGGGCCCGCCCACGGTCCTGTCCTGGTTCAGGTCCAGCCCCGAGGGCACGCCGGTGTTCACCGGGGCGGTGTAGACGTAGGGGTAGTCCACCGGGTTCTGCCCGTTCTGCGGGACCGCGAGGTAGTTGTCGTGGAACAGCTCGGCGGAACGGGCCTCAGGGTCGTGGTCGAACTCGTTGAGCAACAAGACATCGGGGGCCGTCCGTTGGATCACCTCGGCCACGGCCTGGGCCTGGGCATTGTCCGGGGTGGCCAGATCGGCCCGCATCTGCCCGTCGGTCTCACGGTTCAGTGAGGCGTTGTAGGTCATGAACCGCACCGGTTCTCGGGTGCCCTGGCCCCGCTCGTCCCCGTGCCCGTGGGCACGGTCGGGCCCCGCCACGGCCGGGGCGCCGGCGCCCATCAGCAGCACTGCTGCCAGAGCCGCCGCCGTCAGCGGCTGGTGCACGTGCATCATGTCTTCCTCCTCGATCCGTCCGTCTGGACCGACCGTAGGCCCACCGAGGGCGGGCTCAGCGGTGCGGGACGAGTTCCTTGCAGAAGACCGTGCCGCCGTGGCCGTCGCGCAGGCTCACGGTCAACACGTCGTCCTCATCCAGTTGCACGTGGCCGAAGAACTGGAAGCGGCCGTCGCGCGGGGAACCGGCGGTGGGGCCGGCCTTGGCGAAGACCTGCTCCGGGCCGAAGGTGCCGTCCAGCTCGTTCGGGCCGAAGGTGCCGGCGTTGATCGGGCCGGCGACGAACTCCCAGAACTCGTCGAAGTCGGTGAACACCGCCCGTTCGGGCGAGTAGTGGTGCGCCGCGCAGTAGTGGACGTCGGCGGTCACCCACACGACGTTGCGCACCCCGGCGTCCTTGAAGGCCTTGAGCACCCGGGCCAGCTCGAGCTCTCGGCCCAGCGGGGCCCCGTCGTCGGCGTTGCTGATCGACTCCTGGGCCTTCCCGTCCGGGACGATCACCCCCAGGGGGAGGTCCGCAGCGATCACTTTCCAGGTGGCCCGCGAGGAGCTCACGCCGTCAATGAGCCATTGCACCTGCTCCTCGCCGAGCAGGGGCGTGGCGTGGGACTCCAGACCGTCCGTGTTCTTGCCCTTGAACGTGCGCATGTCGAGGCAGAAGACGTCCAGCTGCGGGCCCCGCTGGATCCGGCGGTAGATCCGCTGGTCCTCGAAGCCCGTGGTGCCCGGGCGCAGGGCACGCGCCTCGCCGATGGGCTGGTACTCCTGCCAGGCTCGCCGCCCGCGGGCGGCCAGGGTGCTGACGTCGCGCACGGTGTAGCGCTCATCCTCGAGGACCTCCCCGGCCCACCAGTTGTTGGTGGTCTCGTGGTCGTCCCACTGGGCCACCACGGGCACGTCGGCGTACATCGCCCGCACGTTGTTGTCCATGAGGTTGTACCGGTGGCGGGCCCGGTACTCCTCCTGGGTTTCGGCGACCTTGGTGACGCCTTCGGTGACCAGGTTGCGCCAGATGCGGCCGTCGGGTTCGACGACCTCCGCCTGGATCGGGCCGTCGGCGTAGATCGTGTCCCCGGAGTGGATGAAGAAGTCCGGGTCCGTCTCGTGCATCGCCCGGTAGGTGTACATCCCGCCCAGATCCGGGTTGATGCCCCAGCCCTGCCCGGCCGTGTCGCCCGTCCACACGAAGGACTGACCACGGCGGCCGGCGCCGCCGTGCCCGTGTCCGCCGGAACGACCCTTTCCGCGGCCGCCCGGTGCGGTGCGGAAGGTGCCGTGGTGGACGTCGGAGAGCACGCCCTCCTCGTCCTCGAAGCGCACCTCCAGGGCGAAGCGCGTGCCCGCAGGCAGGTCCGTGGCACCGATCTTGACGGTGTGGTCGGTCGCCTCGCTCACCCACCCGGAGGTCAGGGTCCGGTCGAAGCCGCTGCGGCCGCGGACGATCGCGCCGTCCGCGTCCACGGCCCGCAGGCGCGCCACCATGCGGCCGGTGCCGTCTGTGCGCGACCACAGGATCGCCGAGGAGGACGTCACATCGCCGGTGGCGATGCCGCTGGGCAGGTGCAGGCGCCGGCGCGCCAGGACCGGGGACGACGGGCCGGCCGGGAGCACGGGGCCGGCGGCGGAGACCGCGGTCGTGCCGGCGAGAGTCAGAGCGGAGGCCGCGAGGGAGCCCTGGAGCAGGCCGCGGCGGGAGAAGGTAGCCATGGGTCGATCTTCCGCCCCGTGGTTGACCTAAGGTTGAACGGTCGGCGACGTCCCGTCGACCGGCCGGTGAGCGCCCTACTGCCGGAGACCGGTCACCGGATCGGCCGTGTGTCCACCATGCAGGACGCCACCGTTCCTGGCATCGACCGCACCTCCCGTCCGCCCGGCGTGGCGCGACCACCGCGGGCGCACCAGAAGCTCGATGCCCTCCGGTTTCCGCAGGGCCGGCTACCGGTTCATGGGAGGTGTTCGGCAAGGGACACCGCGACCATGGTGGCGCCAGGGCCGAAGCAGCTCACGCATTGGCTGTTAATGACAGCCCGGTCGGATCCGGGCGTCCTTCCCCCTGGGAGCCGAACCCCAGGAGGAAGGACGACGCTGACGGGTGACGTTCTACCGTCCGCAGCTCGGGGTCAGGCCCGGCGCTGGAGACCCCGCACTCCGTCCTCGATCATGAAGGAGGCCTTCGTGTAGACGGGGGCGCCGGGGGTGGTGACCTGGTCCAGGACCCGGAAGTCCGCGGTCATGGCGTCCTTCGTGATGGTGGTGCGCACATAGCCGCGCTGGTTGTTGAAGAACTTCAGGTGCGGGTTCCAGGCCATGATCGGGTCGTGGGTGGAGCCGTTGCCGTTGCCGGTGGAGGTGATGGAGCTGCAGACCAGCTCGGAGCCGACCACCGGGGCATCGGGGTCCTGGAAGTCGGTCTTGACGTCGGAGGCCCAGTGCCGGTGCACGTCACCGGTGAGCACCACCGGGTTGCGGACTCCGGCGTCGACCCAGCCCTGGGTGATCCGTCGGCGCGAGGCGGCGTAGCCGTCCCAGCCGTCCATCGAGACGTCGTCCACTTCGGGGGCCTGTTCGCGGTCCCGCTCGGAGAAGAAGACCTGTTGCCCCAGGACGTCCCACCGGGCGGTGGAGGAGCGGAAGCCGTTGAGCAGCCACCTCTCCTGGGCGGGGCCGGTGATGGTGCGGGACTCGTCCCAGCGGGCCTCGACGTTCTCATCCCAACCGTCACCGGCCAGTTGGTCGTCACGGTACTGGCGGGTGTCCATCATGTGGAAGTTGGCCAGTTGCCCCCACTGGATGCGTCGGTAGATCTGCATGTCGTTGCCCTGCGGAACGGAAGGCTTGCGCAGCGGCATGTTCTCCCAGTACGCCTGGAAGGCCGCGACCCGGCGGGCCCGGAAGCGTTCGGTGGTGTCGTTGCCCTGGGCCGGATCCCGGTTCTCCGGGATCTCGTCGGCCCAGTTGTTGTCCACCTCGTGATCGTCCCAGACGACCAGCCACGGGGCGACGGCGTGGGCGGCCTGCAGGTCCTGATCGGCCTTGTACTGGGCGTGCCGCTGACGGTAGCCGGCCAGGTCGACGGTCTCGGGTCCGTGGTGATCGCGGACGTTGCCGTCCCCGGAGACGTAGACGTTCTTCTTGTACTCGTACTGGTAGTCGCCCAGATGCAGCACGAGGTCCGGCTGGTCCTCGGCCAGGCGGCGGTAGGCGGTGAAGAAGCCGTGCTCGTACTGGGAGCAGCTGGCGAAGGCCATGGCCAGCGCCGCCGGGGTCTCGCCCCAGGCTGGGGTGGTCAGCGCCCGGCCGATCGGGGAGATGTGCATGCCGGTGCGGAAGCGGTACCAGTACTCGCGGCCGGGCTTGAGCCCGTGCAGCTCGACGTGCACGGAGTGGGCGGATTCGAGCCTGGCGTGCTCCACCCCCCGCTTGATCACCTTGCGCATGGCCTCGTCCTCGGCGACCTCCCAGGAGACCTGCACCGGGCGGTTGGGCATGCCGCCGAGGCCGTCGGCGGCCAGCGGGTCCAGTGCCAGACGGGTCCAGAGCACGAAGCCGTCAGGCCACGGGTCGCCCGAAGCGACTCCGAGAGTGAACGGGTCGCCCGTCAGGGCGTTGCCGCGGGCCTTGTCGGGGGCAGCGGCGGATATGCCAGGGACGGCGATCAGGCCGGCCCCCAGACCGGCGGCGATGAGGGTTCTGCGCGAAGTGTCCATGGCGCCGAGGTTAGGAAAGGCGTCTGAACCGGCCCGTGCCACACGGTGAAAGATGCATGAATCTCCGTCTACTTATGGGCGTTCTCGCGCGGGCTGCGTGCAGCGCCGGGCGCATCCGCCACTTCACCGTCCTCTTGCACCGGATCGGCGCCGTTGTCACCGCGGGCCTGCGCGGACCCGACATGACCTGACATGAGGGACTGGAGCCGCCTGGGAGTGCCGGTGCTGGTCGACCATGGTTGTTGTGCTGCTCATCCTGCGGTGGAGTGCTGGACACCTCCTGCGTCTACCGTCCGGTTCATGCGCACCCCACGAATTTCCTCCTTGCTGTCCGCCGCGGCTCTTGCTGTGCTGGCCACGGCGGCGACGCCGGCCGTGGCCGCCCCGCCCGCATCTGCCCCGGGCAACGCCCCGCAGGACTACTCTCTGCTCCAACTGAACCTGTGCCTGTCCGGGTTGGCCGGGTGCTACCCGGAGGCCGAGTACCCGTCCGTGGTGGAGGAGGCAATCACCACGATCCAGGAGCAGTCCCCGGACGCGGTGACGGTCAACGAAGCGTGCAGCGGTGACATCGCCCGCATCGCCGAGGAAACCGGCTACGACTACCGGTTCGCCACGGTCAACTACCGCGGGGCGCCCTTGCCGTGCGCTGATCCCGAGGGGCG
Source organism: Kocuria sp. WN036 (assembly GCF_002287015.1). Classification (NCBI taxonomy): domain Bacteria; kingdom Bacillati; phylum Actinomycetota; class Actinomycetes; order Micrococcales; family Micrococcaceae; genus Kocuria; species Kocuria sp. WN036. The sequence continues at coordinate 21,157 of NZ_NSKF01000040.1, forward strand.
CGGGGTCTTCGGCAACGCGGTGCTGACCGAAGCAGAGATCACCTCCAGTGAAGAGGCTGCCTTCCACACGCAGTTGGGCAGCGAGGAGCGCCGCTGGTTGTGCGTGGACACCGACGACGGGGTGCGCGCGTGCACCGCTCACCTGAGCGTGGCCGGTTCCGACGCGCAGGCGGCGACCAATGACGCCCAGTGCGCCGAGCTGACGGCGGTCCTCGGCCGCGGCGGCCAGGAGCAGGCCACGGCTTTCGGCGGTGACGTCAACCGTCAGACGTCCTGCGCCCCAGCCGGGGCATGGACGGCCACCGACGCGGCCGCCGCCCAGGCTCCGGGCATTCAGCATGCCTACGGGTCCCGTGGCTGGCTCCTGGCCCCGGAAACCGAGATCGTGCCGATGACGTACACCGACCACGACGGGCTGCTCGTCGAGGCGCGCCTGCGCACTGCCGGAGCCTGATTTGCTTGCCCGGAGCCCCGCACAGTCCATGGCGAGGCCTCCGGTCCTGCGGTTCCCGGGAATTCTTTCGCGCCGTCCACACGTAGCGCACTTCCTCACCCGTGCACGGGAGTGGGGTCATGAGGGCACGGGCCTCAGGTTTGGTGGTGTCGGTTCCGCTCGAAGTTTGAGCTGTTTGTCCGTGCGAATAGTGAGCACCTCGCGGGGTTGTTCTAGTTTGCCGGTCCGGTCTCGGTGACGGAAGGCAGGGTCTCGATGCTGGTGTGCCGGATGCGGTAGCTGGTGCCCTTGGTGGTGATGATCTCGGCGTGGTGGACGATGCGGTCGATCATGGCCGCGGCGATCGTGGTGTCCCCGAAGACCTCGCCCCATCTCGAGAAGGGCAGGTTCGAGG
>NZ_NSKF01000041.1:0-21675 GCF_002287015.1 Kocuria sp. WN036
CCGGACGCGGCCCCTCGGCCGGTGCCCCCGCGCCGCGCGCGGCGGTGGGGGCGGGTGCGGATCAGCGGGCCGCGGTGCCCTCGACGTAGTCGGCGTCCGGCGAGGTCCACGCGAAGAGCTTGCGCAGCTCCCGGCCGATGACCTCGATCGGGTGGGACTCCTCCTTCTCGCGCAGCTTCTTGAACTCGGCGCCCCCGTTGTCCTGGTCCTCGATGAAGCGCTTGGCGAAGGTGCCGTCCTGGATGTCGGCCAGCACGGCCTTCATGTTCTCCTTGACCGTGGGGCTGATCACCCGGGGGCCGGAGACGTAGTCGCCGTACTCGGCGGTGTCCGAGATGGACCAGCGCTGCTTGGCGATGCCGCCCTCGACCATGAGGTCCACGATGAGCTTGAGCTCGTGCAGGACCTCGAAGTAGGCGATCTCCGGCTGGTAGCCGGCCTCGGTCAGGGTCTCGAAGCCGTACTGGACCAGGTGGGACATGCCGCCGCACAGGACCGCCTGCTCGCCGAAGAGGTCGGACTCGGTCTCCTCGGTGAAGGTGGTCTTGATGACGCCCGCGCGGGTGCCGCCGATGCCCTTGGCGTAGGACAGGCCCAGCTCGAGGGCCTTGCCGGAGGCGTCCTTCTCCACGGCCACGAGGGCGGGCACGGCGCGGCCTGCCTCGAACTCGCGGCGCACGGTGTGGCCCGGGCCCTTCGGGGCGACCATGACGACGTCGACGCCCGCGGGGGCCTCGATGTAGCCGTAGCGGATGTTGAACCCGTGGGCGAAGAAGATGGCGTCGCCCTGCTCCAGGTTCGGGGCGATCGACTCGGCGTAGACGTGGCGCTGGACCTGGTCCGGCGTCAGGATCATGATGACGTCGGCTTCCTTGACGGCGTCCGCGACGGTGAGCACCCGCAGGCCCTCGGCCTCGGCCTTGGCCCGGGAGCGCGAGCCCTCGGCGAGGCCGATGCGCACGTCCACGCCGGAGTCGCGCAGGTTCAGCGCGTGGGCGTGGCCCTGCGAGCCGTAGCCGATGACGGCCACGGAGCGGTCCTGGATGATCGAGAGGTCGGCGTCGTCGTCGTAGAAGATCTCTGCCATGGGATTGTCTCCTTGAAGCATGGGTGGGCGCGGCGGGGGCACCGCCGCGAGGTGGTAGGGGTGTCTGTGGGCCGGCGCCCGCGTCCACCGCCGCCCGGGGGCGTCAGTGGCGCAGGGCGCGGTCGCTCATCGACTTGGGACCACGTCCGAGGGCCAGCGTACCGGCCCGGACGATCTCCCGGACGCCGAAGGGCTCCAGGATGTCCAGCAGCGCCCGGAGCTTCTCCGGGGCGCCGGTGGCCTCGATGACGAGCGACTCGGTGGAGACGTCGACAACGGTGGCCCGGAACAGGTCCGCGGCTTGGGTGACCTGCAGACGCGTCGCGGCGTCGGCGCGGACCTTGACCATGATGTGGTCGCGCTGCACCGACGAGTCGGGGGTGAGCTCGACGATCTTGATCACGTTGATGAGCTTGTTCAGCTGCTTGGTGACCTGTTCGAGCAGCTCGCCCTCGGCGTCCACCACCACGGTGATGCGGGAGACGCCGTCGAGCTCCGTGGGTCCCACGGCGAGCGAGTCGATGTTGAAGGCGCGGCGCGCGAACAGTCCGGCCACCCGGGTCAGCACGCCCGGCTTGTCCTCGACCAGCACGGAGAGGGTGTGTCGGCTCATGGGTCAGTCCTCCTCGTCCCAGTCGGGGGTCATGTTGCGGGCGATCTGGATCTGGTCGTTGGACACGCCGGTGGGCACCATCGGCCACACCATCGCGTCGGCGGAGACCACGAAGTCGATCACCACGGGGCGGTCGTTGATCTCGAGGGCCTGCCGGATGACGTCGTCCACGTCCTCGTCCCGGGTGCAGCGCAGGGCGGCGCACCCGTAGGCGTCGGCGAGCTTGACGAAGTCCGGCACCATGATGCTGTCGTGGCCCGTGTTCAGGTCGGTGTTGGAGTACCGGCCGTCGTAGAACAGGGTCTGCCACTGGCGCACCATGCCCAGCGAGGAGTTGTTGATCACCGCCACCTTGATCGGGATCTTGTTGATCGTGCAGGTGGCGAGCTCCTGGTTGGTCATCTGGAAGCAGCCGTCGCCGTCGATCGCCCAGACCACGCGGTCGGGCTGGGAGACCTTGGCGCCCATCGCGGCGGGCACGGCGAAGCCCATGGTCCCCAGTCCGGCCGAGTTCAGCCACTGCCGGGGCCGCTCGTACCGGACGAAGTGGGAGCTCCACATCTGGTGCTGGCCCACGCCGGAGACGTAGACGGCCTCCGGGCCGGTCAGGGCGGAGATCCGCTCGATGACGTGCTGCGGCGAGCCCAGCCCGTCCGCCGGCTTGGGGTAGCCCAGCGGGTAGGTGGCCTGCAGGCTGCTGAGCGCGGTCCACCACGAGGAGAGGTCGGGGCTGCCGCTGCGCTCGAACTCCTGGCGCACGGCGGTCACGAGGTCCGGCAGGATCTCCTTGACGTCGCCCACGATCGGGACGTCGGCGGTGCGGTTCTTGGAGATCTCGGCGGGGTCGATGTCCGCGTGGATGATCTTGGCCGTGGGGGCGAAGGTCTCCAGGTGGCCGGTGACGCGGTCGTCGAAGCGGGCGCCGAGGGTCACCAGCAGGTCGGCCTGCTGCATCGAGTACACCGCCGGGACGGTGCCGTGCATCCCTGGCATCCCCAGGTTCTGCTCGTGGGAGTCCGGGAACACGCCCCGGGCGGTCAACGTGGTCACCACGGGGGCGCCGGTCAGCTCGGCCAGCTCCATGAGCTCGGCGGCCGCGTCGGCGCGCACCGTCCCGCCGCCCACGTAGAGCACGGGCCGCTGGGCCGCCGCGATGAGCTTGGCGGCCTCCCGGATCTGCTTGGCGTGCCCGCGCGTCACGGGCCGGTAGCCGGGCAGGTCCATCCGGGGCGGCCAGGAGAACGTCATGGTGTCCTGCTGGGCGTCCTTGGCGATGTCCACGAGCACCGGTCCCGGGCGCCCGGTCGAGGCCAGGTGGAACGCCTCGGCGAGCACCCGCGGGATGTCCTCGGCGTGCGTCACCAGGTAGGAGTGCTTGGTGACCGGCATCGTCATCCCCACGATGTCCGCCTCCTGGAAGGCGTCGGAGCCGATCACCTTGGACGAGACCTGCCCGGTGATCGCGACCATGGGGATGGAGTCCATGTGCGCGTCGGCGAGGGCGGTGACGAGGTTCGTGGCGCCGGGGCCGGAGGTCGCGATGCAGACGCCCACGCGGCCCGAGGCGAGGGCGTAGCCCTCGGCGGCGTGGCCGGCGCCCTGCTCGTGGCGGACCAGGATGTGGTTGATCCGGTCCGAGTCCAGGAGCGGGTCGTAGGTCGGCAGGATCGCGCCGCCCGGGAGGCCGAAGACGTCGGTGACGCCGAGCTCCTCCAGCGCCCGGATGACGGCCTGGGAGCCGGTCATCTCCGTGGGGGCCACCGTGCTGCCCGGGCCCATGACGGACGGGACGGCGGGGACGGACTTCTCCGGGGCCCCCGGGGGCCGGTGGTCAGCGGCGGTCTCCGCGCGCTTGGTGGCCATCAGCGCTGGGCTGATCGGCTGTCCCTTGCTCATGTCACTGTCCTTCTGGTCTGGCCTTCTGGGCTGGTGCTGCTGTTCCGGCTCGACTGTCGCTCCGCCGTGGGAGCCGGGCAAGAAAAAAGGCCCTCGCGGCACCGGGAGGTGCGACAGGGCCCGTGCGCTCGACCGGTCGTCGGCTCAGGCCCCGCGTCCGACGAGGACGCGTACCGTGAGCTGGACGACACCGTGGCTGAGTTGCATGCTCCCATGCTCTGCCGCCCGGCCGAGCGTGTCAATCTTCGGACTCCGTGTCCCACGATGTGAGACACGGCACGTCCGGATCACTCCTCCGCGTCCGCCGGGACGTCCAGCCGCCCCTCCTGCTGCAGGAACAGGGGCCGCTCCCCCGCGGCGATGCGCTCGAGCTGGGTCCGCAGCAGCCGCCGCACGCGCGGCTTGTAGGACGTGCAGGAACCACCGGTGTGCGGGGTGAGGATCGCCCCGGGGGCACGGAACAGCGGGTGGTCGCCGGGGAAGGGCTCGGGCTCGACGACGTCGAGGGCGCAGCGGAGCCGCCCGGACACGACCTCCGCGGTCAGCGCGGGGGTGTCGACCACCCGGCCGCGGCCCACGTTGACCACCAGGGCGTCGTCGGGCAGCAGGGACAGCACGCGGGCGTCGACGAGGCCGTCGGTCGCCGGGCTCGCGGGGAGGGCCACCACGAGCACGTCGGCGTCGGGCAGCAGGGCCGGCAGCTCGTCGATGGCGTGCACGGGGCCGCGCTCGTCGGTCCGGGCCCGGGAGGCCACCCTCGTGACCTCGACCTCGAAGGGGAGCAGCCGGTCGACCACGGCGGAGCCGATCTCGCCCACGCCCAGCACCAGGACGCGGCTGTCGGCCAGTGTCCGGGTCTCGAAGCGGCGCCAGATCCCGTCGCGCTGCTGCAGGACGGCGCGGTCGAGCTCCCGCTGGGCGGCGATCATCAGCCCCAGGGCCAGCTCGGCGGTCCCGGCGGCGTGCACCCAGCCCGCCGTCGAGAGGGCGAGGTCGGGCCCGATGGCCTCCGGCACGCCGTCGAAGCCGGTGCTCTGCAGCTGCACGAGCCGCAGGCGGGTCGCGGCGGGCAGGGCCCCCACCCAGCGGCCGGTGAAGTACGGAGCCACCGCCACGTCGATCTCATCGGCGCGGGCCCCGACCGGGTCCCCGGCCATGTCCCACAGGACGTAGCGGAAGCCCGGGACGCGGGCGCTCAGGTGGTCCACGAGCTCCTGCTCCGGGAGGGAGACCACGCGGAGCTCGGAGAGCGGGACGGACGGGGCGGACGGCGCGGGGGTCTGTGCGGAGGGCATGACGGCCATGCTAGACGCCGCCGCCGTCCGGACGGCGGCGGCGGAATGGACAAGGCGGGACGAGCTGGTAGAGTACTTTCTCGTTGCGAGGCGGGACCCGGCGGAAGCCGGCCGGCGCGATTCGGCCCCGGGCCGGGAGCGTGCTAGTGTTCTTGCCGCACCACCAGCGCCTCTAGCTCAATTGGCAGAGCAATTGACTCTTAATCAATGGGTTCTCGGTTCGAGTCCGAGGGGGCGCACCACAGGAGGACCCCACCGCGGAGCACCGCGGTGGGGTCCTTCGTCGTCCCCGGGGCACGGCGGCCCGCGGGCACGAAAAAACCCGGGGTCGTCGTGCCCCGGGTGCTCCCGCCGGAGGCCGCCGTCCGGCGACCTCGCGCGCCCTCGTGCCGGGGTCGTCCTCGACCCCGTGCCGACCCGCCCCGCGCCCGTCCGTGCCGGGACCGCGGGCCGCGGCCGTCTCAGGACGCGGTGTCCCCCACCGTGCCGGCCTCGGCGATGTCGCGCGACTGCTCGGGCGTGGTCGCGTCGGCGGACCCGGCGTCGGTGACGGTCCCGTCCGGCTGGACCCGCAGCTTCCAGCGGGCGCCGCCGAGCGTGGTGATGATGTCGGCCAGCGTGCGGCGCAGGTTCTCGTCCGTGAGCAGCCCGTGGTCCACCAGCTCGTCCTCGAGCTGGGTGGCGGCCTCGAGGATGCGCAGGCCCTCCGGGGTGATCGACACGAGGTGGCTGCGGCGGTCGTGGACGTTCTTGGACCGGTTGACGTGGCCGTGCAGCTCGAGCCGGTGCAGCGTCTTGCCCATGGTCTGGGCCTGCACCCGGACGCGGTGCGCCAGCTGGGCCTGCGTCATGCTCCCCGCCGTCTTCAGCACGTCCAGCGCCATGACGCCCGCGTGGGTCACCCCGAGCGTGGCCAGGCGCTCGTTCCACGCGTGCTCCACGAGCCGGGCCGCGGTGGAGAGCAGTCGGTTGGTCGGCCATTGAGTGGTGAAAGGCATGCAAAGCAGTCTACCGACCTGCACCACGGAATACAGCACCATGCTAAGCAAACTGACGAGCATTTCTTCGCGGGCGGATCCGCGGCGGTCCTCAGCGCTCCCCCGGGACCGCCGGGACCACCGGGACGAGCGCCGGTAGTGTTCGTGGTCCGGGGCCGTCCCGCGGCACCCGACCCTCGCCCGGGCCCGGCCCGGACGGCACCACCGACCCGACGGAGGAACATCCCCATGGCAGCACGTCTCGAACCCGGCAGCCCGGCCCCCGACTTCTCCCTGCCCGACGCCCAGGGCCGGACCGTCTCCCTCGCCGACCACCGCGGGCGGCGGGTGGTCGTCTACTTCTACCCGAAGGCCTCGACCCCCGGCTGCACCACGCAGGCGTGCGACTTCCGCGACAGCCTGGAGCGCTTCGCCGCGGACGGGTTCGCCGTGCTCGGCATCTCGCCGGACTCCCCGGAGGCCCTCGCGCGGTTCGCCGACGCCGAGTCCCTCACCTTCCCCCTGCTCTCCGACCCGGACCACCGGGTCGCCGAGGCGTACGGCGCCTGGGGCGAGAAGAAGAACTACGGCAAGACCTACGAGGGCCTGGTGCGCTCCACCGTGGTGGTCGGGCCCGAGGGCGAGGTGGAGCTCGCGCAGTACAACGTGCGCGCCGCGGGCCACGTGGCGAAGCTGCGCCGCGACCTCGGCCTGGAGGGCTGAGGCTAGGATGGGCGGGGGCCCCGACGGGCCCCTTCGGCGCGAGTGGTGGAACTGGCAGACACGCAGGATTTAGGTTCCTGTGCCCTGACCGGCGTGCGGGTTCGAGTCCCGCCTCGCGCACCCCGCCGTCCCCGGGCACGCCCCGGGGCCGGCCCACGACGACACCCACGACCGATCCGGTGAGGCGGCGAAGGACCCATGGCGCCCAGGCGAACCCCCCGCACCGCGGCCGCGCTCGCGCTCGTCGCGGGGCTCCTCGCCCTCGGCGGGTGCGCCCCCGCGGGCGAGGGGCCCGGCACCCCCACCGCCGCCCGGTCCGTGCCGAGCGGGGAGTTCGTGTTCGCCAACGCCGCCGCCGCCCCCACCCTGGACCCGGCCACGGTCAACATCCTGGAGACGTCCCGGATCGGGGCCCAGATGCTCGAGGGGCTCGTCTCCGCCGACCCCTCCACGGGCGAGGCGGTGCCGGCCCTGGCGCGGTCGTGGGAGACCTCCGAGGACGGGCTCACCTACACCTTCGACCTCCGCCGGGACGTGCGCTTCCACGACGGCACCGCCCTGGACGCGGCGGCGGTGTGCGCGAACTTCGAGCGCTGGGAGGCCCTCGCCACCGACGGGGCACGGACCCCCTTCGCCACGGTCCTGCGCACCGGCGCCCCCGGCATCGATTCCCTCTACGCGGGGTGCGCCGCGGCGTCGGAGTCCACGGTGGAGCTCTCGCTGACCGCGCCGCACACGCCCCTGCTCCGGGCGCTGACGCAGCCCGCGTTCGGGATCGCGTCCCCCGCGGCCCTGGCGGCCGGCACGCACGAGACGCACCCCGTGGGCACCGGCCCCTTCCGCTACGAGTCGGGGGACGGGACGAACGTGGTGCTGGTCGCGAACCCCGACTACTGGGGCGAGCTCGGGGACATCGGCCGGCTCGAGTTCCGCACGATCGCCGAGCCGGAGCTGCGCTACGTGGCGCTGCGCCTCGGCCAGGTGGACGGCTACGACCAGGTGGGCCTGGACTCCTTCGCCCCGCTCGCGCGCGAGGGCGTGCAGGTCCTCCAGCGCGACCCGTACTCCGTGTCCTACCTCGGCATCAACCAGGACGTGGAGCCCCTGGACGACCCCGAGGTGCGGGAGGCGATCGCCGCCGCCGTGGACCGCGGCGCGATCGTGCGCGAGCACTACCCCGACGGCACCCGGGTGGCGAACCAGTTCCTGCCCGCCCGCTTCGCGATGGACGGGACCGACCTGCAGGTCCCGTCCTACAACCCGCAGCGGGCGCGTGAGCTGCTGGCGGCGTCCTCCTACGCCGGCGAGCCGCTGCGGTTCTACTACCCCCGCGGCACCTCCCGCACCTACATGCAGGAGCCCGAGAAGATCTACGCCGACATCGCGGCCCAGCTCGTGCGGGCGGGGTTCGTGATCGAGCCCGTCCCGGTGGACTGGTCGGACGGCTACGTGCAGCAGGTCCAGGACCCGGAGGGCGACCACGCCCTGCACCTGCTCGGCCTCAACGGCGGCTACCGCGACCCGGACTACTTCACGGCCGCCCTGTTCGGCGCCCCCCGCGGGGAGTTCGGCGTGGACGCCGTGTCACTGTTCGGCGCCGTCAACCGCGCGGCGGCACTACCCGACGGCGAGGACCGCTCGAGCGCGTACGTGTCGATCAACAACCGCGTCTCGCGGCTGCTGCCCGCCGTCCCGCTGGCCCACCCGATCTCCGCGGTCGCCGTCGGGGACTCCGTGACGTCCTTCCCCCTGAGCTCCACCGGCAACGAGGTCTTCAACCGGGTGGACCTCGGCGCCGCGCCGTGAGCACCGGCCCCGGCGCGCGCCCGGCCGCATTCGGGGTTCGTCCGGGCGTGGCGATAGTCTGATCCCGACCATTCACCGGCGCAGCGCCGGGCGTTCAACGGGAGCATCGACTGTGACATCACCTCAGACAACGGAATCGACCGACGTCCTCCTGATCGGCGGAGGCATCATGAGCGCCACCCTCGGCGTGTTCCTCAAGGAGCTCGAGCCGCAGTGGGACATCACGATGCTCGAGCGCCTCGACCAGGTGGGCGCGGAGAGCTCCAACGTCTGGAACAACGCCGGCACCGGCCACTCCGCGCTCTGCGAGCTCAACTACGCGCCCCAGGCCGCCGACGGGTCCGTGAGCCCGGAGAAGTCGCTCGGCATCAACGAGCAGTTCCAGCTCTCCCGCCAGTTCTGGGCCTCTCTCGTGTCGGAGGGCAAGCTGCGCGAGCCCGGCTCCTTCATCAACCCGGTGCCGCACATGTCCCTCGTCTTCGGCGACGCGCACAGCGACTACCTGCGCCGCCGCTGGGAGGCCCTGCAGCCGAACAAGCTCTTCGAGCGCATGGAGTACACCGAGGACCGTGAGAAGATCGCGGAGTGGGCGCCGCTGACCATGCACGGCCGCGGCGCGGGTCGCGTGGCGGCTTCCTGGTCTCCCGAGGGCACCGACGTCGACTTCGGCGAGCTGACCCGGCAGCAGGTCGCCCACCTGCAGGCCCGGGGCGGGGAGGTGCGCTACGGCCAGCAGGTCACGGACCTCGACCGGCAGGGCGACGGCACCTGGGTGGCGAGGGTCAAGAACCGCCTCAACACCGAGGGCGACCGGCTCGTGCGCGCGAAGTTCGTGTTCGTGGGGGCCGGCGGCGGCGCCCTGCCGCTGCTGCAGAAGTCCGGCATCCGGGAGGCCAAGGGCTACGGCGGGTTCCCGGTCTCCGGCCTGTGGCTGCGCAACTCCGACGAGGACGTGGCGGCCCAGCACAACGCCAAGGTCTACGGCCAGGCCTCCGTGGGCGCCCCGCCCATGTCCGTCCCGCACCTGGACACCCGCTACGAGCACGGGCGGCGCGCGCTGCTGTTCGGCCCCTACGGCGGGTTCAAGCCCAACTTCCTGAAGCAGGGGTCCTACCTGGACCTGCCCCTGTCCGTGCGCCCGCACAACCTCTACCCGATGACCCGCGCGGGCCTGGCCAACCTGGATCTCGTGAAGTACCTGCTGAGCGAGCTGGCCAAGTCCAAGGGCCAGCGGGTCGAGGCGCTGCAGCAGTTCTACCCGACCGCCGACGGCTCGCAGTGGGAGCTGATCGAGGCCGGCCAGCGCGTGCAGGTCATGAAGCGGGACAAGCAGAAGGGCGGCGTGCTCCAGTTCGGCACCGAGCTGATCACCGCCGCGGACGGCTCCATCGCCGGCCTGCTGGGAGCCTCCCCCGGCGCGTCCACCGCGGTGCCCATCATGCTCAACCTCCTGGCGAAGTCCTTCCCGGCGCGGATGTCCGGGTGGGAGCCGCGGATCAAGGAGCTCATCCCCTCCTACGGCGTGAAGCTCAACGACAACCCGCAGCTCGCGGACGAGGTCATGGGCCGCACCGCCCAGGTGCTCGGCATCAGCTGACACCGCCCCGACGGGCACCGCGCCGCACGCCGCGGTGCCCGCGCGACGAGGCCCTGGACCGACCGGTCCGGGGCCTCGTCGTCGTCCGGTCCGCCCCGGCCCCCCGGCCCAGCAGGCCCGGGTGACCTGTCGGTACGCGGCGGTACGCTGAGGGGCGTGCGCCCCGGCCCGGCCGGGACGCCCTCGCCCATCCCTCCCCAAGGAGCACGAGTGTTTCTCCTCGCCCGCGCGTCGATGGCCAACCGCGCCCTGATCGTGCTCATCACGCTGTTCGTCGCCCTCTTCGGGGTGCTCAGCATGCGCTCCATGAAGCAGGAGCTCATCCCGTCCCTGGAGATCCCCGCCATCAGCGTGGTCTCGGCGATGCCCGGCGCGTCCGCGGAGGTCGTCGACGAGCAGGTGGGCCGGCCCCTGGAGCGGGCGCTCAACATCGTGGAGGGCCTCGAGAGCTCGGCGTCCACCTCGCGCAGCGGACTGTCCGAGATCCGGCTCGGCTTCGAGTACGGCACCGACCTGGACCGGGCCCGCAACCAGGTGGAGCGGGCGATCTCCAACGTGCGGACCCAGCTGCCCGACGACGTCGAGCCCACCGCGTTCGCCGGCTCCGTCGCCGACTTCCCCATCGTCTTCCTGGCCGTGTCCTCCGACGAGGACCTCAGCCCGCTCGCCGCCGACCTGGAACGGCTCACGGTCCCGGACCTGCAGCGGATCGAGGGCGTGCGCTCCGCCGAGGTCAGCGGCGCCCCCGAGCAGGTCGTCTCGATCCTGCCGGACCGCGCCGACCTCGCCCGGGCGGGCGCCACGCCCGCGGACATCCGCACCGCCCTGGAGGAGAGCGGCGGGCTGGTGCCCGTGGGCACCGTGGACGACGGGGCCACGACCCTGCCCGTCCAGGCCGGCTCCCCGCTCGACTCCCTCGAGGCCGTGGAGAACGTCCCGCTGCCCCTCCCCGAGGACGCGCCCGACGGCGCCGAGCCCACCACGGTGGGCGCCGTGGCCGCCGTGGAGCTCGCCGAGCAGGAGCAGACCTCGATCACCCGCACCAACGGGGCCCCGACGCTCGCCCTGTCCGTCACCAAGACCCCGGACGGGGACACGGTCGGGATCTCCCAGGCGGTCGGCGAGATGATCCCCGAGCTCGAGGAGGACCTCGGCAACGGCGCCGAGATCACGGCGGTCTTCGACCAGGCCCCCTACATCGAGCAGTCGATCGAGGACCTCACGGTCGAGGGTCTCCTGGGGCTCGCGTTCGCCGTGCTCGTGATCCTGGTGTTCCTGGCGTCGCTGCGCTCGACCCTGGTCACCGCGATCTCCATCCCGCTGTCCCTGCTCGCCACGTTCATCGGGATCAACGCCCTGGGCTACTCGCTGAACCTGCTGACCCTCGCGGCCATCACCCTGTCCGTGGGGCGGGTCGTGGACGACTCGATCGTGGTGATCGAGAACATCAAGCGCCACTACGGGACGGTCGACCTGAGCACCGACCCCGCCAACGCGAAGCGCCGGGCCATCCTCACCGCCGTGCGCGAGGTCGCGGGGGCGATCACCGCCTCCACCCTCATCACGGTCGCGGTGTTCGTGCCCATCGCGTTCGTGGGGGACGTGACCGGCGAGCTGTTCCGGCCCTTCGCCCTGACCACGACCATCGCGCTGCTGTCCTCGCTCGTGGTGTCCCTGACCATCGTGCCCGTGCTGGCGTTCTGGTTCCTCCGGGACCCCCGCCTCGCGCGGCGGGCCCGCCGGGCGCCGGCGGGGCGCCCCGCCCCCTGGGCCGACGGCACAGCCGGTCCCCCGCCCGGCGCCGCGGCCGGGACGCCGCCCCGGCTGGCCCAGGGCTACCTGCCGGTCCTGCGCGGCACGCAGCGCCACCCGTGGGCCACCCTCGGGGTGAGCGTCCTGATCCTCGGCGGCACGGCCGCCCTGCTGCCGGTGCTGCCCACCAACCTGCTCGGGGACACCGGGCAGAACACCATGACGATCGAACAGGACCTGCCGCCCGGCACCGCGCTCGCGGTGACCTCCGAGCAGGCGGGCCGCGCCGAGGAGGTGCTCGACTGGACCGAGGGCATCGAGGACGTCCAGGTCACCATGGGCCCCGGCGGCGGCTTCTCCGCGTTCCTGCCCGGCAGCGGCACCAACAGCGCCACGTTCTCCGTGACGACGGACGCCGCGGTCGACCAGGAGCGGCTGCGCCGCACCGTCGGCGAGCGCCTGGACCGGCTGGACGGCGCCGGCGAGTTCTCGGTGCGGGGCGCCCAGGGCTTCACGAGCAACGACGTCGAGATCTCCGTCACCGCCACGGACCAGGCGACGCTGGCGGAGGCCGACGACGCCGTGGTGCGGGCCATGCGGGGGCTCGGCTCCGCCGGGCAGGTCACGAGCAACCTGGCCGCCACCCAGCCCACCGTCGTGGTCACGGTCGACCGGGCGGCCGCCGCCGCCCGCGGCCTGAGCGAGGAGCAGGTCACGGGGGCGCTCGCCGGTACCGTGAACCCCCTCCCCGCCGGGTCCATCGACCTGGACGCCGACTCGGTGGCGGTGACGATCGGCGAGGGCCGCGCCGTCGAGGACCTCGAGGCGCTGCGCGCCCTGCCGGTGCCGGCCGCGGGCGGGACCGTCCGCCTCGACGAGCTGGCCGAGGTCGAGGAGGCGCTCACGGTCGAGACCATCACCTCGAGCAACGACCAGCGCACCGCCACCGTGGCCGTCACCCCGGGCGGCGACGACCTCGGCGCCACGAGCGCGGAGGTCCGGGACGCGCTCGCGGGCCTGGACCTGCCGCAGGGCGCGGCGGCCGAGCTGGGCGGGGCCGCCACGGAGCAGGAGACCACGTTCCGGCAGCTGGGCCTCGCCGTGCTCGCCGCGATCGCGATCGTCTACGTGGTGCTCGTGGCGACCTTCAAGTCCCTCGTCCAGCCGCTGGTCCTGCTGGTCTCGATCCCCTTCGCGGCGACGGGCGCGGTGCTCGCGCTGCTGGCCTCCGGGGTGCCGCTGGGCCTCGCCTCGCTGGTGGGCGTGCTGATGCTCGTGGGCATCGTGGTGACCAACGCGGTCGTGCTGATCGACCTCATCAACCAGTACCGGGGCCGGGAGCACCGCATGGACCTGGAGGAGGCCATCGAGAAGGGGGCGACCCGCCGGCTGCGCCCCATCGTGATGACGGCCCTGGCGACCATCCTGGCGATGACGCCCATGGCGCTGGGGATCACGGGGCAGGGCAGCTTCATCTCCCAGCCGCTGGCGGTCGTGGTGATCGGCGGGCTGATCTCCTCGACCCTGCTGACCCTGGTGCTCGTGCCGGTGCTGTACCGGCTCGTGGAGGCGCGCAAGGAGGCGCGGCTCCGGCGCCGGGAGGAGCGGATCGCGGCGCTGGCCGCGGCCCCGGGGCGCGGCGCCCGCAGAAGGTGACGTGACACTCGTCACCGTGCGCTCTTTCGTGGACGTTTGCTTCTGAAAAAACTCGCGGGCGCACCCCGGTCACTCCCCGTCCGCAGGGTGCAGAAGGTATCATCGCCGCTGGTCACAGGGGGATTCGGTGCTGTGGAGCGGGCGGCGTGCCGGGAGCCCCCGGGAGGCATCCCCCGAAAGGGGGGACACCGGGGCCCGGTGCACCGATGTAACCGGGCCGTAGCATTATCCTGTGACCCGCAGAGAAACAGATCGTGTGCAGAACAGCGCCGACGCCTGGGAGGCCCTCTTCAGGGCCCAGGTGACGGTCATGCGGCGTCTCCAGCGCCAACCCGAGTTCGCGGAGCTCTCCGCCCGCGAGTACGACGTCCTCTTCAACCTCTCCCGCTCCGACGAGGCCGGCATGCGGCTCAACGAGCTCAACGAGTACGTGCTGCTCACCCAGTCGAGTCTCAGCCGGATGCTGGAGCGTCTCGAGCTCAAGGGGCTGGTGCACCGCTGGCAGGACCCGCAGGACCTGCGAGGGCTGCGGATCCGGCTGACCGACCGGGGCCGGCAGATGCAGGTGCAGATCGCCGAGCAGTTCCGGGTGCACGTGCACGAGCTGATGTCCGCGGGCCTGGACCCGGAGGAGCTGCGCATCCTGACCCGGCTCGCCGACCGCCTGCGGGAAGCCGTCAACGAGCTCTGAGCCGCGCTACAGCGGGAGGACGACCCTGGCTCTCGGGTCCTCGCGGCCGGGGACGGAGGACTCCGCGGACACCCGCATCCCGCCCAGCGTGATCTCCCCCTGGAGCGTGGTCATGAACGCCGTCTCGGAGGCGTCGGCGCCCGTGGCGATGCGCACGAACTCCGTGCGCGGGGCGAGCCCGGTGGCGTCGAGGACGTACCAGGCGCCGTCGTGCCAGGCCTCGACCACCGCGTGGAAGTCCATGGGGGACAGTCCGGGCGCGTAGACCGACACGAGCCGCGCCGGCACCCCGAGTCCCCGCAGCAGGGTGATCAGCAGGTGGGCGTAGTCCCGGCACACGCCCTGCCGGGTGAGGAACGTGTGCACCGCGGTGTCGGTGGCCGTCGAGGAGCCGACCACGTAGTCCAGGTGCTCGTGCACCCAGTCCCGCACCCGCTGGAGCGTCTCGTAGCCGCCGCCGCGGGCCCCGGGGAAGAAGGCGTCGGGGGTGCCGGCCATCTCGTCGAAGGGGCAGAACCGGCTGGGCCGGGTGTAGCGGACGAAGTCGACCGGCTCCGCCGGAGGCGGTGACCCCGCCGGGCCGTCCAGCTCCAGGGCATAGGACACCGTGCACTGCGTGCCGCCCGGCACCCGGGCCAGGTGCAGCCGCGTGCCGTGCAGGTCCTCCGCCTCCTCGAGCGCGACCTCGGTCCCGTCCACGCGCAGGCTCAGGTGCTCGCCGGGGCGGGCGCCTCCGCCGGGGCGGGCGGCCGCGAGGGAGAACACCGCCAGGTGGTCGGTCTCCGAGGCGAAGTCGACCTCCGCGGAAACGGTGCGCCGGGTGGTGGGCACGAAGGGCCTCCTGGTCGGGGGGGATGTGCGGCGGACCGGTGGCCCGTCCGCTCCATTGTCGCTCACGGGGGCGATTCATCAGTACACTGATCCACGAGACATCCCCCACACGCCCCGCCGCCGGCCGGAGCCCGCGCGCTGCACCCGGCGGCCGACCGCGAAGGACGCAGCATGGCCCAGGACACCACCCAGGACAGCCGCTCCAAGGAGCGCACCGCACCGGATCCCGAGGATCCCCGCAAGCCGGACAGTCCCACCGAGATCAGCAAGCCCTCGTGGGGCTACGTCGTCAAGCGTGCGATCTCCGAGTTCTCCAAGGACGACTGCACCGACCTCGCCGCGTCATTGACGTACTTCGCGGTGCTCTCCCTCTTCCCCGCGCTGCTCGCCATCGTGTCCCTGCTCGGCGTGTTCGGCCAGGGCGAGGCTACCACCCAGGCGATCCTGGACTTCCTCGACCAGTACGCACCGGCGGCGCTCGTGACCCTCCTCGAGGAGCCCATCAACAACCTCACCACCAGCACGGGCGCCGGGCTCGCCCTCGTCGTCGGCATCGTCGGCGCACTGTGGACCGCCTCCGGCTACACGGGGGCCTTCGGCCGGGCCATGAACCGCATCTACGAGGTCGAGGAGGGACGGCCCATCTGGAAGCTGCGGCCGGTGAACCTCCTCGTCACGCTGATGCTGGTCCTCATCGTGGTCCTCATCATGCTCATGGTGCTGCTCTCCGGCGGCGTCGCCCAGTGGGTGGGCGACCTCGTGGGCCTCGGCGCCACGGCCGTGACGGTGTGGAACATCGCCAAGTGGCCCGTCATCGTGCTCCTCGCCATCGTCCTCATCGCGGTGCTCTACTACTTCACCCCCAATGTCCAGCAGCCCAAGTTCCGCTGGATCAGCATGGGCTCGATCGTCGCCCTGGTCGTGGCGGCCGTGGCCGCGGCGGCGTTCACCTGGTACGTGGTCAACTTCGCGTCCTACAACGCCACCTACGGCATCATCGGCTCCGTCATCGTCCTGCTGCTCGGTCTGTGGATCATCAACAACGTGCTGCTGCTGGGCGCGGAGATCGACGCCGAGGTGGAGCGCGGCCGCCAGCTGCAGGGCGGGATCAAGGCCGAGGAGACCATCCAACTCCCGCCGCGCGACACCCGTCAGGTCGACAAGAAGGACAAGAAGGCGGAGAAGCTCGTGGACCAGGGCCGGAAGCTGCGCCTCGAGCACGAGCACCTCGACTACTCCTCGGACGACTCCGGGAAGGACGCCGACAAGGCCTCCGGCAGGAGCTGACGGCCGACCCCGGCGGCGGACCCGTGGTGCTGATCCACGGGTCCGCCGCTTCGTTCTGCCCGGACCGTGGCCGCCGCGCTCCGGCGCCGCACCGCGCGCCCCCGGCGTCCTTCCCTAGACTGGGGAGCGGTGTTCCGGACCGGAACCGTCACGTCGTCCGCAGGAAGGTCCCACTCATGCACGAGGTCAGAGCCGTCGTCGTCACGGCGAAGAACGCACCAGCCACCCTCGAGACGATCCTCGTCCCGGACCCCGGGCCCGGGGAGGCGCTCGTGGACGTCCTCACCTGCGGGGTCTGCCAGACCGACCTGCACTACAAGGTCGGTGCCGTGGGCGACGACTACCCCTACCTGCTCGGCCACGAGGCCTCCGGCGTGGTCGCCGCGGTCGGCGAGGGCGTCACCGAGGTCGCCGTCGGGGACAAGGTCATCCTCAACTGGCGCGCCGTGTGCGGGGAGTGCCGAGCCTGCCGCAGGGGCGAGCCCTGGTACTGCTTCGCCACCCACAACGCCACCCAGAAGATGACGCTCGCCGACGGCACGGAGCTCTCCCCCGCCCTGGGCATCGGGGCGTTCGCCGAGAAGACCCTGGTCGCGGCCGGTCAGTGCACCAAGATCGAGGGCGAGCTCGAGGACCACCAGTACGCCGCGGTCGGCCTGCTCGGCTGCGGCGTGATGGCCGGCATCGGCGCCGTCCTGAACACCGCGAACGTCCGGCGCGGGGAGTCCGTGGCCGTGATCGGCTGCGGCGGCGTCGGCACCGCGGCGATCGCCGGGGCCCAGCTCGCCGGGGCCACCACGATCATCGCCGTGGACCTCGACGACGAGAAGCTCGCCACGGCGCAGAAGTTCGGCGCCACCCACACGGTGAACTCGAAGGAGCAGGACCCCGTCGCGGCGATCCAGGAGCTCACGGGCGGGCACGGCGCCGACGTCGTGGTCGACGCCGTGGGCGTCGCCGCGACCTTCCAGCAGGCCTTCGAGGCCCGCGATCTCGCCGGACGGCTGGTCCTGGTGGGCGTGCCCGCCCCCGGCACCACGTGGGAGATCCCGCTGGACGAGGTCTTCGGCCGCGGCGGGGCCATCAAGTCCGCCTGGTACGGCGACACCCTGCCGAACCGGGACTTCCCGATGCTCGTGGACCAGTACCGGCTGGGCCGGCTGGACCTCGACGGCTTCGTCACCGAACGGATCGGGATCGAGGACGTCGAGCCCGCCTTCGAGCGGATGACCGCCGGCAAGGTGCTGCGCTCCGTCGTGGAGCTCGGCCGATGAGCGCCGTCGACGGCCACGACGGCGAGGCCCTGCCCGACCGGGAGCGCGCCCACCCCGCCGACCGCGGCGCCGTCCCGGTGCGGCCCGCCGCGGGCGCCGGCCGGGCCCGCATCGACCGGCTGGTCACCTCCGGGACGTTCTCCCTCGACGGCGGGACCTGGGACGTCGAGAACAATGTGTGGATCGTGGGCGACGACGACGAGTGCGTGGTGATCGACCCGGCCCACGACCCCGCCGCGGTGGTGGAGGCCGTCGCCGGGCGCACGGTGACCGCGGTCCTGCTCACCCACGCCCACGACGACCACATCCGCTCCGTCAAGGAGGTGGCCGGGCAGGTGGGCGGGACGATCCACCTGCACCCGGAGGACACGGTGCTGTGGGAGCAGGTCTACCCGAAGACGCCCTTCGACGCGGCGATCGCCGACGGGGACGAGTTCACCGTGGCGGGGACGACCCTCACCGCGCTGCACACCCCGGGCCACTCCCCCGGGTCCGTGTGCTTCTGGGCCCCGGGCCTGGGCGAGGGCGGGGTGCTGTTCTCCGGGGACACCCTGTTCCAGGGCGGTCCCGGCGCCACGGGCCGGTCCTGGTCGGACTTCCCCACGATCGTGGACTCCATCCGCGAGCGGCTGCTGACGCTGCCCGAGTCCACGGAGGTGCTCACCGGCCACGGCGACACCACCACGATCGGCGCCGAGGCCCCGCACCTCAAGGAGTGGATCGACCGGGGCCACTGACCGCGACCCCGGCCACCCGCCGCGGCCTCCGGGCCCGGCGGGTGGCCCGGGGCGGCGGTGCCCCTGCCGGCACTGTCCCGGGCCCGGTGGGCTCAGAGGTCCCCGGGACCGATGCGCCGCCAGCGGTGCACGAAGGTCAGGGCCGTGGCCAGCAGGACCGCCGCGGAGAGCACCGGCACCAGTGCGGCGCTCCGGTAGCCCCAGGACTCCCCCCACCACCCGGACAGGGCGAGCCCCCCGGTCAGCCCCACGCTCATCATCGCGGTCATGACGGTGGTCAGGGCCGTGACCCGGGAGCTCAGGGCCACGAGCCGGGCGATCTCGTAGACCGCCACCAGGCACGGCCCGGTGGTCAGCCCGGCCAGCGCCAGCACGACCACCATCCCCGCGGAGTCGTCCGGGATGGTCAGGAGCATCGCGGCGAGCACGGCCCCGGCGGCCGCCGCCACCCAGCGGTTCCACAGCCGCAGCTCTTCGGTGCGGGCGGACGCGGCCACCGCGGCCAGCGCCGAGGTGAACCCCGAGACCGCGTACAGCCAGCTGACCGAGACCACCGCGTCCACGGCGGTCGCGAAGACGAGGACCGCTCCCAGGGTCGACCCCACGAGGGCCCCCAGCGCCCCCATCCCCAGCACGGGGAGCAGCCGGAGCTGCCGCGCCCGGCGGCGGCGGTTGCGGGCCGCCCGGTTCGGTGCGGCCGCGACGGGCGGCAGGAAGTGGATGAGCCCCCGCGGCAGGCGGGCCGAGCAGTGCAGCAGGAACACGGTGGTGCCCACGAGGGTCAGGGTGGCCGCGAGCACCAGCACGGCCACCGGCCCGAGGGTCACGGCCACGAGCCCGGTCACCGCGGCTGCCAGGACGGTGGCCAGCGAGTCCATGACGCTCTCGTGGCGCAGCGCGGTGTCGAAGAGGTCCTCCCGGGAGTCCCGGCGCAGCAGGGACCACCAGCGCAGCCGGCACGCCACGCCCATCTGCGGCAGCACGAGCCCGGCGAGCAGGCACGGGAGCACCAGCTGGGCGGGGGCCGCCCCGGGGTCGGCGGCGAGGTCCGGGAGCCGGCGCACGAGCCACCACACCACCAGCGGGTTCACGAGGGTGAGCAGCACCAGGCCGAGCTGGCGCCGGCGCCACGAGGCGGCCGCGCCCATGGCCAGCCCGCACACCGCCGAGCCGAACGTCACGGCGGCGGCGCAGAAGGCGCCCAGGGCCGGGGACCCGGAGATCAGCGCCACCGTGGTCAGCACGCCGAGGGGCACCATGGTCTGGGGCAGCCGCACGAGCAGGGTCAGCACGGGGTACAGCGCGCCGCTGACGGCGGCGAGCTCCCGGGAGTCGGCCAGGGGCGAGCGGGCGGCCGTGCTGAAACCCCCGAGGGGCTCGGCGGCGCGCGCACTGCTCACGAGGTACCTCCGCATCCTCCCGACCGCGGCCGGGCACGGACCAGCCTAGCCCCGCCGTCCGGAGGATGACGGAAAGCGTCGGTCCCCCGCGGCGGGCGGAGGATCCGGCGGCCCTGCCGGACCCGGCAGGGCCGCGGGCTCACCGCTCCCGGACCGGCGCGGCGGACGCGGTGGGCGTCGCCTCCGCTGCCGGGGCGTCCTCCTCCGCGGCGGGCGCCCCGGCGCCGCGGCGCGGCCGGGAGAGCGTCGCCGAGCGGTGGACCAGACCGGCCACGAGGCCGCCGAGCAGCGGGGCCACCCAGAACAGCCACAGCTGGCCCAGGTGGCCGGCGCCGGCGACCACGGCGGCGCCGGTTGAGCGGGCGGGGTTCAGCGACCCGCCGTCGAACGGCGCGGTGATCGTGAGCAGGAACGCGAGGGCCGCACCGATGGCCACGGGGGCGAGCACCGCGTTGGCCCGCGGCGCGGTGGAGCCCAGGACCACGAGGGCGAACAGGGCGGTCGCCACGAACTCGACGAGCAGCACGGTGGTCCACCCGGCCTGGGAGGTGGAGTTCTCCCCGAAGCCGTTGGAGACCGCGCCGAGGACCTGCGCGGTGGTCGAGGAGTCGAGCAGGCTGATGAGCACCGCCCACAGCACGCCGGCCGCGGCCAGGGCGCCGAGCACCTGGGCCACCACGTAGCCGATCGCGGCCCGTGCGGGCGTGCGCCCGGCCACGACCGCGGCGAGCGTCACCGCGGGGTTGAAGTGCCCCCCGGAGACGTGCCCGAAGGCGACGATCGCGGCGACCAGGCCGAGACCGAAGCCGAGCGCGGAGTCGATGACCTCGGTGGCGAACATGCCCGTGCCCAGCCCGGCGAAGACCAGCAGCGCCGTCCCTGCGAACTCGGCGGCCCACTGGGCCGGCGCGGACGCGGCCTCCGGGGCGCCGGCGGGCACGGTGTCCTTGCGCGCGGCGACGGGCACGGGCGCCGCGAGGCCCGCCGTGCCGGGGGCGGCGCCGTCGTGGACGGCGCTGTCGGCGCCGTCGGCGCCGGGGCGCGCGGTGGTGCCGGGAACGTGGTGACTCATGGATTTCTCCTCAGGGATCGGGGCGGCACGGTGGGGGTGCCGTGCCGGCGGGGCGCCGGGCGCCCGTGCCATGCAACCACAGTGACCTGAAGGGCGGTTGAACCGCCCCGGGCCGTGTCGGCCGCCGACTACACTGACCGCATGCCCGCACCCCTGCTCTCGCCCGTCGCCGGCCTCGACCCCGCCTGGCCCGAGTACGCCGACTCCGTGCGCGCGGCCCTGCTGGGCGGAGCCCTCGGGGACGCGCTGGGCGGCCGCGCGAGCTCCGGTCCGCGCTCCCGCTCCGCGGCGGCCGGCGCGGACGCCCCCGCCGACGCCGAAGGCAGCGCGGTGCTGCGGATCTCCGACGCCACCCAGCTGACCCTCTACACCCTGGACGCCCTGCAGGAGGTCGTCGAGTGGGCGAACCAGGGCCACGGCGCCGACGAGACCGCGTGCCTGTGGCTGGCCTACCTGCGCTGGCTGGGGACCCAGGGCGAGCGCCACCCGGCCGAGGCGCCGCGGCCCCTGCCCCGCCCGATCGACGAGCACGAGGTCCTGCACGCCGTGCGGGAGCCGGACGGAACGGTGCTGGCGGCCCTCCGCTCCGGCCGGATGGGCGAGGTCGAGCGCCCCCTGCAGCCGGAGGCCAAGGGCGCCGGACCGGTGCTGCGCTCCTCGCCGTTCGGTCTGCTCCCCCACGTCGGCTGGCGCACGCTCGCGCCCCTGGCCATCAACGGCGCCGCCCTGACCCACGGGCACCCCGAGGCGCAGACCGCGGCGGCCGTCCAGGGCTTCGTGGTCCACGCCGCCGTGCGGGCCCGCCGGGAGGGCCTGCCGCGGCCGGTCGCCGCCGCCGTGGCCGCCGCCCGCGAGACCGCCGGGAACCTCACGCGCCCGGTGGCCGAGACCCTCGCCCGGCTCGAGGACGCCGTGCGCGCCGCCATGCGGGAGGACCCCGACCCCGCGGCGCTCGACCGGCTGCTCGGCGAGGGCGGGGCC